>NZUQ01000073.1 GCA_002697225.1 Candidatus Poribacteria bacterium
TACCAAACCTGCCATCTACCCATTTACCGCTGCCTTCGATTCCTCCTTCAAGGCCATTGCCAGAGGAATCCTTTATTTTATTCCCCGAACCTNCGTCAAACTTCCATAGNCCAACAAGATGCTCTTCGTAATTAATTGCAAAGCTCGGAACAAGCAGCACCAATCCCATAAAAATCAGACTGATACATATCAAGGCTATTCTTGGTACCCTAANTTTCATCTGTTGTTACCTCCTAACTGTATTTATTGTTACAACAACATTGGCAAATAATNTTCCAAANTCCTAATTCAGAGAAGAATCTGGAAAACCNTCACTNAATTCATAANGATCTTCCTATTCTATAATACGAATANGGAGAAATCGACATCACCAAATTATCTGGCTTTTCAAAATTATACCATTATACACTNATGTNAAATTNTATGTTGTTTTTTTCTTAAAGNCNCACATAATCCACCGAAAGGGCCTCACATAATCCACTTAAAAGCCTACTATCTAGTCAAAGGCTCAAGACTTNGCANTATNATTTTTACATCAACTCAAANTGGTTAGTGGATAATAAAACCAGNGTACATGCTCGCTCCACAACAATATCAGCCTGCTCCAGTCTTTTAATATNAGTTTCCGATTCCGTNCCAGGATTAAAAATCACGCGTCTTGGTTTCTTTTCAAGTATATCGTCCAACACATCGATTAAATGTATAGGGTTCAAGTAAAGTGTTATGGTATCTAACTTTTCGTCAACTTGATTAAGACNAGTATACCCTCTGACACCCAAAATATCTTTCCCGCTCTTTGATATAGGATAAACNAAATAACCTTGTTCCTGCAATNTCACCTGAGCNAGATGAGCATAGCGGTTGGGATTATCACTAGCCCCCAAAATAGCAACGTTTTTCATATGCNACCCCTTACATAGTTAGCATTTTTCGGNTCTAGATATATCAATTCCTCAGTTNGCTTTCCATATAGACTGGTAACGGAGGTTCCNTCGATACTTCACCGTATTGACCGATTTNATANAGTATTCGGATCACATCTCAAATGCGCAACCAGGCAAAAGTCAACAAACCGATAATTACGCAGTAGTAAGAAAACACTGACAGTTTACCCCGATTTAATATTGACAGCAAAAACCGGAGTGCCAACCAGCCAATAACAAATGATGTCAGCACGCTAACTGCCATATTGGTTGGGGATATAAATATAGCAGTAAAATCTTTAAGTTTCAGGGCGACTGCTCCAAGAATAGCGGGAATGGAAAGCAGAAAGGAATACTTTGCAGCCGTTTCGGGTGAAGTTCCAAGTAAAAGTGCTAACGAAATTGTCGACCCGGATCTTGAAATACCGGGGATAATTGCCATTCCTTGAACTAAACCGATTAGTGGTGTGTGCCAAGCCTTCAGGGCTTGGTTGTTGTTTTGTTTGCGCAGTCTAGGCAATTGAAGGATCAACCCTGTGATAATCAGCATAAGCGCAACCCATTCTGGTCGGTTAAACAATGATTCAAGTTGATCTTGAAACAGAAAGCCAATGAGTCCAGTAGGGATAGACCCAATAAGAATAAACCAAACGAATTTTAAATCAGGGTTGTCCAAGACAGTCTGAATTGGACAACGATAGAAATCTAGTTTGATCAGGACAGATACACCACTTTTGATAAGTTCCCAGAGTGTTTGCCGATAAACAACAATGACAGCTCCAAGTGTACCGAGATGGAGGGCTAAATCAAAAGAAACTTGTGGGTTTCTAAAACCAAGAAAGTGTTGAAGAATAACCAAATGTCCAGAACTACTAATCGGTAAAAACTCAGTTAATCCCTGTAGTACTCCAAGTGAAATAACATAAAAAATATTATTCATTATTTTCTAACAAACCAACAACCCTAGCAACGAATACACCAATGGCGGGGAATATCTTTAAAAATTCAAGGGAAAATTACCTGCCACAGTAAAATNAAGCGTCACTTTTCTAAGCTAGCACACAATAATTCTTGATCGTTTCGAACAAATACGCATTTATAAGCAAAAGCCGGATGTGACCAACAGACACCACCACGACGGTTAAGCTGGTCTTTGGTAGGTTGGATAAGCTGCATGCGATCAATAACTTCAGCACCTCGAGGCGATAGCGTACACAAAAGCAATTCCCCTCTTTCATTAAANATCCAGACTTTATCNCTGTTTTNAACAAAATGAACCGTACTCCACCGTGCTTTCGGNACAATAGTTAGATCTTCCCAAATACGGTCTCCACTNCTGGCNTCAATACANCNAANTTCACCATAGCTGTCTGCACCATAAATATAGTCGCCAATATAAATAGGNGTCGAAATAATGGAATGTAGACAATCTGTATTCATTTCACTTTTCCCCTTACGATGCCANATNTTCNGCACTGCCAATCGGNCTGGNTCAACNNTNAGNAAAAGCGTCCCTTCNAAAAAATCACTAATCAGAAGTTGATGGTTATAAAATACGGGTGTCGCTATCCCAATCACCATTTGGCTCGGCGGAAATGGATACTTCCAATACTGCTGGCCATCCAACGGATCAAGCCCAACAACATTATCTCCCGTCCAGCACACCAGCACCCGCTTATCAGCCTGATCAATAACAATAGGGGAGGAATACGAAGCGCGATCTGCTAATGCTGTCCAACGCACTTCACCTGTTTTTCGATCAAGCCCAACAATACAGGCTTCAGGGGTCCCACCAATCTGGACAATCACCAAGTCTTTCTCAATGATAGGAGAACTAGATATTCCCCAAACAGGCATACGAATGTTAAACTCATTATTGAGGTCCTTTTTCCATAAAACTTCGCCAGTAGCAGCATTGAAACAATGAAAATGTCCCATGGTACCCAGAGCGTATGCTAGGCCATCATTAACAATCACGGAAGCACGCGGGCCAGCAACATAGTCGACGTTCCTGTATATGCATTTATATTTAAAGGACCAAATTAGGTCACCTGTTTTAGAATCAAAACAGTGCACTCTCTCAACTTGAACTGGGCGACTAACTCTATCAGACAAATAGACATAACCACCAGCGACAGTCGGTCCACTATACCCACTACCAATAGGTGCACGCCATTGAATTTTGGGTTGAAACTCGTTAAACTCTTCAATAATCCCCGTCTCGAACCAATTCCCATCACGATTGAGTCCTCGCCACTGAGGCCAGTCATCAGCAATAACCGAAAATTGCAAAATAAAATTTATAACTAATAAAAAACTTACTTTTTCAATCCAAAGATAGCATACATCAAACTGACTAACCCCAAGCTTCAAATCGTTTGTGTTTTCCCATCTATGCTTTGTACTGAACACAAATTTCACATCTACTCCTTATTATTTTGGCAATTCCAGATTCCCCATCGCCAACTCAAATCAGCACCAAAAAACAGGCTTACTAACTTAAATCAACAGTCTCACATTTAACAATTTCCTTATCATGCCAATAAGATTCATATGACATTAATTCCTGTGTCTCTGGAGACAATTTGTCCATAAGTTCTTTGGAATATACATATCGTTCTCCTTGGTGATCCTGAAAATACTGTGTCTTGTATCGAAGAATTAGAAAACGCCGGTCTCTATCCTTAGGTTTCCAAATCAAAACACCATGAGTTGTCAATTCAGAAAGAACAACGACATCGCCTGCTCGAGGCGTAATGTTTTTGATAGCAGAATGTAATACTGGATTTGGATCCTCTAAATCTGACAAGAACAATCCATCTGGCCGTTGAAACTCACTTTTGTGTGAACCGGGAAGAACAAGTAGACCTCCATCACCTGGATACACATCAGTAAAGTAAAAAAAGGCAATAATATCATTACAGAAAATCCTCCCATTCCTAACCTCATATCGACGCGTTTGCCAACCACAATCCTCTCTGGCACAGTGAAAAGGTGTCATCGTTTGCTTCTCATGTGTTTCAACCACCAAGGAACCACGATTAAAACGAGGCTTATCATCCGTTAACTCCTTAACAATCGGCCAAGTAACTGGATGCATNGTTAAAGCTTCGAGNGATTTATCAAATGCAAAATTTCGACCATGCGGCAATTGGTCCGGCGAAGTCAGTACACAACGTTCAACCGCCTGTTGTGCCTCTCTCAATTCTTCATCACTTAATACATTCTTGATATGTAAGTAACCATTGAGATCAAATAGGTAACGCTGCTTAGAGGTCATTCTTCTCCTTTCACTAAATCAATTTTGAGCTTATCTATATTGTCAAAGTAACCACATCTCGTTTGACAATATCTTTAATGTGATGGTAGGGAGCAGAGGAAATCAGTTCCAACGTTTCAGCTGATAACTTGTCCAATATTGCTTGGGAGAATGAACTTTTCCCCATATACTGTGGTTTATAACGAAGAACCAGCAATCGCCGATCACGATCCGTAGGCCTCCACCTCAAAACACCATGTGTCAAAAGTTCGGAGATCAACACCACATCACCTGCTCTCGGCGTAATGTTAGTAAACACAGAATGTGGTTTCGGATCGATACCATCTGCATCATCAAGTGTTAAGAGATTCCTGGGACGCTCAAATTCACTCTTGTGAGACCCAGGAATAACGATCAACCCTCCATCACCAGGAAACACATCAGTAAAATAAAAAAAAGCTACAAGATCATCGCAATAAATGCGACCGTCCTTCGTCTCATAGCGCGTACTATACCGGCCATAGTCATCACGGGCACAATGTAAACCACCAGGGTTTGAAATCGATTTCTCAGCTCGATTCCAATTTTCATGCGTATCACGTTTTAAAGAGCCTCTAACAAAACGAGGTTTATCAGACAAAAGTTCTTTAATAATTGGCCAAGTAACAGAGTGAAGCGTCAAAGATTCCAGACATTTATCAAAAGCAAAACCATTTTGATACAAACCCGTAAATTCGAAGCCGTCAGGCATTTGATCAATAGGAGTATTGATGTACCTGTTAACCGCTTCTTGAGCTGTTCGTAATATTTCACTGGTTAGAACATTTTTCAGGTGTAGATAACCAGTAATATCAAATAAATATCTTTGTTTCAGTGTCATGTTTCAGCTCCTCCAGAAACAAGGNGTATNAAGCANAGATGAAACTTAAGAACCAAATCTATTCCACCTTGATGTCANGTATTATCTAACATCCAATCATATATTTATTANAATTACATAGATCTAAATGNACTGTTTATCAATTCCCAGAACTGAATCAAAACCCACAAAACTCAATCTGTAGCGATAACCTTTGAATTTTAATTTTCTGACTCGCCCATATTCCAGCATACAGCAATAATTTACAACATCCAGCATAACACAAGAGCATAATTAAATCTAATCCTGTTCTAAACCAATTTATTACACCTGNTTGGTACCATCAACACGNAATAATTAAGTCAAATTTAGTTTAAATAAACTTAAAATTTTCACCCTAAAATTTCAAGTTTTTGTCAACCACGTCACAATCAAAACATATCTTTGATATAATACTTGCATTAATTCAAACGAAATAACAAGATCCGGTAAAAATGCAATTAGAAACAGTACCCCCCGAGACTGTTGGNCTTTCTAGACATCGGTTAACCCGAATTCGTCCGGTCATGCAAAGTTACATTGATGAAGAAAAAGCCGCAGGCTTTATCACATTGATCTATCGTCGTGGTCATATAGGGCATCTTGAGAAATTTGGGCAAAAAGACAATATACATCCGATGGAATTCAACACTATCTTTCGGATCTACTCAATGACGAAACCTATCACTAGCGTTGCAATCATGATGCTCTATGAGGAAGGATACTTCCAATTAGACGATCCTATTTCACGCTTCATCCCTGAATTTAAGGACATGAAAGTTTTAGAAGACATGGGAGACAACCAGATCAAAACAGTTTCGGCCAAACGTGAAATCACCGTTCGTGATTTACTGCGACATACATCGGGACTCACCTATGATTTTAGCGGTGGCCCTGTAGCAGAAATGTACCANGAAGCAGATCTATATAATTCGGAATCGCTGGCAGAAGCGGTTAAAATCTTGGCANAGATCCCGTTAATGTACCACCCCGGAGAAGTATGGAACTACGGTTTTTCAACAGATGTNCTNGGCTATCTGGTCGANGTGATCTCAGAACAATCATTCGATAGTTTTTTGCAAGATAGGATTTTTGATCCTCTTCAGATGATCGATACAGGTTTTGACACTTGGCCTGAGAAAACCGATCGATATGCTGCNCTCTATCAATCCACAGAAGATGGNAAATACAAAGTGGCANCGAATTCNATTATCGCTCGCTTGGACGCGAGAGCCAAGTCGCGAAAAATATGTTCTGGGGGAGGTGGGCTTTTATCAACTATTTCCGATTATTTGCGCTTCTGCCAAATGCTTTTAAACAACGGGAAACTTGATGGACAANAACTATTAAGCAGAAAAACAATTGAAATGATGACTTGCGATCACCTATCGGGAAACATGCACCCATACGAACAGAAAGGAGTTGGATTTGGTTTGGGTTTTTCAGTGGTTACTGACCTAGCGCAATCTGGAATTCTAGGTTCAGAGGGGGTCTACCGTTGGGGAGGAGCAGCTAGCACAACTTTTTGGATCGATCCCAAAGAGGAGCTAATNGCAATTTTGATGACCCAACTTCTGGNCAACCACCATCCATTTCTATCACAATTCCGAGTGCTGACCTACCAAACTATAGTCGACTAAACAGAGACTCCACTCAACGACATGAAGCAACCAAATAAAATACGCCANNGGAAACAAAACAAAGACAATTAGCTCGGTATCAACTTAATCTTCGTTCTGCTCAACATTTATGGTGATGAACTCAGGGTTGCCCGATTCATGTCGAACNTAGAGTGTCACTTTAGATTCGTCCTTGAGCTGATCCAATCGTCTCCGGTAATCAGCCAGACTCTCTACCTTTTCCCAATCTATTTCCTGAATTAGGTCTCCTTCTCGAATACCAGCTTTCGAGGCTGCGGAGCGTTGCTTGACTTTGACCACAATCACACCTTTTTGATCTTGATGATTGTAGCGTTTGGCTAACTCTGAGGTCAGGTTTTGAACTTGAATTCCGGAGAAGACTTCTTGATCCGCATCTTCACCAGGCGGTACCAAACGATTACTCAAAGCTGTTATGGCTTCTTCCGTTCTTTTAGCAAGTTTAATTTTCAGATCCCTTTTCTGCCCCTGACGTATCACTTTTACATTTACAGTGGAATCAATACCCGCTGAGGCAACCACATAACGGAGATGATCTCTATCTCGAATCTGAACCCCATCAAACTCTAGTACGACATCTCCATGTCTCATTCCACCTTTCTCTGCAGGCGAGTTCTTACCAACCATTGTAATTAAAGCACCATGCGGTTTATCAAATTCAAGTTTCTCCGCAAGATTGTGATCAACATCTTGAATCATTACCCCCAGCCAACCACGCTCAACCTCTCCTTTTTCAATCAGTTGGGTCATCACCCTTTGTACCAGCTTGCTTGGAATAGCAAATCCAATACCGATATTCCCATATGACAATCCACCACCAGTCGCAATAGCCGTGTTTATACCAACAAGCTGGCCACGAATATTAATCAGTGCTCCTCCACTATTACCACGATTAATTGACGCGTCAGTCTGAATAAAATCGGCGTAACTAGCAATACGAATATCATCCGTGGACCGGCCTTTGGCGCTAACAATTCCACGTGTCACTGTTTGATCAAGACCAAGTGGACTACCAATTGCAACCACCCATTCGCCAACTTGAAGTTGGTCAGAATCACCAAACTCCAAACTAGATAGTTTTTCAGCATCAATTTTCAGTACTGCCAGATCCGTTCCTTGCGCCCCTGAATCAGTACCAACGACTTCGGCATCAAACTCCCGACCGTCTGATAAAGTAACCGTAATATCATCTGCTTCTTGAATGACATGATTATTAGTCAAAATATAACCACTCGAACTTACAATTACACCAGATCCAAGACCATTTGGCATGTCTCTGTCGCCTTCATTACCTCTATCCTCTTCGGGATCATCTGGTTGGCGACGTTCTGGGAATTCAGGAAAGAATCTAAAGAAGTCTTCAAATCGATCACGGGGCTGATTACGGGATTGCTCCCCAACACGTCTTGAAGTTGAAATCTGTACAACTGCGGGTTTGGCAGAGTTCACCAATTTAATAAAGGCATTATTGGCATGCTCCAGATACTGAAGATCGGTTTCATCTACCTGGCTAGCCGCAGTTTGGGTTGAAATCCCCTGATTATCCCAATTAACTGTTAGGCCACCAAGAATAATAACGGTAACAAGCAAAATAGTAATTGCAACTCTTTGAATTCTCATTACTTGTCTCCTTAATTATGGATTAAAATACACTAACAGGTGACCAAACGATTAAAACACACTAGCAGGTGACCAAAAGTTCCAGAATTTTTGAAAAATGTAACATAAATAAGTTTAGCCTCTACATCCACCACTTGCGTTAGCATATTAGGAGGATGAAAAACACTGATCTAAAAATGATATGCCAAATACTATGGATAATACCGAGTCAATTTNCAGAAACATCCAATTCTGATTCATATGGCTGTTTCAACTGACCAGATTCAGCTATCGTCCGCTGAATCGTCTGACCAATGAGGATATTGCTTGGTGCAACGAGTCCACCGGAAATTAGCATCTTCATTGCCGTTTCCGCTCTGAGATTGATGTCATACAAAATCTCCGGATCGCAAAATAACATCACACCTGTCGTCGGATTTGGACTGGTAGGAACGAAGACGGTTGTCAATGGGTGTGGATTATCAATTTCTTCAACTTCGCCTGTAACAAAACCAATGATGCGGAAAGGAGAATCAGGGGCCTTAATTGCCACCGCCCGCTTGAACTTATTTGACTCTGATGGATGCAAAATCATCTGCATAATCTGCTTAATTGGCGCATAAACCTCGCGAACTATCGGAATCTTACTTAAAAACTTCTCTGTAACACCAACTAACTTACGACCAATAATATTGGTGACGAGCAAACCAGTTAAATAAACAATCAGAATAGTGAGGATAAGCCCAAGGACTGTCTGAACGACAGTACCAAATAGAAAAGGGTACTTTGCTTCTGGAAAGTAGGCGTTGATTGTATTTGGTAACCATCCACCAATCTGACGGAAGAGGAAACCGAGAATAAAAAAAGTGACACCAAGTGGAACTAAAGTCAGAATACCGGCAATTAGCGCACTCTTTAGATGATTATCTATTGACTCCTTCATCTAATACTATCCGATCACCCCATTAAACACACTTATTCAGCAACAAATACCGAATTCTATAATAGCACAATCTCCACCTAACGTCAATCACCTTATCCATGCCCAATACTATTGACATCACCGCTTGAATGTGGCAAAATACGATCATGAGGATTTATACCAGAACAGGTGACAAAGGTGAGACTGGTCTCTATGGAAACACTCGACTTGACAAGGATTCTCAGCGAATTAAAACTATCGGTGATATTGATGAATTGAATGCCTTCCTAGGGTATGCACACTCGCTAATCTCAGACGCAGACATCGCAAATCTATTGAATCGGATGCAAAGCGAGCTTTTCGATTTAGGTGCTGACTTAGCGGTACTCGAGGCACACCATCAAGCCGAAAGTCTAAGGATATCTAATGACTTGGTACTCGAACAAGAACGTATGATTGACTGTTTCCAACAAGAGCTTCCCCCAATCACACACTTTATTTTACCTGGNGGTCTNACTAGCGCATCAGTANTACACCTAGCCCGAACAGTTTGTCGTCGNGCNGAACGAANTGTTGTTAGTCTCAAAAAATCAAANTCGATNAATCCAGAAATNTTACAATATCTCAACCGAATGTCAGACCTCCTCTTTGTTTTGGCTCGAGTNGTTAATCATCGTGCAGGTNAACCTGAAATACANTGGAACTCTCCNATCGAAAGAGNAAAGTCTTGCCTTTAAGACTANAAGATAAAGTTGCTATCATTACCGGTTCCGGCAGAGGCATCGGCAAAGCAATTGCGNTTCGGTTTTCAGAAGAAGGAGCAAAAGTTGTCGTTGACGATGTCAACCAAGAAACTGGCAATCAAACGGCTGACCTAATCCAATCGGAGGGGCATACAGCCGTCTTTACCCCTNCAGATGTTACAGATCTCAAGATGGTCGAAGCCATGGTAGCTAAAACAATTAGGAGTTTCGGGAAAATCGATATTCTCGTCAACAATGCAATTTGTTCGACAAACGACGTCCTGACAAATAACTGGGATGCCAACCTAAATATTATCTTGAAAGGAGCCCAACATTGCTCACAAACTATCATTCCTGAGATGCAAAAGAATGGAGGAGGTAGCATCATAAATATTGCATCAGTTAACGGATTGATCGGATTACAAGGAATACACGCATATTCGGCATCCAAAGGAGCCATAATTTCACTGACAAAATCTCTGGCTATTTCGCACGGTGCTGATAACATTCGAGTCAACTGTATCTGTCCAGGAACAATCCAAACTGAAGTATGGGAACCCATGATTGAACGTAACCCGAATATTTTGAATGACATTATCCCTCACTACCCTCTACATCGAATTGGCCAACCAATTGACATTGCAAATGCTGCGCTCTTCCTCGCCTCCGATGAATCGTCATTCGCCACTGGAGCGATTTTTACTATTGATGGAGGACTTACAGCAGGACTCCATAATTTCCCAATATAATAGACTGCATCTGATGCATAGAATCCCTTTTCATGTAACACTTTTTATGGTTGTTTTTCTGCCGATCTCCTTTGCTGCACAGGTGATCGAATCAGACCAGTACGGTATTACAATCAATTTCGACCTGCCTAACCCCAAGTTTTCAAAGATACAACCAGCACAACGTAGTACATACGACCTCATTTCCTACACAGATAGCAGTTTCACCTCAGAACCAGGTAACCCGAAGGTTCCTCTCTCAAGACTAATGCTTGGCGTTCCACCTGAAACGGAATTGCGAGTGCAAGTGCTTCGGAAAGAAACCCAAACACGCCAAGGGTTCCGAATCCTACCGACATCTTACAAAACCCTTCGAAGTGGAACAAACAATGGTTTCGAATCAAGCCAAGCAGAATGGCGCGAAGATGGTAGTGCCTATCGTACACCAAGTTCCTTCTACCCTCAACGTCTAGTAAAAGTCGCATCTGATGGGTATATTCGATCTCAACGCGTCATTATACTTGAAGTCCATCCAATTCAGTATATGCCATCAAAACGCTCGATCCAGATCCATTCTCAGATGACAATCCGAGTCCAGTTTCAGAATCCCGTTGTAGTCCCTAATTCCCATTATCTCACATCGCATCACCAGGACGCCAAACCGTTTGAGCGAAGACTTCAAAACCAATTACTTAATTATGAACAGGCTAAAACTTGGAGGATCCAAAACAAAAAAACTTTAAGGGCACCGAGCATTCGAGACAAACAACATTCTTTCCGTTACAAAATCCTCCTAGAAAAAACAGGAATTTACCGTTTAACAGGCAAAAGTCTTAAAAACAAATGGGGAATCGATATAAGTACCGAAGATCCACGCAATTTCCATCTAAGAAACAACAACATGGAAATCCCTCTCTATATTCAAGGTGAAGAAGATGGTCACTTTGACCAAGATGATTACATCCAGTTTTTGGGACACAACGCACGAAATCGTTATACACGTTGGAACGTCTATTGGCTAAGCATCGAGTCTGAGCGAGGCAAACGGATAGTGGAAATTGATGCAACACCTGTCGATCCAACAGCGAAATCGGTACCATACTTCCGATCCAGAATCTACTTTGAAGAAGATCACCTGCACAGTAATTTGCAACACGTGCTACCCGAGAATATCTCACAAGGAGACAAGCACGCCTGGTTCGCATCCATTGAAAGTTGGTTCTGGACAGGAATCAGAAACGGTGGTGATATCAACCAGATGTACCTAGAATTCCCGCTTTATGATCTAGCATCAAGTTTCAATCAACCCAAAACCCAAGTTAACCTGCAAGGTGGAACACCCATGGACCATGAAATTCTGGTATCAATTAATGATATTCGAATAGACCTAGCAGAATGGCCCAGCCAAGATACTCTAAGCATAAACCAAACCTTACGACTCTGGGATGACCTAAAAGACGCTGGCAAAGGAGAGTTGAATTCTATCTCTCTAGCACGCATTGATTCAACAGTGGAAGACGATACAACCAGATATCCTTACCACGTGTATATTAATTCGTTTGAGATCGAATACACCAGATTACTGAAGGCAGTTAAAGATTACTTAACGTTCTCTTCACCCCAAAGCCAAGATTCCCACGAAGTCCGAGTACGCCGAAAATTAAAGTACTCAGTCCAGATTTTCCTATCTCCAGAAATCGAGATTTTTGAGTATGATGGCACACGATTAACAGCCAAAATGAAAAACCCGCATATCGAAAAAATTATTCTCGACCGCCAAGAACAAAAACGTTTGCTACACATTGGGGAAGATTCACCAGCCAAAATTGCCTACAACGCAACATTTCAAGCTCCAGACTCACATGACGCGAAATTTGTTGCCGTATCTTCAGCAGGAGTCCTCAATCCCTATGCCGTTGAGGCGGTCCAGCCAAGTGACCTACGCTCTTCTGCAAACAGTGCAGATTATATAGTTATTGTTCATCCTATTTACCTTAAATATGCACAAGAATTAGCAGCTTGGAGATCTACCTCAAAAGGAGGTGGGCACCGCACAAAGGTCGTAGACGTTACCGAGATTTATAATGTATTCGGTAACGGTATAGCTACCCCAAAAGCAATCAAAGATTTTCTATCCTATGCCTACCATAACTGGCAATCTCCTGCTTTCTCGTATCTTGTATTGTTTGGAGACGGTACTTGGGATTTCCGAGGAATTGATGAAGAAACTTATCCAGAGCCACCGGAAACAACCGGGTACATTCCAACCCACTACATTTGGTCTCAATCCTTCGGACAAACTTCGGTCGATCATTGGTACACAACAATCAGCGGAATTGACGAGCTACCGGATTTTTATATCGGTCGAATTAGCGTCGAAACAGATCAGCACGCTCAAAATATAACAGATAAAATCATCAGCTACGAATCCAACCCTCCAAAAGGTGAATGGCAACGCAAAATTATTTCCGTAGCGGACGATGAAGTCAGCAATTCAGGTGATTTCATTTTCAAAAAGAGTCTCAAAGCAGTTGAAGAAAGCCATACTCTACTAGGTTACGAAACAACTCGAATTTTCCTAGAAGATGTGATCAAAAAAGTGAAGGCTGATCCGGCTGGCTATAATAATGAATTACCACGTCGAGTTGCCAAAGACATGGTCATTGATGCATTAAGCGAAGGGGGTGTCATTGCCCAATATGCAGGACACGGAGGACGAATTGTCTGGACACATGAAGCAATTTTCGATAATAATGCCGTCGATTTGCTAGCTGAAACCGACCATTTGCCGTTTATGCTGGTTTTAAGTTGCTACAACGGCTACTTCGATGCACCGGGGGAACCCAGCTTAGCTGAGAGGTTGCTACGTCGCAATAAAGGAGGAATTATTGGCATGTTGAGTGCTTCAAGATTAACTTATGGAAGTGGGAACGATGCACTGAACAGAATCATTTTCGACGCAATTTTCAAAAGGAACGTACGTGAGCTTGGCCCACTAGCAATGGATTCCAAAGTTGAACTGCTGACAACGGAAGGTACCGGACAAATTGACGTTATGATGGCGTATACGCTCTTCGGAGATCCTGCCATGCGATTGAACCTGGCAGATTACGAAGTTCAACCAAACATTGAAACCAGAACAGTTGCAACTGGGCAAAATCTAAAAGTCAAATCAGGCACAATTATGCAGGTTAATTACGATCCTCAACAGAAAAAGAAAATCTACACACCCTTTACAGATTTCAATGGCACATTACAACTCAAGGCCATATTTCCGGGAACATATCAAACGGTACAGATCAACCCAGAAGAAATCGACTGGGATGATTCTGGAGAAAAAGAGATAGATCTTTATAAAGGTGATGTTATCGTCGAAAAGAAGATACCAGTGCAAAACGGCAAGTATCTTGCAACTATGCTTACTGTACCTAATGGTATCCGTGAAGGACAAGGACATATCGAATGCTATGCTGAAAGCACAAAAGCGACAGCAGTTGGGGGAGCTTCCTTCAGTGTTTTTGTGCCCAAGATTCTCGACATTCAAGCCGAGTTAATCACTGATAAAAACTTCTCTGTTTCTGTTCAAGTTTCAGACGAATTGAAAAATAAAGGAATAAAATCGGTTATCCTTGAATGGCGTGATCCATTGAAATACCGCTGGCAGGAAATAGCAATGGAACCAGATGCCGATCGTAAGACTGGATGGTACATTATTCCATCCGCTTTAAAAGCCCCTGAAAATGGTGAGGCAATTCGCTACCAAATTAGTGTGTTTGATATTGACGGATACGAAGCCATGTCAGACATTCTCGAATTCCGTCCATTTGTGCTACCAAATCTAAAGTCAGTCAATATTCAATCATCTTCAGAGAGTCTAATATACTATGCCTTCTCCGAGTCGGAGAAGGCCTGGGAATTGAATGCTGACATCGAGCAAACTGAACCTTTCGACTTAACGCAGGAAGTTGAAGTTGCCTTTTATAATGGAAACCCAGACCGCAATGAAGACAACGCTATTGATCAGGAGGTCGTAGAACTCGGTCGCGTCTCTATACCACCAACGGCATGGCAGAAACGCCCCAAATTGGTTGATGAATCGATGCCGCGAGCCTTTACACAAAACCCGCTTAATACTAACCCGATCGTTACAGCTAAAATCCAGCACGAATTTACTTTTGGTCAATATGAAGCCTACATTTGGATTGATCCAGACAACAAGATTAAAGAAATAAGTAAAGACGATAACATAGGATATGGACAATTGATGATTGAAAGTACGATTATCGGTGATGTTGATAAACGGATTTTTAGTCGAGATAATGTTCTGAACTTGCGGTTCCCGAAATCTAGTATCGCTCAGCCCAAAATCCTAACGATAACTAAGGTAAACGACGAAAACCAACTACCAAAAGCAATCCAACAAGATAGTCTAAACCAAATTAAACTAGCAAATGAAGGAAATGCTTATCAAATAGTCTTGAATAATGAACAGAACACTCAATTGCTTCAACCTATCATAGCTGAGGTGAATTATGAGGTGGCAGCGATCAAGCGCCGCATTCAGACGGATTTAGCCCTAGATGAAATACTGCAATTAACTCCTGATCAAATTGAAACAATTAATGCAGGGTTTCAATTGCAAGCAGCAGAAATTGGTCTGTATATCTGGCGGGACGACTTACAAAAATGGTTAAGACAACCCACAGAAGTGACCAAGACAGCACAGGGGCACGTTCAAATCGAGACTGCTATATCAAGCCAAAATACTAGGAACCAATCGGATCGAGTCATTTCCAGTGTCAAAATCGACCAGAATGGGACCATAGTGGGGAATTGGATTTTGATGTTCACCTCCTCAAAAACGTATCGACTTATGGTTCGCGAAGACAATCGCCCCCTCGAGGTAATTGATCCTAACCGGTTTTTTGGAAAAGCTGAGGAAAACACTAATTTCAAGGATGGGTTAGCCATCGCATTTACTCCCGGGCAGAAAAAATTTCAATTTGGAGATGTTTTGACTTTTCAAGTACAAAAGTCAAACCTACAAGAAGGAACGGCCACTCGATATCACGCCTTGTCATTTCAGTATGAAAACGATGGTTCAGGCGTTTTGCAATATATCCAAATAGGAAGAAAAGCAAATGTCCCAGAGGACCAATGGATAATCTTTTTCCTAGATGCAGACACTTTCCGAATAGAGGGCCAACAAACTGGTATTTTAGCTAAAACAGGAGTAGTTGGCGAACCGTATTCTAATACGGATCTCAACTTATACCTACAAATTAATGCAGGTGACATCGAGTTTTCTGCCGGCGATCGTTTCCGATTTGAGACACAGCCTGTTGGACAAGTACAAGCCGAATTATCCCAACTTGGTACGATTGCACTGATGCGGAGTGACGATACTATTTCACCGGACATTCAACTGACCATTTCCAAGCAGAATTTCAGCTATGGAGACCCAGTATCAAAAGAACCAGTCATCCAAGCAACAATTTCCGATAATAACGGAGTCAATCCAGAATCTATCCAGCTGGAACTCAGTCGTAACAGCCGCAACTTCGGCACCATTTCAGAAACAAGTTATGATTTAAGTTACCATCGAGGTAAAAATCAAATCATATTAAATTACCCATCGCCACAACTAGATCCCGGTGTTTATCAAGTTCGGCTAACAGCGAAAGATCTCGACGGGAATCAAGCAGACGAAAAAACTGAGTTTCAAGTCCTAAAAAACTTTCAGATGCTGAAGGTAATGAACTACCCCAATCCTTTCAAAAGAAATACAACCATCACCTGTGAATTGACAATGCCAGCAGACAAGATGATAGTACAAATCTATACTATTTCTGGACGTATGATCTGGCGAGAAGAAGTAGACGCAAATGCCGGTTTTGTAATGATACCATGGGATGGGAGAGACTCAGATGGTAAGAAGATCTCCAACGGAGTCTACTATTGCAAAATTAACAGCACAGTCGGAGAAAAAAAAGAAAGTAAAATTATCAAAATGATGAAGTTGGAATAATTCTCCTAAGAAACACGATCTTCCTATTTTGCTGAAAATCGAGTATAATTNCNTTATCCTCTGTGAATCTTAATTATGGCTAACTCTAAACCGATCCTATAACAGCATCAATTTTATTAGGATCTATCCTTCTGAACGCTAGATATCAGCCCTCATGCAAATTTTCCTCCGATTAATCATTCGACCTGATGAAAATACAAGAAAATGAGAAAAAGTAGGTTGAAGTTGAAGATCTTCCACTTGGTGTCGCTTCTGGGATTCCTTCTATTGTTACTAAACAGTTCTTATCTCATTAGCTTCGGAACTCCATCCCTTTTCTATATTTCAAACGTTTTTATCCACATTTTAATTGGTGTTGGGTTAATTCCACCTTTCATTTTGTTGATTTGCCGATTATTTTCCCACATGAAATATACCGGCAAAATAGCTACTGTTTTATTAATAATTGGTATAATCTCCGGTCTATGGCTAATGGTTGTAGGGGCAACTACACCCAACCGGTGGCTCTTGATTAGCCATATTATGGTAACAACGATTGGCTCGATTCTTTTGATCCTCCACTTTATCTGGCACAAGCCTAGTTTCATCAGACATTCAATCGCAAAGATTGCCGGGTTTACACTCGCTATTAGCCTTGTTTTCCCAGTTGTCGTAAAAATCTACCAAAACTATGTACCTGAAAGTGATTACCTAGTACAGAATCCAATTCATGATATACCAACAAGTATGCACGAAGAGGGGGGAGGAACAAATAGCCCTTTCTTTCCATCTTCTGCTGAAACCGCTACAGGGAATTTAATCCCAACAGATTTTTTCCTCACCTCAAAAACCTGTGCTGAAAAGGGATGCCACTCTGATGTATACCACCAATGGAATGAGTCAGCACATCATTTTTCTTCATTCAACAACCAATGGTATCGCAAATCGATTATGTACATGCAAGACGTCAATGGAATTCAATCGTCTAAATGGTGTGGAGGCTGTCATGACCCCGCAATTATGTTCAACGGCGTAATGGATCGCCCAATCCGAGAAAACATGNACACACCTGCAGCACAAGCTGGACTAGCATGTACAGCTTGTCACTCAATTGAACGGGTTAAAGACACAATGGGGAATGGTGGCTACACAATTAAGTACCCTCCATTACACGATATAGCAACTAATCAGAACAAGATTGTGAGAAAACTGCACAACTATATCATTCGGCTTGATCCAGAACCACACAGAAAGAGTTTCATTAAGCCTTTTCATCGTAAAAACACCGCTGAATTCTGCTCCACCTGTCATAAGGTTCACCTAGATCANCCTGTCAACAATTTTCGATGGTTCCGAGGATTCAATACCTACGACCAATGGCAAACGAGCGGTGTTTCACACCAAGGAGCACTATCATTCTACTATCCTGACCAACCAAAGAAATGCATAGATTGCCACATGCCTCTTGTACCATCAAAAGACGCGGCAAGCAAACGAGGCAAGATCAGAAGTCACAGGTTCGTAGGAGCAAATACAGCTCTTCCATATGTAAACAAACATCCGGATCAACTTGAAGCAGTTACGAATTTTTTGCAGGACNATAAAGTAACGATTGACATTTTCGCTCTGGTGAATGNAAACAAAATAATTGCTCCNATAAAACAGTCAAACGCAAAAGNGTTACCTGGTGAGGATATACGTATTGATGTTGTGGTCCGTACACGTGGCGTTGGGCACCATTTTCCTGCCGGCACAATTGACGCATTTGATATCTGGTTGGAGCTAAAAGCAACTGACGAAGATGGAAAGATCATTTTCTGGAATGGAATGATTGACACCAAAGAAGGGAAAAATGGTCCAGTAGATCCAAATGCGCACTTTTATAAATCACATTTGATCGATGAACGTGGAAATCATATTAATAAAAGAAATGCTTGGGCCGCTCGCACTATACTTTACTCCCGTACAATCCCACCCGGTGCGGCCGATACAGTGCGTTACCGATTAACAATCCCAGAAGATTGTAGCAAACGTATAACACTTCAAGCCAAACTGAATTATCGTAAGTTTAACTGGTGGTTAACACAATGGTCATACGCAGGTGTAAGGGATCCTAATCATACAAACTTTCAAATAGAGAAAGGCTACGATAATGGCAAATGGTTATTTACAGGTGACACCTCTCAAGTAGCCGGAAAAATTAAAGAAATCCCCAATCCACCAATTGTCGTCATGTCAGAAGATCAAGCCACAATAGAAATCATTCCAACTGATTCAGTTCCAACTGAATTAAAAACCAAACCTAATGCACAAGATCAAGAACGTTGGAACGACTATGGCATTGGACTACTCAGACAAGGAGATCTTAAGGGAGCGGAAGCCGCTTTTCGCAAAGTTGTCAAAATCAATCCCAACTATATGGATGGTTACGTTAATATCGCACGTTGCCAAATCAAGGAAGGCAACCACCGCAGTGCTGAAGAGGTACTTAAAAAAGCCAAAGAACTTCAAGAAAAATTAGACCCTAAAGATCCAAACCGAGCTAAAGTAGATTATTTTTATGCACTGACTCAAAAGTCACAGGGAAAATATGATGTTGCTCTGAAACATCTGTACATAGCAGCAGAACAATTTCCAAGGGATAAAAGGGTCCGAAACGAAATAGGGCGTCTCCTTTATCTTGAACGGCGTTATACTGAGGCGATTAAGGAATTTGAGAAGACACTCAGCGTTGATCCAGAAGATGTTGGCGCACATTACCACTTGATGCTAAGTTACCGTGCATTAAAGGATCAGTTAAAAGCCATCAAAGCACAGAAACTCTATCTACGTTTCAAATTGGATGAGTCCGTCGATCCAATTACAGGTATTGGACGTCGTGCTAACCCTCACGCAAACATGGAACGTCAAAAGATACGGGAACATCTTTCTTCAATTGCCAACTATTAGTATTAATATTACCCAAACTATCAACCCAGTTTTATTCCTGTGTAGCAAAACCATATGCGTCATGCCAAAACATTATTCTTTTAACATTTTTGTTTTTTATAATTAAGGAACCGAGATGACAAAAAAACGCGAAAAATACAGAGCGGGCGTTATTGGCTGTTCTGGAGTCGGTACAAGGCACGCTATGGGTCTAGTCAAACTACCAAATGTTGAATTGGTAGCAGGGGCAGATCTAGTCCGGAAAACACTAAATAGTTTTACAGAAAAATTTAGCGAGCACTCAGATAGCATTTCAGGCTACACAAATTATCAAGAGATGTTACTTCAAGAAAACCTTGATATAGTAACCGTTGCGACCTCGGACCATCGCCATACCGACCCAGTTGTTAATGCTGCAGCGATTGGTGTCAAAGGNATTTTCTGTGAGAAGCCATTGGCAACACGANTGATNGATGCAGATCGGATGATTGAAGCCGTAAACGAAAATCAAGTCATTTTATCGATTGATCACACACGCAGATGGCAACCGTTATGGGTTCACACCAAAGAACTANNCTTAGGGGGAGAAATTGGCGATATACATTACATCATTGGAACACTCGGTGGTAGCCGAGCGATGCTGTTCCGAAATGGCACTCATCTTATCGATATGATCTGCTATTTTGCTAATTCCAAACCGACATGGGTATCTGCTGAATTAGAAGAAGGGTTTGACGACTACACCGAATATGATGGAGACGGCGGACACGCACCAAACACCGAACCCTCAGCACACGGCTACATTCACTTTGAGAATGGAGTAAGGGGATTTTACGCAGGAGGCCCAAAAACCACACCATCCCGTTTCAGCCTAGAAATTGTTGGTTCATCAGGTTATATCAACATTAATGATCAGGAAGCAAAAGTATACAAAAATGATGAGGTCACCCCAATTTCAGCACCAAAGTGGGATGTCATCGGAATAGAGGCCGGTGTTCAGAACTTAGTTCNACTAGTTGACCAAGGTGGGAAACCAGCATCTTCAGGAAACGAAGCGCTTAAGACTGTCGAAATAATGATTGGGTTTCTTGAGTCACAACGCCACCACNACACCAAAATCAACCTCGCAAGAGTGCGAAGAAGAATGCCTGGGTAAGATTCTTGATATCTTCCGAGGCTTTGGCNAGACTGTTAACNGCATTCTTAGCCACTTCAAAATAAACAGGGNCAGCAATCGCAGGNTCCTTATCGGTGATCTGCTTAAAGTCCTTGAGCGTTAAAACACCATACTGAACAGGCGTTGTTGCTACCGTGTGCGCTGTCCTAATTGCCTTATCCAAGACAAGCGAGAATTCCCCAAGACCAAATGCTGGCGACCGAACTATAGGAACAGTCGCCTCAGTCTTCGGCCCAGAAGCAGGCTCAGGATCTGTTGTCTCCAATCGGATGATTGCTTTCTGGGAGACCTCAAACCCATCTTTCGACCGAATGGTGAAATCTTTTGTTACTTCAACCTGCCCACGAAAAACGAGGATCATCTCATCGCCAAATTCNCCTTCCGTTAGCANTTTTTCATCGGCTNCACATTCGACAATCTCAACCATCTCGGCTATGTTAGCACACTGTTGATCTGTCAATGATGAGAAAAAATTTACTTTTTTAATTTGCTCTGCTGTAGCTTTCATGCTGATTCCGCATTCCGATTACTCATTAGGACTACACAACGATTTTTTGCACTCACCTGATAATCGTCGCTTGGGTTAATTTCAAGCTCCATTTTTTCCTCACTGGACAGCTTAATTCCGGACTGCTGCAATTGTTCCGTGATCATTTGACGAATTAGAGGATCTCCAGTTTCTCCCATGCCATCCTCGAGGTCAAACCCAGATGCTTGAACTGTATATCCAAGAAGTAAAGCGCTGAAATTTTCCTTGAAATAACTAAAAACATTTAAGTGTGTAGAATCTATCAATAAAGGAGGCAAATCAACAATTTCAAGTCTGTGCCCGTCACCACCCACCGCACCAATTTGTTCGACCATCTGNGGNACACCCGGATTAAGAATGTGATTGGTGATGATGNCTGGNGTNTGCTCATCNGTCAGGACAATCTCATCGCAACCCGCCTGCACAAGTTGCTCTTTCAGTTCCGAATTAGATATGTGAGCAATCAACCGAACNTTATCAGTCAAAGACCTGACAGCAAANACCGCNAGTGGAATGACATTTTCATCTGNNGGATCTTCNGGAGCCAATCCCGANCGATCCGGTACNANAATCATATTTTCTGCTTGATCTACAATCGCTTTTTCTAGAACCACTTCTTGGGTATANCGACCACTGAGATGAGTNATATCGAGACGATCAAAGTTTTCNACCGCNCTTTTAATNTCNTCCCGNGGCATTTCATTTATCAGGATGATCAATGGNGCTCCACCNANTACNACCGGTTTCGTACTCTCTTCNGNTTGCATCACCTTCAGAATATCCTCTACCATCNNNTTCCAACCTGCAATGATAGTGTGCCCTTTAAACTTATTCTGNTCCAATGTATCATCCTCCCTTAACGCAACCTCAACCAAAAACGATGCCACAACACCCGANAGCAAAATTGCCCAGAAGAAACTGGACAACATAATTATAGCACCAAAAAACTTACCTAAGTGCGAGGCGGGGCTTATATCCCCNTAACCNACAGTNGTAAAAGTCACAAGCGACCACCACAAAGTGTGAAGAAAAGTGTCCANGGCGGTAATTTCACTTTGATCTTTTCCTAGGTGACCAGCAACACTACTAGCATAGTTATCATACTCGAAAAAAAACATAAGCAACGAGGCCACCAAAACAAGCGCGACTGTACCAGCAGTATATTTAACAAAACCCGTTTTAACAATTTCCCTCAGCCGGTGACCAAGCGCATGNCCTTCCCCCATACTTNTAGCCGGGCGAGCTAACGGAGGTGGTTGAGCCCGGACCTTAGTGGCACCCGGTGGAACTAAACTCTCAGCACCACACTTTTTACACTTTGCTTTCCGACCAGCCTCAAGATATAAGACAGTTATATCCATCTCACAACTGGGACAACTATACCTTAATGCCATGAAACTTCCCTATCTCCAAACCCTACAATTACGCCTTTGATACTTGCAACATAATATGCTCCGACTTTAGCATAGTCCACTAACTTTTGTCAATAAATTTCTCACTGCAGAATACAGGAACCATGNTATGAAAACCAGTAGGGCAATCAACTAGGCAGATTAGTTTATCCCATAGAAATATCCAGAGAATATACTGTTTGCACAATAGCCTTTATTTTGACCTTAACAAATCAGATATGATANAATACTANAGTCCTAGTATTATCATATTAGTTAGGATTTTCAATTTTGATCGAGTTAATGAAAACAAGGAACCGAAAGGTTAAAATTAATNAGGAAATCCTGAGGTTAAAATTCGTTAAACGCCTTAAACTATCAAGCAGGAATTAATTATCANACCTAACATTCAAAACTGGAGTAAACATTAACTTTGAAACAGCAGAAGCAGAATCAGTTCTTTTTACTGATTATTTTCCTATACCTTGGTGATGTAAAAGCATATTCCTATTTTTCCACACTAGGCCGTGGCGATTTATACACGATTGAGTCTCTAATCCAGTTATCCGATGCTATTTCTCAAGGTGTTGATGGCAGTTACGAAATCCATACAGATATCCAGATTTCAAATGGTATCAAACCCGACATTCTCAAACTCGAACCGGGAACCTCCTTAAAATTTGTTCAGAACGCCACACTTAAGATAGATGGGGTGCTAATNGCTGTTGGTACTGGAACAGCACCGATCACTTTCAAAGCCGTTTCAGAAAAATGGACTGGTATCATATTCAGTAGTAAAACCGATAGTAACGCTTGTATTTTGCAACATGTAAGGATTGAGAATGCCCAAATTGGAATCTCCTGCCAGCGAGCTTCACCACAGATTACCAGTAGCCAAATCGATAACTGTTACCAGCACGCTATTTTGGTATCTTCATCAACTCCAACAGTGTCAGGAAACAGCTTTTCTAATCACAGAGGAAACACGATAATCCATATCGACTCCAGCCAAGTTGACATTAGTCAGAATACCTTTAATCTACAGGATTGGCAGACAGCAATCCGATTAATCAAATCCAATTCACACATCAGATCTAACCAGTTCAACGGGGGAAAAACAGCTATCAGTTTCCGACACGCTACCCCCCAAATAGAACGTAATCATATTTCTCATTGCACAATCGGCATTTATGCGGATCAAAGTACTCCAATAATCCGAAGAAACCAGTTTTTTTCTACCCAGACAGCTATTAGTATCTGGAACTGCAACGAGGGCTCTATTAATAAAAATATCATTGAGAAAAGCAGATACGAAATTTACAGTAAAAATTCAAATCTAATTATGGATACAAAACTAATCCCACTTGGCGAAAAACGACAGCGACAACAACCAAAACCTATCCCAACAATAGAAATGGAACCCAAGACAACACAAAATCCTGACAATCCAAACCACAAAGTCGAAAGGAAACCTAAACCCAAACAGCCAAGCTCAAAACAGGTAAATTCCGAGGAATCAGCCAAGATGAATCAGATTATGGACAATCTTTTCTCTATCGGAAAATCCCATTTCAAAAAAGAACAGTACGATCAAGCATTAACAAACTACAATCGTCTACTTGATCTTGTGACTGGTGATGAGGAAGAACTGGCTAACGCTTATTATCATCGTGCTTTAACCCATTACGAACTGGGAAATTATCACCAAGTAATTGAAGATGTACAGACATTATTGGGCATAAATCCAACTCCAAAAGTTGAGTTGCCAGCCAAGTTGATTCTAGCAAAAAGCGCAACTCAGAATAATATGATTAAGTTGGCCGAAAAAACATTTCAGGAGCTCAAAAGCAAAAATCAGTATCACCAATCAAGCCTAATCGAATTGGCCAACCTTTATGAAAAAAACGAACTTTATCAGAAAGCAATTCAATCCCTTGAAGAATTTTCTCTTGCACTCAAAGATCGCCAAACTTTGATTACCACGATCATGCGTATGGCTAACATTTGTTATCAACAACAGAATTTCCCCAAAGCAATTGGATACTATCAAGAATTGATCGGAAATTTCCCGGAAGCTAAAGATTTAGATACAATCCAGTATGCCATCGGCGAATGCTGGAATGCAGAGGAGGAAGTAGAAAAAGCTATTTTAGCCTATGAGAAGCTCATCAACAATTATCCAGATTCCAAACTGGCAATCTCAGCCAAATGGAACGTGGCCACTTTGAATCACCAAATAGACCAGAGCGCCAACGCCTTCCACTACACAAAAAAAATCATCGACCAATATACACAATCCTCAGTTTCAAGTGACCAGCAGATTGTTTACGCTGCTCGAAACTTGGCAACTAAGCTACTCCTAGAGAATACAACACTTATATCAGACCCCAACCCTTTGTTGATTGAAAACCTAGTGGCAGTTACCAACTTTCCGCTAGCGACGGCAGAGGNTAGGTCCAATGCACTCTTCGAACTCGGAAATTTATACACATCAACAAAAAATCTTGATGAGGCCATTTCAAGCTACGAACAGGCAAATGAGGAAACACAATCGAACGAAATGAAAAATACTATTCTATTTCGTTTAGCCATAATCTATTTCGACGTTGAAGATTACGAAAAATTCATCCCCTCCGCATCGAAATTGCTTGAACCCAACCTTGTCCTTAATGATGAAATGACATTACAATTATACTTCCGGCTAGGACTAGGACATTTGGAATTACAACAAACAGATCAAGCTAAATCAGCATTCGCACAGGTNTTATTAATACCAAATGTTTCTGGAGAGATACACACGCAAGCGCATTTCTATCTAGCAGGAATCCACCAGACCAATCAACAACTTGATCTAGCAAAGACTGAATATCGTTTAGTTCTATCAGCTTTAGGTGAAAATACGTCCGATCCAGCACTTAGAAAAATCCGATCAGAATCAGCATTTCAGTTAGCGCTTCTGATCGAGGATGCGAATTTATATGATCAAGCTATATCCGCCAACTTGGATCCCAAAATGACAGCCATCTCTCTTTATCGCCAAGGACTTTTATTCGACAAGAACAATAATAACAAAAAAGCCAAAGAGAAATTTGAATTGCTCGTTGACCGCTTCTCTGACACAATCGATTCTGAAATTCGGTCGTTGGTCGATAACGCTATTCTGAGACTAGCAGATGATATTGAGGATAGTGACCGCGCGATTCCACATACTTTAGCATCATTAGAAGTAGCCAAAAGAAAAGCAGATCCTCAGTTACTCGCACAGATCCAATTTCGGCTAGCAACATTGTATAACCAAGATGAAGATACATATTCTAAATCAGCATCATTGTTCCAAGCCGCATATCACAATGCAATGAAATCCGGAGATGAAAATTTGATTAATATGACCGCATTTCAAGCAGGGCAGTCGGCTTACCAAGGTAATGACTTCCAAACGACTATCAGTCGGCTTGAAACTTTTGTCGATCGGTTCCCGAAAGATTCCAAACTGATGACGGCTGTCCACTATCTAGCCTGGTCGTATTTCTCAGTAGCGGAAAACGCCAAATCTCAAGAGGAACGCAAGAAACTCTTGTTACAAGCTTCAAAGCAGTTTGATTATTTAGTCATACAACAAGCTACCAAAGACAGATTAGCAGACTGGATATTCCAATCCGCCCAAGCGCTGAACATGGCTGGAGAGAAGACGAAGGCAATTACTAAGTATCAACAATTGCTAACCCGTTTTCCAAACCATAATCTAGCTGAAACGTCAGCATACGTCGTTCCGAATCTACAATATTCAACGGAGCAGTTTGAGATTGCCTTAAAAAATTACCAGAAATTCTGTTCACAGTTTCCCAAGAGCGAATGGTTTGATGAAGCCTTTTATTCAACAGCGACATGCCACGAAAAATTGGGCCAAACCGAAAAAGCCATGAAAATTTATGAGCAAACCATCCGGCGATTTCCCTACCTGATGGTAGCAGCAAACGCCCAAGTCAATATTGCACACCACTATTTTAACCAGAAAGCTTACAATCAAGCACACAGTGCATACCAAAAACTGACAAAACAGAATTTCCCAGCTATTACCCCCAGTTTCCAAGGAAAGGTTCGNCACTGGATCAGTGACACAGAAAACCTGCTGGCCAAAGCACCNTACCAAAAAGCAATTACNACNTTCTCAAAAGCAGATAACNGTTCAGNAAATCCAAATGAGAAGGAAAAGCTATTCGCACGCCAGACAATTAAAGAATTTAACCAACTCATCTCGAATTATCCGAATTGCATTTACGTAGATCATGGATTAGCTTCAATTGGAACAGCACATGAGATTCTTAACGAATGGGAAGGCGCTATTGTCGTATANAACCAGTTAATAGCACGCCACAAAAATAGCACACCAACAGATCCAAATACAAAGAAGTTTCTGCACCATGCTAAANCGCGTCTAGAAGCAATTGAAACATTTCTATTCCAACAAAAGAGATTTGAATGAGGAAACCAGCATGAGNTACCAAAAGAAACCAAAAAGATCTGGTCAGGCACTAACAATATCAATGANCCTACACCTAATTCTTGGCCTTTGTATTTTCTATATAGGACAGAAGAACNAAGTTTTTGAAGGAGTAGATTCGATCAGTGTNTCATTCGTGGTTCCACCAAAGATCGAAATAAAAAAACGGATCCGTGAAATTCCCAGAATCATTATTCCAACTATGTCGAAAACCGAACATCAAGTATCCAATACGGTTCCAATACAGCTCACACGAAGCGCATCCNNTCAAATCGCTGAAGTGAGAATCGAAAGCCCAGAGATTGTCCGTGAAAGTGTNGAAATCACATCAACTGCNCCTTTAAGTAGATCTCTGCCCAAGGCGATAACAGCGATCAAGCTNAAACCTAATNAGCAGACATCAATTGATCTGCCAGTTTTCACACCAACAGCCGTTGCCTCTGGTATAGGCCTGCTATCAACACGAATTCGGGCANAAAGTGAAGGCGGCAGCNGNCTAGCAGACGGGTTAGCAGATATAGGGACAACCGCACCAAGACANTTAGTGATAGACTCTACGGNAAATCACATCGGACAGGATGCTTTTGGCATCGGTAATTACGTNGAAAAAACTCGGGATGGTAATCCTCAAGAAGCAATATACCTNCTTGACATCTCATCCAGTATGAACAAACAGAACAAGTTGCAACTTGCTTCTGCAGCTTTAAAAGACGCGGTTAAAATGCTNAAGGCTGACGATCAATTCAACCTGATTACCTTCGATGCAAATATCCAACTTTACTCAAAAAAATTGTTAAACGCAACTCCAGAAAACATTAGCACTGCCTGCAGATTCTTGAATCAACTAAAAAACGGTGCTGGCACAAATTTATCCACTGCCATTGAAGAGGGGCTAAAGTTAGCACCTTCAACCCTAGTAGTTGTGTCTGATGGTGATCCGAGTCGAGGAATACAGGATCCACAGCAAATCCGCCGAATGGTTCGTCAATGGAACATATCTCAAACTCGGATTATGACCATTGCGCTTGGTAACGATCATTCCGATGGCGGCGTTAGGTTATTACAACAGTTAGCTAGTGATCATAATGGTCAGACGTTATTAATTAGCCTCAAGTGAACGGGAAAGTTCATTAGTAAAAATTGGCTTTGATCCCGCGCGGTTGAACAGGAAGTCCAGTCTCATAAAGATGGGAAATGTCTGCTAACCCGATGCAGCGTGGAACAGCCCATTGATCGGTCCGCTCATCAAACAGAATAGTAGTGACGGAACTCGGTGCCAGAAAAAAGCTTGACCACATAATTGGAATCGGGATTTCTAGCAGATGCGCAATCCAAGTTAATCCAAAGCCGCCATGACAGAAAATAGCGATCTGNTCGCGGTTCGGTTCTACAATCCGATATCGCCGTTGATCACGAACATAACCATGGCGGACTAGGAACTCATCAGATCTCTGTTCGAGTGACTTGAAATACTCTTGAAACACAGGAGAATCAAACGGCTTTTTATGATACCAGTTATGGTAAGTTGTGGGCGGAATTTCGCCACGAATNATTTCGCCATCAAGATCCCATGCACACACCTCTCCTANTGATTCGTCTTGCAACAACAAACCAGTTTCTTGCGTCCANTCCTCTATCTGATAATTCACATTAAGCGTATCAGCAGTGTATTGCGCAGTATGAATTGCACGGCCTAGCGGAGACGAATATATCCGATCTAACCCGTGAGAAGCNAAACGTTTGGCCAATGCTTGGGCTTCAAGATGCCCTTTTTCAGTGATTGTTCGATTGGGATAGTCAGGGTCCGCATGACGGATAATGTAAAGTCGCATTCGTACTCCTAGATTTTATTTTGACCAAAAATCGCGATCCAGACTTCGATATTGAATCGCTTCCGAGACATGGCTGGGCTGAATCTGTTTGTTTCCATCCAAATCAGCAATTGTACGAGACACCTTTAATATACGATCATAGGCACGGGCACTCATTCCCAGTCTCTCAATAGCAATTTCCAACAGTTTTTGAGAATCATCTTCCACTTGACAATAGTGGCGAATTTGTTGAGGCTGCATATNAGCATTNGAATGAATCTGCATATTTCCAAATCGATTTTGCTGCAATTTTCGTGCTGTCTGTACACGCTGACAAATTTCNTGTGAGGATTCCCCTTGAATGTCACTCGACAGATCCTCATACTTGACAGCAGGAACCTCAACTTGAATATCAATACGATCTAACAGAGGNCCAGAGATTTTTGAAATATAACGCTGAATCTCTTCCGGCCGACACTTACATTCACGTGTCAAATCNCCAAAAAAACCGCAAGAACAAGGGTTCATAGCTGCAACAAGCATAAAATTAGATGGGTAGGTAATACTCGCTGCCGATCGAGATATTGTCACCTGNAAATCTTCCAGAGGTTGACGCATAACTTCCAGTACATTCTTGCGAAATTCAGGAAGTTCATCCAAAAAAAGGACGCCATTGTGGGCCAAGCTGACCTCGCCCGGTTTCGGTATTTGACCACCACCAATCAAGCCAGCATCAGAAATAGTATGATGTGGTGACCGATATGGGCGTTGGACAATAACCGACGTGTTTTCGCCCATAAACCCCATAATGCTATGAATTTTTGTAGTCTCCAATGCTTCATCAAGAGTCATATCCGGTAAAATTGTTGGGATCCGTCTAGCTAGCATGGTTTTCCCTGACCCTGGAGGACCGATCATCAGCAGATTATGCCCTCCAGCTGCCGCCACCTCAATGGCACGTTTAGCATATTCCTGACCCTTAACATCTTCGAAACCNACCAGATGCTCAGATTGGTGACTGAAAACTTCCTNAAGATTACATCTAAACGGTGAAATGAACAAATCACCGTTTAGAAAATCAATGGCCTCCTGTAACGACGATACCGGATAAATATCTAGATTATCCACAATAGCTGCCTCTTGGGCATTATCCNCAGGTAAAATCACGCCTTCAAGACCATTTTGTTTTGCCCCAATAGCCATCGGCAAACATCCATGAACTCCACGAACATTACCATCAAGCGCCAGTTCACCAACAACCAGGTACTTACCGGAATTCTCGCGTATTTGGCCCGCAGCTGTTAGTAATCCAAGCGCGATTGGAAGATCAAAAGCGGAACCTNCTTTTCGAACATAGGCCGGTGCAAGATTAACCGTAATTCGGTTGGTTGGAAAATGGTAGTTTGAATTCTTGATGGCCGCCATTACCCGATCTTTNCTCTCTCTTATGGNGCTATCTGGTAAACCAACTGTACTAAAAGCCGACAAACCATCAGAAATATCGACTTCTACCTGTACAATATAAGCATCAACACCGACAAAAGCACCACTTAAGATAGTAGCAAGCACAGTATTTTTNCCAGTCTATATTTTTTGATCTTTATACTGCAATTGATAGAGTCGATAATACAAACCGCGTTTCTGCAAAAGCTGATTGTGGGATCCCATCTCGCGTAACTGTCCACGATGCATAACAAGAATCTTATCAACATTTTGAATTGTTGATAACCGATGCGCAATAGCAATAAATGTCCGATTTGACATCAACCGACTCAGTGCGCCTTGAATTAGATGCTCTGTTTCGGTGTCAACACTAGACGTTGCTTCATCAAGTATCAAGATATCCGGGTTAAACGCCAAAGCACGAGCAAAGGCAACAAGTTGCTTTTGCCCCACGGACAATCCGCTTCCCCCCTCTTTGACTTCACTTTCATAACCATTCGGCATATTTTGTACAAAAGGATCAAGATATACTTCCTTGGCAGCTGCAACGATCTGATCAGGCTGAATTGTCGTATTTGACAAATTAATGTTGTTTCCAATTGTTCCAGTAAAGAGAAAAATATCCTGCTGGACGATACCAATTCTTTTTCTCAGACTATCAAGCTTCATTTGCTGGATGTCCAAACCATCAATTAGGATCTGTCCCTCTTCAATGTCATAAAACCGACAAAGCAAATTAATCAACGTCGTCTTCCCTGACCCAGTTGCACCGACAATAGCAACCTTTTCGCCTGGTTCAATCCTAAATGAAACGTTATTCAACACGTAATCATCGTCTTTATAAGCAAAGGATACGTTTTGAAATTCGATGCTACTATTCATAGTTTGTAGTTGCTTAGGATGAGACGAATCCATAATTTTCGGTTGGGTATCAAGAAGATCGAAAACTCGTTCCGACGAGGCCATTGCCCTCTGAAAAATAGTGTACTTTTCACTTAGTTCACGGATTGGCCAGAAAAGTCGTTGTGCATATTGGAAGAAGGCGACCAAAGCCCCAAAACTCAGGTTGTTTTGGATTATTTGTCCCCCACCATACCAAATAATAACTGCTGTTGCCAATGATCCTGTAATTTCAATCATAGGGAAAAATACCGAGAAATAGAAAACGGATCTGATACTGGAGTCAAGATATTTTTGGTTATGCTCACCAAATTTTTCGAAACTTCGATGTTCCCGGGTGAAAAGCTGCATTGTTGTCATCCCGACAATACTTTCTTGCAGAAAGGCGTTAATCTGAGCCCGAAATTTCCGTTGATCCCGAAACGCACGTCGAGAATAGATCTGATAAACAGTTGTCATGACTAATATGATGGGCAAAACAATGAACGTAACAAGAGCAAGCTGCCAATTAATCCATAGCATCATGAACATGATGCCACCAATGGATAGCAAATTTGCCACAATTGTAATAATCCCATAGGTATATAGCTCATTCAGCGCTGACACATCCCCCATCACTCGTGTCATCAGCCGACCAACTGGGTTTTGATCGAAGAAGCTCATATCGACCCGCTGCAGGTGGGTAAAAATCTGCATTCTAAAATCATGCATAATNCGCTGCCCCAACATCTCAAGNCGNTAAGTTTCTAAATAGCTAAATAAAAACTCGACAGCNAGGAGAAAAAGCAGATAAAATGCGATTACCCGAAATCCTTCGAGTTGCTTAGGNACGATGTAATCATCAATAGCAATTTTAGTCAAATATGGACTGGCGAGNCGTGTTGCGGTNCTGATAAGTGTCAACAAGACAATCAATGTAACTTCAAAAGCATACGGTCTTAGGTATGCAATTAGCCGTCGCATCAGGACGCTATCNTAAATCTTGCCTAGATCTTCTTCTTCCTCGCTATATTCGTGTAGACTACTACCACCAAACATGAACTGGACAACCTTTCAAAGTAACTCGATTTCTTCCTTTAACAATTGTTTTTGGTGAATGTTCGCGTAAATGCCGTTTTGAGAAACAAGATCCTGATGAGTTCCTGTCTCNACAATTCTGCCGTCATGGAGNACAACAATCTGATCTGCTGCTTTAACAGTTGAGATGCGATGCGAAATCAAGATTGTCGTACAATCGGATCCTACCTGTTTCAAGCGGTCCAAGATAGTATCTTCAGTATGCGTATCAACATTAGCAAAAGCATCATCCAGAATCAGAATTTTGGGAGGCGTCATAATTGCTCGCGCAATAGCCGTTCGTTGTTTCTGCCCACCCGACAAAGTCTTACCACGTTCTCCAACATGTGTATCAAATCGATTTGGGAACTCATCAATTTGCGACAACAAATCCGCATTGTGAGCTGCCACCTCAATTTCGGTTTCCGTTGCAGAGTCAGCACCGTAGGCGATATTGTTTTTTAGCAGATCCGAGAACAAAAACGACTCCTGTTGCACCATACCGATACTGGTTCGAAGTGTCTCGAGTGGGATATCCCGAATATCAGTGCCGTCAATAAAAACTGAACCACGCTCAGGTTGATAGATCCGGGGAATCAAACCGACCAGAGTCGTTTTGCCAGCCCCCGTTGCTCCAACAATAGCAANAGTTGATCCCGAATCAATTTTGAAATTAATATCTTTTAGTACCGGTGATGAATCAGAATAAGCAAAAGTGAGATGACGAAACTCGATTTCACCATTAAGNTCTGTTATCTTCTCGTCAACCCCCTCTTCATCACAGATCTCTGGTTTTTGGTTCAAGATCAGGTTAATTCGGTCAATTGAAGCCGTTCCCTGTGCAAATCGGTTAACAATAAAACCCAGCATAATCACTGGCCGAATGAGCATAGCCAAATAGGCGTTGAAAGCCACGAAGTCACCCAACATAATCTTCCNNTGAATAACATGTAACCCGCCGAGCCATAGTAGCACGATTGCCCCAATCCCTGGNAGAAGACGAAAGATAGGAAAGAAAATAGCTTCCAGCCCGATAAAGACACGGTTCAGGTTGACAAAATTTAGATTCTGCCGATCAAATTCCTCGATCTCGCTCTGTTCCAACGTATAAGCTCTGACCACACGCACGCCAGAGAGATTTTCCTGAACTTTGGTATTCATTTTTGAAAATCCTTCCTGGATCCGTTCAAAATTATTGTGCAGACTCTTACTGATAAACTGAACCAGTACGGCCAAAATAGGATAGGGAATCAATGCTAACATGGTGAGTGTANCATCAATCCTCAGCATAATAACCAAAGCAAAGCCAAAGAACACAGTGGCATCTGCAATATAAATGATCGCAAACCCCAGCAATCTATGGACAGCATCTAAATCGTTGGTCGCACGCGACATCAGATCACCGGTATTCACTTGCTCAAAGTACGATTTCTGCATCTTCTGCAAATGCTTNAAAAAGTCTCCCCGAAGTTCGTACTCGATACGGCGAGCAACACTACCAATTAGACTACGTTGACCAAAACGAAACAACCCTCCTACCAAAGCAACACCAAGGATTAACAGTGCATAAAGCAAGATTTTTTCATGTGTTATTTGGTCTTGCTCCTGATTGAGATCATCAANCACGTACTTCAGAATCATAGGACCGATGAGCATCATGCTGTTCGATAGAAGAACGAGAGTAAAACTTATGACGATAGCGAATCGATGCCGAACAGCATATTTTTTCAAGGTTAATAAACTATGAATGTGGACTACCCTCCAAACGCGGGAAGAAATAATTTAATCAAATACCCTATAATAGTAAACTATAATATTTAAACCGAATTTCAAACATATAAAAATAATCTAGTTTCTTAGACCTAAAACCAAAAATCTGCTAGAATTTAGATCTGTAATCTCAGAAAACGNATTGCTCAGGATTAACTCTCAAACAACATCAAAGCAAAGAAAGAAATGCGAAGTATACTATGGAAATGATAAAAAATCGATTTATTTTAACTTTTACTGCTGTTTTGTTGACCATGTCATTAACAATTAAAGTCTTTACTCANGATATGGCGGAACCACCTAAAAANCAATTTGTGGAAATATCAATTTCCGGAGCTTTGNCAGAAGTNAAACCCGCCTTTGCGTTTGGNACAGTCCAAACAATGACTCTCAATAACATTCTNAAAAATATCGATAAAATCGAAGNAAACAAGCAGATNATTGGTGTAATAGTACGGATTGGNGGNATCAATACNGGATGGGGAAAACTACAAGAAATCCGCAATAGGTTGATTAATCTACGTCAAAACGGAAAAACGGTGATTAGCTACCTTGAAAGCGCAAATAATGCTGAATATTTGCTGGCTACAGCTACCGAGCAGATCATTCTGGCACCAGCCGGAACAGTCGGTCTCACCGGGTTGCGTGCCGAAGTGATGTTCTACAAGGGAATACTAGACAAACTCGAAATCAAAGCAGATATGCTTGCTGTCGGTGACTATAAATCGGCCATCGAACCATATACGCGTGAAAATATGTCAGAGGCACAACGACAGACAATGACGTCGATCCTTGACAACCTACACCAACAACAAGTTGACATGATTGCTTCCGGACGAGAACATATCAATGCCGAACGTGCTATTGAACTAATTGACCAAGGACCCTTTACTGCGAGCGAAGCGTACGAGGTTGGTCTGATAGATTCGTTGAGCTACTATGACCAATTAATCACTTC
>NZUQ01000074.1 GCA_002697225.1 Candidatus Poribacteria bacterium
CCAAAGTTGGGACATTGACATCTGGTCCATCAAAATACACAGTTATCTCTGGAGGAAAAGTTATTATAGAGATGATAGGACCACTATCTGAAGCGGCAAAACCAATTGGAATTTCAGTAGTTGTCTTATTCCCATCTGCGTCTGAGGCAACGACTACAATCGATTCCATAGAAGGCTTATCGTAAAGAACTGTTAACTGTTTACCATTTAGCTTAACAATATTCTCATCATACGGATTTTTCTCCATGACTAAATCAACATTGTCTAATTCGGGGTCATCCGAATCCTTAAGATATTCCGCCAGATTAATGAAACGAATTTGATTGACATCGGTGATAAATGGTTTGTTAGGCAGTTCAAAAACCGGGGGGGCTGTGATTTTCACTTCCAGCGATTTTGATGAGGAATTTTCCTTTGGATCAGTTACTGTGAATTTAAGAGTTTCGGTACCAAACCAATTATCAACAGATGATAAACTGACAATTAGCGATTCCGGATCAATTTCAACCAATATGTTTGGACTCTTTGAAACTGACCATTTTGGTTGGGATTCTACACTATGGTGCGAAACAATATAATCGCTCAACCGAAGTTCATTGTAGACCTGATTGTTGGGAAAGGTAACGTTTCGAGGAAAGGTATCCAGAAACTCAAGCAAGCCTTGAGATATCGAGACGTTCGAGCCAAAATATTCAGTAAAAGGTGTCGTTGGAGAATTACCAACTCGAACCACCGTCAGGCGGTTTGCTCCCTTCATATTGTCAATATTTATCTTCGTCGCATCAGTTGGCTCTTTAGCCCTGAAAGTGATCTCTCCGATAACACTCTTTTTCTTGATCGAAAGGTCTGCACCAAAGATCAACCCTCGAGAGTAATCAATCTGAAAGTTTGCCAGCTTATTACCAGGATCTCCATGTGTATCATTGTCGAAGTTCTGCCAACCATTGGGTAGATCTTTTCCTTGTTTTACTGGTTGGATTCCTGGATTGATTGGGTCTGCATCAATTAATTCCAAGTGCTGTTCGGAGAAAGACAGATATATTTCGAAAGCTGTAACCTGCTGACCTTGAGGATCGATAATCATTTCAACTTGGAAACGTTCCTCAACTCCAACGAAAAAGTCCTGATCTCCAGTGCTAGAATGCCGCAAAAAGATCGAAGTTGCACTGAGTTGGCCTACAACTCCAAAAAACAATAGAATTGTGACAAAAATATATTGATCTAACCGCAACGTATAGCTATCCATGATCAAAATTGTATCATATCTACGTTAGTCTGTTTTTATTGACATTTCAATATCTATATCTATACAATAAAATCCAAAGGATAAAACCCAATTGCATGGAGAGTATCGTGAACAAAATACTTCCCCCACAAAACACAAGCTATCCGATAGAAAAGGCTCACATTAGCAGTCACGATCAGTATCAAACAAAATACAATTCATCGGTGTCTAACCCAGAAAAATTCTGGGCCGAAGTTGCCGAACGAATCACCTGGTTTAAGAAGTGGGATCATGTTCAAAAATACGATTTTGCCCAAGCCGAAATAAAATGGTTTGAAGGAGCAAAGCTAAATGCTTGCTACAATTGCCTTGATCGGCATGTCGAGTCAGGACATGGCCAAGAAACCGCCCTCATCTGGGAAGGAAACAACCCATCGGAAGATAAAACGTTTACATTCAACGAATTGTTGCAAGAAGTCAAATTTTTTTCCAACGTACTAAAATCACAAGGGATTAAAAAAGGAGACCGCGTTTGTATTTATCTGCAGATGGTGCCTGAACTGGCAATTGCAATGTTGGCGTGTGCTCGAATTGGAGCAATTCATTCGATCGTATTCGGTGCTTTCTCTGCTGATGCTCTCCGCGACCGAATAAACGACTCAACCTGTAAAATCTTAATTACACAAGATACTGCCGTTCGTGGTGCCAAAGGCGGTATACCAATGAAAGCAAACGCTGATATAGCAGTTAAGGACACTCCGTCAATTGAACACATAATTGTTGTTAAACATACTGGAGATGAAGTCGATTTCAACTCATCAAGTGACGTATGGTGGCATGAAGCCATGGCCAACGCTGATAGCGAATGTCCAGTTGAAGAAATGGACGCAGAAGACCCGCTTTTTATCTTATATACATCCGGATCAACTGGTCAGCCTAAAGGAGTTCTCCATACAACCGGGGGGTATATGGTTTATACTTCGTATACTCACCAGATAATTTTTGATTATCATCCTAATGATATCTACTGGTGTACAGCTGACATCGGATGGATTACAGGCCACTCTTATATTATTTACGGGCCACTTGCTAACCGAGCAATTACTGTTATGTTCGAAGGCGTACCTAACTATCCTGATTACGGTCGATTTTGGCAAGTTGTTGAGAAACATAACATTAATTTATTTTACACTGCTCCAACAGCATTACGAGCATTGATGAAGGAAGGCAATGAATGGGTCGAGAAGTATGACAGATCTAGCTTACGCTTACTTGGTACGGTAGGAGAACCTATCAAAGAACCGGAGTGGATGTGGTATTATCAAATAGTAGGAGAAAACCGGTGTCCGATTGTCGATACATGGTGGCAAACAGAAACCGGAGGTATCCTGATTACGCCACTGCCAGCAACCACTCCTATGAAACCCGGATCAGCCACTTTCCCGTTCTTTGGTATCGAACCAGTACTCCTGAACGAAGAAGGACAGGAAATTGAAGGGAACCCGGCGAGCGGTTATCTGTGTATCAAATCTGCTTGGCCCGGCATAATGCGAACTGTTTATGGAGATCATGAACGTTTTCGACAAACCTACTTTGATCGATTCCCCGGTTACTACATGACTGGTGATGGTGCAACTCGTGATGAAGATGGGTATTATTGGATCACCGGACGAATAGATGATGTTCTAAACGTTTCCGGTCATCGACTTGGCACAGCGGAAGTTGAAGGTGCCGTAGGTCAACATGAAGCTGTTGCTGAAGCAGCGATTGTTGGATATCCACATGATATCAAGGGGCAAGGAATTTATGCATACGTTACACTAATGACCGGTGAAACCGCATCCGAGAATATTGAGTCGGAAATTAGGCAAAAAGTAAGAGGTTTCATCGGCCCACATGCTACCCCGGACAAAATCCAGTTCACGGTATCATTACCGAAAACGAGGTCTGGAAAAATCATGCGTCGAATCCTCAGAAAAATAGCTGAAGGCGATGTGTCGAATTTGGGAGACATTTCAACACTAGCCGATCCATTAATCGTTGAGTCACTAGTGGAAGGTCGAAAATAACTCAAATATCTAGATTTTCACCATACGTATGAATGAAAACAGGGAAGAGGCACAACAAGGTGTACGAAAGCTTCCTATTTTTGCATATATTGTAATATTGCTAGCAATTGCTCCTTTCGTATACCTTGTCGTCGTACCGTGGGCTGTTGAGAAACGCCTCGATAGGACTCAACGGAAGATGCTAGAATTGCCAATGAAGGATCCACCAGAATTCCCTCCCACTACAATTCTAGATCTCAGCTTATTATGGAAAACAGATAAAAATGAAGAGGCTTTAAGGGCAATAGGTACNCCCGAAGCACTAGCAGCAATTAAAGAGAAAGATGANGAGTTCTTCATTGTCGAAATTGATAATTCGCTNATCGCACAACGTTTCTTGGTAAAAATCATGATAGAGGTTNTACAAANTAAANTACCTACAGAAAANGAATTAGAAACCAGTGGGATTTACGCNGATAGGGTAAAAGGTATGTTAACAGCTNTTCTATCAAAACAACGTGTTGACCAAGTTCATAAACCTGTCGTAAAATCAGCAATCAAGAGCGAAATTAGAAATCGAATTAATGAAATTTTAGGTACTGAAAAAGTAAAGGATGTCTATTTCGACGGGTTTTTCTATCAATAATGCAATATGTCTTGCAGGAATATATAAAATCCAGGTTATGAAATCTTAAATTCCCCTAAAAATCCTATTATAACTGATTTTTTCGTTGACACTAGCACCCATCTGTAGTATAATTCGCCTCGCTTACGTATAGGTGAAGTGTTAAGTACAACTAGCTATTACGTAAAATCTAGGAGTTTATCAGGAGTTTATAAATGGCAAAATTAACTAAGCAAGATGTTGTCAACAGTGTTTCTGACAGTTCGGGATTGGACAAGAAAAGTTCGGCAGCAGCTCTTGATGCTGTAATTCAAACATTAAGCGATGCTCTCGCCAATGGTGACAGTATAGGATTGATTGGTTTCGGTACCTTTGAAGTCAAAGAAAGAGCTGCCCGAGAAGGTCGAAACCCACAAACAGGTGCGAAAATTAAAATTTCAAAGAAGAGCGTACCTACCTTTAGGGCTGGGAAACAATTGAAAGACGCCGTTAACTAGGTTCATTCGCCAAGGGGCACTAACTATAAATATAATTTTGCCCCTTTCCCCTCCATTTTACAATATTTGTCATATTCCCCTTCCTTTTTTTATATCTATATCGTCAAAAATCTATTCGTACGGGAGATGAAGGATGCTTATCCGATCTAGAGCGCCCGTTCGTATAGATTTCGCTGGCGGTTGGACAGATGTTGCGTTATTCACAGAAAAAGCTAAAGGGATAGTTGTTAATGCTGCAATTGACATCTACTCTTATAGCACAATCTCCTATAAACCTGTTGAGAATCAGATTGTCAAGCCAAATCGCGTTCTGGACAGAAGCATTCGTATTTACTCCGCAGATTTTGACACATTCGTTGAGGCTACAGACATTAGGAAACTAGAATATGACGGAAATATAGATCTTGTAAAAGCTGCTATCAGAAAGATGTCGATTGAAACAGGAGGATTTGATTTAATAACACAATCNATTGCCCCNCCGGGTAGCGGTTTAGGGACGTCAGCCTCAATGGGAGTAGCTTTAATTGGCGTCCTCAGCACCATGAAAGGAGTCTCATTATTACCTTATGAACATGCTGAGTTGGCTAGTAATATCGAACAAAATGAACTCGGTATACTCGGGGGGAAACAGGACCATTATGCTAGCGCCATTGGTGGTATTAATTTTATGGAATTTAATGGTGAAGAAGTCAAAACCTCTCCCATCCACTTGCCCCATAAGATACGCTACGAGCTTGAAAAAAACCTGATTCTCTGTTATACCGGTCAATCCAGACTCTCTGGGGATATTCACCAAAAGGTCACTTCCACCTATAATAACCGTGAAAAATCAACACTCGATGCTCTACACAATTTGCGGTCCACAGCAGACGAAATTAAAAATGCCTTAATGAGTGGAAGATTATCCAACTTTGGACAACTTCTTAGCCAAAACTGGGAAAGCCAGAAAGCATTACACCCATCAGTAACCAACGATCAAATAGAGGGTATTTTCAACGTGGCAATTGAAAATGGTGCCATTGGAGGGAAAGCTTGTGGTGCAGGAGGAGGGGGATGCATACTTTTCTATTGTACCCCTAATCAGGACCACCTTGTGCGCAAAGCCCTTGAGGGAAACGGTGTTACAATTATAGATTTCAATTTTGATTTTAGTGGTCTGAAAACATGGCGGGTGAACGAGGATGGAGAATAGAAGTTGAGTGATAATCAAAACCAACCGGATTGGATAAATGAGGACCTTGAATCAGCTGAAATATTAAAAAACACACAAAAATCAATATCAGCTGAAATTAAGAAAAGGATTATCGGCCAAGAAGCAGTAATTGAGGAACTGCTCATAACACTTTTCTCACAAGGTCACTGTTTAATTGTTGGTGTTCCCGGACTCGCCAAAACACTTCTTATTAGCACACTTTCGGAAATCATCAACCTTACCTTTAATAGAATCCAATTTACACCGGATTTGATGCCGTCTGATATCACAGGTACTGATATTCTTCAAGATAATTCAGAAACTGGTGGCAGATCTTTTCGTTTCATACAAGGTCCTATATTTGCCAATATTTTGCTAGCTGACGAAATTAACCGAACACCACCCAAAACACAATCTGCACTGCTGCAAGCCATGCAGGAATACCAAGTAACTGCAGGAGGTAATACGTATCCTCTAAACAGACCATTCTTTGTGCTAGCGACCCAAAACCCAATAGAACAAGAGGGAACATATCCGTTGCCAGAGGCCCAATTGGATAGGTTTATGTTCAATATCTATATTGATTACCCTAGCCAATCCGATGAAAGACAAATTGTGATGAGCACGACATCTGCCTATGAACCAACGCTGAACTCTGTAACGAACAGCGACGAGATTATCCGAATCCAACAGGTTGTTCGCAAGGTTCCTGTAGCTGAATCCGTGGTAGATTTCGCTGTCGCGCTTACAAGACTATCTCGACCCAGCAACCCAGACGCTCCGGATTTTATTAAAAACTGGGTCAACTGGGGAGCGGGAACTCGTGCATCCCAATACATGATTCTGGGAGCTAAAGCCCGTGCAGTTATGCATGGGCGTTATCACGTAACATATGATGATGTAAAGTCGATTGCTAAACCTGTTCTGCGACATAGGATCTTAACCAACTTCAATGCTGAAGCCGATGAAATTACCAGCCTCGAAATAATTGAGAAGTTACTCGAACTCAACTTGGAAGACCATTAAATAAAATCTATTCTCCCTTCCGTTTTCATCGTCGAAAACGCGATCACCGAAGTGCATAATTCCGGATATTTTCTTTTGAATAGATCTATTTTTGGTCAATCCTCTCAAATTCACGGTGAACATTGGAAAGACCATCCAGATCAATAATATTTGAAATGAAAAACAAACAGAAACCAACCATATCAAGCTTGATTAAAGAGGTAAAATCCGGGAAAGTTTCGCCTGTTTATCTTCTGTGTGGCGAGGAATCTTTTTTAATCGAAAAAGCGCTGAAATCGCTACTTGACATCCTACTTCAGCCAGAAACACGCGATTTNAATCTAAATCTGTTGGATGGCACAATAGTAACAATTCAAGATATTTTGAGTGCCGTAGAAGTTTATCCAATCATAGCAGATTGGCGCATAGTTGTTGTTAGCGAATCGGTCTTGTTTCAAGACCTACGAAAGCCTCCCTCAACAGAGTTGGAAAATGACCTTCTAGATGCAGTAGAAGATATTGACAGCAATGATCCTAAAGAAATATTTTTGGATTGGATCACCGGGGNACNTCCTCAGAACAGCACTCTCATCTTTACTGTTAAGGGACCAGTTAATACACGAGAACCTATTGTAAAGGCAATCGATCGTGTTGGCAGGTTCATTAACTTTGAAAAGCTGGAAGAGTCAAGCTCAATACAACGGGATCCACTTTTCCAAAGTGTNTCAAAACAGCTAGCACAATCCGATAAACAAATAACACCCAGTGCTTTTAATTTGCTACGAACACAGGTTAACAATGACACACATCGGTTTTTTGAGGAGATTAACAAAGCAATCTCGTTCGTTGGTGATAGAACTCAGATTGATGAACGGGATATTAGAAATTTAGTGTCACCAACCAGTTCCGATACAATTTTTGATTTAACAGATTCAATTAGTAACCGAAATGTAAATCAAGGCTTATCAAGTCTTCATAATATTCTGTCAGATGGCGAGGCACCAATTAAGATTAACGCTCTGATTACTAGACAAATCCGGCTAATGGTTCAGGCCAAACTTGTTCTAAAAAACAATGCAATAAATTTTGACGCGAGGCGCATAACTTATCAAGATTTTGTCAGCCGATTCTTTCAACCCTTATCAAAAAAGATGTCTGGCAACTTGCCAAAGACAACAACAGTTAATTTACTAAAACAGAACCCTTATGTAGCCTACAAAATCATTCAGAAGATTATAAGATTCGAAGAGGAAGAATTAATAGGGTTCCTTGAAAAAACACTTGAAGCTGACATTCAGTTAAAAAGCAATTCGGTACCCCCTGAGTACATTCTTGAACAACTGGTTTACGACCTTTGTCGCCCCCCCCGTAGAAAAGCTATTTAAAAAAGGCACTTGGCAATTACGCTAATTTGGGGTTGCCTTTTCCGTCGTTGATAATATAGCTCCGAGCCGGAATCTGGATACTATCGCCAATAATAAGGTCTGTCGATAGATTATTCTCAATCACTGTGCCATCAGCTATGCGCACATGATCACCTAGGATTATTCGGCCTGGAACCATTTCAGCCATACGCACTGTGCCAATAACTACAGAAGACCCGATCCGACAGTATTGGCCCGTTTCAACGAAACCATATAATTCTGTGTTAGCTCCAATTACCGAATAATTACCTACTTTCACTGGTCCAAATATACCGACATCCGTACTAATCTGCGCGTAATTTCCTATGGATGGATGACGCTGGTGAACTTTTCCAGATAGGCCACCAAGTGTACAAGGATAGATAACACAACCCGATCCTATAATCCCCGTTTGACCAGTAGTGATACCACGATGAGTATGGTCGAAGAAGTTCGCATCCCCAATTCTAGTTTCTGGATGAAGGTCCGCTTGATAGTATCGACCAGCAAGTTCAGATATCGCTCGTGGCAATAAAGGGACAGGAATAAAACCAACTTTTCCCTGTACTAACTGATGTGCCACATCATGGTAGAAAAGAACACGCCAACCAGGATAAGTGCTAACAACTAATTGCATTTGATAATCTAANGCAAATGCAAGTTCATGAGCTTCCAAAAAATCCTGATAGAGACGATGGTTTCTTTCTAAAATTGCAGTNTTAATCCGAGCTGAAAGATCAATTTCCTTAATCTTTGCATGATCNTCGCATAAACTAAGTAAGTATGCATCCCACACAGCAGGATCTTTCAAAGAGGCAAAACGGTTCCAAAAAGCCCGACTTTTTAATCTGGGTAAATCAGAAAGAATGTCGAACGTAATCTCAATAGCTAAATCAATAATATCATTTTCTGATAATCGATGTGAATCTTTAACAGCGAGAAAAGACTGTGAGATCATTGCATAGAGTTGGTCCGAAACCTCACTCATACAGTTGGATAAATCCTGCTGTTGATGAGGTGACGCGTTATGTGAACCTGGCGCGACACATTCGAGCAAATTGCCCAAGACAGTTTCCAGTATCTCTTGATTGACAAAACCATAACCGGAATGTATAGACAAACTCTCCCGAACAATAGGTTCGATCCGTAAGGCTTCCAGCTCTTTTAATGTATAAATTGGGTGTAGTAGTGGAATGAGTTGGGCTAGTAAATCGTGCTTCCGATTCTCATAGTTAGAGAAAAGGTCGATCATTTCATAAAGGTGAATCTGATTTGGTTGCCAGCAGGCACATGGTTATGCTTAATGGCTAGATCATAAAATAAAGTCATTCCCTCAATTTCTTGAGGACCAAGATCATAGTATATATAATTACTCAAATAATCCTCACAAAGGGACCTTGAAAGGCCAAGTTTCCTAGACTCGATACTTGCAATGGATTGAACTTGATCAATACCAATGTGCTTCGCTTTCTTCAGTAGTTGAGGTAAGTCACCTAAGTCGGTATTGTAACGGGTTACCCAGCAAGCATAAACAAATGGAAGTTCAAATAAATCATGCCACACAGCACCAAGGTCGACTTCAAACTCAGTTGAACCAATATTTCGTAGAGCNGAATCNCCAATTAACAACACNGCATCAGTTTCTNCNGATTCAAGATTAACAGTTGGAGGGCAATCAACAAAACTTGGATATACATTGTACTTTTCTGCCAGAACAATTTGCGTAAGCACCCGCGAGGTGCGAGAACTTGTATCGAGTGCAATTGTCTGACATTCAGAAATCGGTTTACGACTAAAGATACGAATACTTTTGACTGCACCTCGGGAAGAAATGGAAATTTCAGGAAGAATCAAATAATCAGAACAACGAAAATATTCGATAATTGGAATCAACGCAACATCCAGAGTCCCTATTCTGAAGTCATCAGCGATCTTGCTCGGGACATCCAGTGTCAGATCAATATTGAAAACCTGATTATCTAATATTGGCTGAATAAGTGGTTTTGTATTTAAAAACGAAACTGCTCCAACTTTTATGCAGCCTTCCTGTACCATTTATTTCCTTTGCGAATAATTTCGTTGTAGAGCGTATCTCGTTCAACAGGTACCCGTCCAGCTTCGCAAATCAGGCGTTTGATCTCGTCAGCCGTAATCACTTGTGGGGTTTTAGCCCCAGCCATATGTGTTATTTTCTCTTCTGTTACCGTTCCGTGAATGTCGTCAGCACCAAAATTAAGACCAATTTGCGCCATTTTTAATCCGACCATAATCCAATAGGCACGAATATGCGGAAAATTATCAAGCATAAGACGAGACACTGCAATATTTCTCAGATCCGTTATCCCTGAAGTACTAGGTAAATGCCCAAGCCGTGTATTCTCTGGGTGAAAAGCTAGTGGTATAAAAGTAATAAACCCTCCAGATTTATCTTGGGTTTCACGAAGTCGGATAAGATGATCCACACGATCTTCAGTTGTTTCAATGTGACCATATAACATGGTTGCATTTGATGGTATGCCAAGCTCATGGGCTTGGCAATGAATATCAAGCCATACCTCAGCTGATATCTTTCCCCTACAGATTTTATCACGGGTTTCAGGAGCAAAAATTTCAGCGCCTCCACCTGGCATAGAATCAAGTCCTGCCTCGCGCAAAGCCTCAAGCGTATCCTTAATCGATAATTTGGAGATACGGGCAAGATGATGTATTTCAGATGCAGTGAAAAATTTCAGATGAACTTGAGGCATCTGTTCTTTCAAAGTACGAAGCAACCTCAAATAATAATCAAAAGGAAGATTCGGATGATGCCCACCAACACTATGAATCTCGGTACATCCTTGTTCGATTGAGTACATTGCTTTTGCCAAAAAATCATCTACACTTAGTTCCCAAGCACCTTCGGTCTCGATATCTTTTCTGGCAAAAGCACAAAAGTGGCAACGCGCATGAAGAATACATACGTTGGTGTAGTCTATATGCTGATTTATATTGAAATATGCTGTATTTTCATTCTTCCTTTCCCGAACAATATTTGCAAGATATCCTACCCCAATTAAATCAGGACTTTCGTATAGGGTCTTCCCATCATCAAATGACAATCGCTCCTCTGACAGGACCTTATCATGAATTGGTTCTAACTTATTATCGCTAAATCGTGGTCTCATGAATGATGATTACCTGCTCTTTCGAATTTTATCGACAAAATATTGGTGTATTCTAACATCATCCGTTAATTCTGGATGAAATGTGGCAACGAAAACTTGCTCACTCTCAGCCAGNACCATGTCATCGCCATGTGTTCCGAGAACCTTTACACTTTCGCCNATAGCAACAATCTTCGGTGCTCGTATAAACACACCTTCAAAAAAATCAGTTTTCCCATCGATACNAATTTCTANTGAATCAATAAACGAATNGATTTGACGCCCATATGCATTNCTTTCCACAGATAGNTCAATCAAACCGAGTGTATCTAANTTGTAATTGATCAAATCCGTAGCAAGNACTATTAACCCAGCACAAGTTCCAAAAACAGGCTTATCCTTGGCAAAACTACTAATAGCCTCAAACAAACCCGNCCCCNGCATCAACTTTATCAATGTAGTTGATTCACCNCCAGGAATAATCAGCCCATGACAAGAATTCAANTGATCGGGTTTGCGAATATAATCAGCATCCACACTCAATGTAGACAACATTCGACCGTGGAGTTCAAAATCCCCTTGNAGCGCTAAAATCCCAATTTTCATCGCTGCTATTTGGATTGTTACCAGCCGCGCTCTTGTAAACGNTGCTCATCTGGTATTGTNTCAATTTCAATACCCTTCATTGGTTCGCCAAGCCCTTCTGACGCCTTAGCAACTTCACCAAAATCCATATAATGTGTCACCGTATGAACAATAGCTTTAGCCCGTTTATTTGGATTATCGGACTTAAATATCCCACTACCAACAAAAATCGTTTCGGCACCAAGTTGCATCATCAAAGAAGCATCAGCGGGAGTNGCAACACCACCGGCAGCAAAATTTGGAACNGGGAGCTTACCNGTTTCCTTTATTTCACGGACGAGACTAACAGGCGCACCCAGGTTCTTGGATAAACTAACAAGTTCTTCATCACCAAGTATTTGAACTCGCTTGATTTCGCTTTGAACGGACCTCATATGTCGAACAGCTTCGATGATATTACCGGTACCTGCTTCCCCTTTGGTGCGGATTAAAGCTGCCCCCTCAGAAATTCGTCGCAACGCCTCACCGAGGTCTAAACAGCCGCAGACAAATGGCACATTAAACTTGGTCTTATCAATATGATACTTTTCATCAGCAGGGGTTAAAACTTCGCTCTCGTCGATAAAGTCAATACCGATTGCCTCTAATACCTGAGCTTCTGCAAAATGACCAATTCGACATTTGGCCATTACTGGTATACTGACAGCATTCTGAATTTCCTTGATTAATAATGGGTCAGTCATCCGTGCGACACCACCATCACGCCGAATATCAGCTGGTATCCGTTCCAATGCCATAACAGAAACAGCACCCGCATCTTCAGCAATTTTTGCCTGCTCCGCATTAGTGACGTCCATAATAACGCCCCCTTTGAGCATTTCAGCAAGCGCAACTTTTTTTCGAAATTCGCTACCGTTATGCAACATAGCTATCTTCCCTCTTAACCCCATTACACTAGTTTCTAAAGTATTATAGCTCACACCCAATGAAGGTGCAAGAGGTTTTAAATTAGGTGGCGAAGACATCCGATTCCCTTGTAAATTGATGGGATTGTTTCGATTCCTAAGTCGAACTTAGGATTGATATTTTACTTATACTTGTTATAATGTCATACTGTTATCAGTTGCTTTTGAACTCTTGTAAATTCGGGTCAATAATCTCACAATATATGAGTTGGATGCAAGTGGACATTTTGTGATTAAAACATAAAAGGGTACTTAAACATGTCAGATACAAAATACCGTGTTGGAATTATTGGTTGTGGTAGTATTGCTAACGCGCACGCGGTTGGTTATCAAGGTGTTGATGCAGTAGAGATGGTTGCAATTGCAGACCCTGTNGATGTGTCGTTGAACGNCTTCGGAGACCGATACGGCATCAACAAACGTTATCATGATGCCCGTGAAATGCTTGACAATGAGAACCTTGACATTGTTAGNGTGGCCACATGGCATAAATTACATTCACCNATGACAATCGCCGCCTGTGCACGAAAACCAAAGGCAATTTTGTGTGAAAAGCCAATGGCAACAGATCTTAATGAATGCGACGAAATGCTAATTGCAGCCAAGCGACATGATGTCAAAGTGGCAATCGCACACCAGAGACGGTTCANTTCCGCTTGGACAGATGCTCGTACCCTCATTGCGGAAGGGGCTATTGGCCAACCCACTCAGATTGTGTGTAGAGGGGGACAAGGATTACTAAATGATTGCTCTCATCTCTTTGACATGATGCGCTATGTACTTAGCGATCCACAAGCAGAATGGGTAATTGGTAATGTCGAACGCAAAACTGAGCGTTATGANCGAGAGACGCCGATCGAAGACCGGAGNGCAGGAATCATTGGTTTCGAGAATGGCTGTATTGGTATGNTACTTCAAGAAATCGCTGGCCCCAATTATCAAGGTGGAATAATCTATGGTTCTGACGGTATTATTGACTTGACCGAAGGNCGCGCACGTCTACTCAATAATAAATCAACCGATTGGGAGGAACGTCCATCAGACGGTAAAAATCAGCAGGTTGCACAAGCAAGTGAACTTGTGGAGTGGATTGAAGGAAAAACAGAACACCGTGGAGACGCCAAAAACGGACGTGCAGCCGTTGAAATTATCATGGCGATCTATGAATCGGCCCGAATGCATGAAGTGGTGCAGATGCCTGTTCGAACGTTGTGTTCACCGCTGGAGTTGATGATTGATAATGGTGATCTACCTGTCGAACGCCCAGGTAGATATGATATCAGGGCGTTTCTGCTCCGCGGTGAGTCAATGAGACCGGAATAAACTCACATCTAAAACCTTATTGTCATTATATCGCTGTGTCAATTGAGAGATAGGTTCGTGAAAATACTTATCACTGGTGCTAAAGGGACTATTGGTAGAAAGATAGTCCCAGTGCTGGAAAATAAACATGAACTCTGTCTTCTAAGCAACACCCATAACACCGAAGACGACAGATGGCACCAAGTCGACCTGGTTAACCTAGACCAAGTCCTTAAAATAACGCAGGGCATTGATATTGTAATTCATCTAGCTATCGCTACCGGACACGAAGGTGATTACGAAGACGATACCTTTAACCAGCAGCGGTTTGATGTTAATGTGAAAGGTACTTATAATCTCTTTGAGGCATCTCAGCGAGCCGGTGTTAAAAAAGTAATATATACCAGTAGCCTAACAGTTGTATGGGGATACCTCCCACCAAGTTGGGTGGAAGGTAACGTTCCTGCCAAACCAGTAGGTACATATGCGCTAACCAAACACCTTGGTGAACAGATTGCTGCGTACTATTCTCAAATGTATGGTCTTTGTGCTTTGTGTCTACGCATACCTAAACCAATAGATATTGACGACCCTGATTCAAAAAAGACACCTATACTACCACAGTGGATTGCCTTTCCCGATCTGGTTCAAACTTACAAGTTAGCGTTAGAAACCCATTTCACCGGATTGAAAACTATAACTGTTGTTGGCGAAAGTTCAAAACGACGATGGGATTTATCATTAGCANAAGAATTGTTAGGTTACTTTCCCCAATANCNGTTAGAAGACCTAGGATATTCCNTTCGGGANGAACCTAGTTCATACGACAAACCAGAAGCTATTANAGTGNAGTANGAAGACTTAATTCGCTAAGCCTTCTCCTACTGNNAGAGGTTAAAAAACGTGANTTACGACTTGCTCATNAAAGGCGGGACACTTATCGANCCTGCACAGGGTATTCATGCGAAAAAAGATGTTGCCTTTGCCAAAAGTATAGTCACTGAAATTGGTGATGAGCTGCCGAAAGCTGAGGCACACGAAATCATAGATGCAAGTGGATATTTGGTTACTCCTGGAATGATAGATCTACATGTCCACGTATTTTACGGTGTTAGTCATTACGGTATTCACCCAGATCCCACCTGTCTAGCTAGAGGGGCGACGACAGTCGTTGATGCTGGTTCAGCCGGAGCGGATACATTCCCTGGTTTTCGAAAATATGTCATTGATGTCAGTGAGACACGAATCTTAGCCCAGCTTAACATTTCATCCCAGGGAATGATCAGTCAAGAAATTGGAGAGTTTGAAATACCGGAATATGCTAACGTAGACAAAGCTTGCCAGGTAATCGAACAGCACCGAGAGGTTATTTTAGGCGTTAAGGTACGTTTAACCAGAAATAGTATCGTCAGTAAAAGATCGGGGATGTTGCCGCTGCACCGTGCCCGTGAGGCAGCAGACGCTGCCGGTCTTCCTATCATGGTGCATCCACAGGATGCTTGGTGCGATTCAATTGATGACATTCTGNACATGATGGGGAAAGGCGATATTCTTACCCACTGTTTTCACGGAATGAAGTGTGGTATTTTAGATCAACATGGACAAGTACGCCAATCGGTTCATCAGGCTATCGAACGAGGTGTTATCTTTGATGTTGGGCACGGTGCCGGCTCGTTCTCCTGGGATGTCGTTGAAAACGCGATGTCACAGGGAGTCGATCCAAAAACGATTTCATCCGATCTTCACGCGTACAACGTCGATGGACCAGTATATGATCTAGCCACAATTGCTACCAAGTTTCTTCATCTGGGTATTCCTATTGATGATGTGATAGCTAAAGTGACTTCGGTTCCAGCACAAACAGTGTTAATGCCAGACCATATCGGCACCTTGCGTATTGGAGCATGGGGAGATGCTGTCATTTTCGAACTCCGTGCGGGCGAGTTTCAACTTGTGGATACACACGGTCAAATCCGTACGGGCCATCAGAAGCTTGAGCCCATAGTAATCATCAAAAACGGGAAAGTATACAGAGGTCGACATGATACGGATNTGTAGCCCAATTATTTCCAAAACNCAATACCNATTTCAAGGAAGATCAAATGGATTATATTGATGCTCATGTCCATGTTTGGACCGATGACTTCAATCGTTATCCAGTTGCTGAATCTGGCCAAAAAAGTGAGATGAAACCATCTACTTTTCTCCCTGAAGAATTATTCCATCATACGAACTCCGCACATGTTAGCCGTATTGTATTGATCCAGATGAGTTTTTACGGTTTCGATAACTCCTATATGTTGAACGTGATAGAGCAATACTCCGGCATTTTTTCCGGTATCGCTGTAATTAATCAGAATATGGGAAACCTAGAATTTGAGATGATCCAATTGGCAAACCGAGGCATTCGAGGATTTCGGATCTATCCGACGAGCGTACCAGTTGGTNCATGGTTAAGTGGAGAAGGATACAGAAGAATGTTTACCATTGGTGCTGAACATAACCTTGCTATGTGTCCTTTGATTAACCTAGATGCTTTACTTGATCTTGACCGACAATGTCAGCGGTTTCCGGATACTCCGGTCATCATCGACCACCTCTGTCGCATAGGAGCCAACCAGCCGATACAAGAATCACACATAGATCAACTTTGTCACATGGCCAAACACCCGAGAGTAATGGTTAAAGTGTCTGCTTTTTACGCATTGGGACAAAAGTCTCCACCTTATAATGATCTTAATCACTTGATATATCGAGTCTACCAGGCATTTGGCCCTGAACGAATGATGTGGGCAAGTGATTGCCCTTATCAGGTAGAGGATCATACCTACCAAGATAGCATTGGACTGATCAAGGATCAACTGGACTTCCTTTCGGAAGCAGACATAGACCAAATCCTTAGTAAGACAGCGGAAGATTTTTTCTTTCAAAACTAAAAAACACAAGGTAGAAAATGTGTCCCTAGACATTAAAAAATCAATGGTTTCCGACAAAACAACGCTCTTCACTGAATCTGTGATCCGAATGATGACACAACGTTGTAATCGGTATGAGGCTATTAATCTGTCACAAGGAACACCTGCATTCCCTACACCTGAAAAGGTAAAAAAAGCAGCTATTCAAGCTATAGAGGAAGGATACAACCAATACAGTATTACATGGGGCGCGCCAGAATTTCGTCAAGCAATTTCAGAAAAGATGATGGAGTTCAATGGAATTCCAACCGAACCAGACCTTCACGTAACCGTCACTTGTGGAGCTACCGAGGCCATGATGTCCACAATGTTAGCCATCATCAACCCAGGTGACGAGGTTGTGATTCTAGAACCATTTTATGAAAATTATGGTCCAGATGTTATAGTTTCGGGTGCTGAACCAGTATATGTTCCTCTACGTGANACTATTGTTCCTGATGGGTCAACCACCTTCAGTTATGATTCTGATCAACTGCGCAGCGCATTTAGTTCGCGCACCAAGGCAATTATTCTGAATAATCCAAACAATCCACTAGGAAAGGTGTTTAGCATACAAGAAATCGAAGAAATCGCAGCATTATGTTGTGAATACGACTGTTTAGCTGTTACAGACGAAATGTACGAGTACCTGATTTATGATGATCAGGTGCACATTAGCATTGGATCTCTACCGGAAATGCGAAACCGAACGATTACAATTTCGGGTCTAAGCAAAACCTATTCGATGACAGGCTGGCGACTAGGATACGTTGTGGCCGCAGAATACTTGACTAACGCGATCCGAAAAATGCATGATTTCTTAACAGTTGGCGCACCACACCCTCTTCAAATAGCCGGTGCAGTTGCCCTTCGATCAGAAGACACCTATTATCAGCAATTGGTCGAGTGGTATGATCATAGNCGCCAGCTGATGTTAAAATTATTAGCTGATGCCGGATTCCATTGCTACTGTCCGCAAGGTGCTTACTATATAATGACTGATATCGGTCATTTCGGTTTTCAGGATGATACCAAATTCGCGGTTTGGTTAGTCAAAGAAATCGGAGTTGGTGGTGTACCGGGATCCAGTTTTTACAGCCAGTTGGAACTTGGTCGAACGAAATTCAGGTTCATGTTCAGCAAGCCTGAACCAACACTCCTTGAAGCCGGTCAAAGATTAATGCAAATCAAAGAAAAAGTTTGAATCGGCAAACCAGGTGGTGATAATACCATGGTCTTCCAGCGTATATACCGTTCAATCCCATTCCAATTTTGTCTGGTGGTTTCTGTACTATGGACATTTCACCGTCTGTCGCCATTTCTAATCGAGCATTATCAGATCTCTCTACAAGTTAATAAAATCACCGCGCCTATTTTCGGTGGCCCTGCCCAAGATCTGAACAAATGGATTTTCCTGCCAATTATTGTTTTTGTTCTCTACATTTATCTGATAAGAACTATTCTGAAAGCTGAGTTAGTCATCCCAGCACCAATAATACTAGCCATAACCATAGGATTAAAAGTTGCGATTGACGTCAGCGTAACCATGATTAACGGGCAGTTTTTACCTCCAATCACCAACCACGGTGTTGCACAATACCTGACAGATGTGCCTAAGTTTGCGAGCCTAGGAGACATCTTGGAGAACTATACCGCCAAAGCCAACCAACTTACAACTCATGCCGGAACGCATCCTCCGGGTTCCGTTCTTACGCTGTGGATAACTACCAAATACTTTGGGTACGANAGATTGACCAAAGCATTCTTGATTATTTTCACTGCCCCAATCAGTCTGATACCTCTCTACTTGATTGCCAAACAAATCTTTGATCAGCGGGTTGCGTTTTATACTCTGGCCCTCTACCTGGTCACTCCAAATGTTGTTCTCCTAACAGCAACCTGTATGGATGCTTTCTATGCTATATTTTTGATTTCTAGCATCTATTTTTATCTCCTTGCTGTAGAAAAAAGATCAGTACTCCTTGCTATTCTTACTGGGCTGTTTCTCGCCTTGTCAATGTTCCTAACGTTTGCAACCACATTTTTAGGTGTCTACTTTATTACCTTAACCGGCTTTACTTACATAAACAACAAAAAGGCTTTCAAAAATCACGTTACCANGCTANGTGTATCAGGATGTACTTTTTGTCTCGTTTACCTTTTAATGTACGTAACAACTGGTTATAATGCGATTTCCTGNTTAATGGGAGCNATTTATATTGANGAACACGGTAGTGTCCATCATGGGGGACTTGGTACAGGCTATGAGACATTGTCACGTTACCTNTTCATCAGCGCAACGAACTTTTTTGCCTTTTTTTCATGTCTAGGTGCCATAACAGTTACGTTGTGGACTCGCGAACTGATCGGCACAATACAGCAAATTCCATCCCTAAAATTCAAGGGACGCAACATGGAAAAACAAGAAGATCAGGAATCGACTTCTGAATCACTTAATTTCCTACTGGCGTATGTATCGACTCTGATTCCAATCTGTTTTTCTACCCTCTACACAGCAGAAACGGAACGTATATGGATATTCATGGCACCATTTATCCTCATACCTACGGCAAAACACTTGAAAAGACATATCGATCTCCAAAAAAACCATCAGATATTCTACATTACCATTACTCTGCTTTTTTTTCAGACAGTTGTTTTTGAAATTTTCTTAAACACTTTGTGGTAGTTTGGTTGGTAATCCCCATGTATTTCTACTGCATATCATTAGGTGTCCGAGTGACACTGGATTTGTGGATTGATATTGGAATATAACAAGCAAGAGATACCTTAATGGTTGAAAAAATCCAAAATTTCGGTTTAAGTTCAGAACAAATTGATAGTTACCAAGAGCATGGATATATAATCCTTAACCAGGTTTTCACGTATCAAGACTGCCAAGCATTTGTGCAACATATGGAAGATCTCAAAAGCGGGCGTAAATCAATTGAAGGGTTCAAACAACAAAACAAATATGGATACCGAACCTTCAACCAACATTTCTACGACCCAGAAGTCTTGAAATTCTTAATCAGCCCACTCTTGAGGAAACCTTTATCTGATTGTTTTGGAGACGATCCGGAAGCAATCCAAACCATGCATTTTTACGAAGGGTCTGAACACGAACGGCACCAAGATCAGTACTATTTGCCCGATTGTATGTCAGCATGGATAGCAATGACTATTGTTGACCAAGAAAACGGCGCTTTGCGTGTTCAACCTGGGTCTCATAAAGGCCGATTGATTACAAAGACGGATGTCCCACTTGAATTTTCACAGGCGGAAACGTACGAAGATCAGCAGAAAAACCGATACTTTCCTGAAGTAGATAAGGTTTTTATTGAGAATGGTAACGAGGAAGTATCGATTTTTGTTAATCAAGGTGACGTGGTTCTCTTTCACGGCCGATTGATTCATAGTGGNAGCACAGTGTTGAAAAAAGGTAGCCCTAGACATGCATTAGCTTGTCACTATATNCCATTTCAATCTGAAAATTGGGANAGNGATTGGCCACGAATTTCATTTGATGGTAAGAGACGCATAAAATATAGGTCAAATGATTAACAAATCTTCTATAAACATGGAAAATAGGATGCAAAAGGGCATCTCTTTTCATCANAAAGGNGAATTGNAACAAGCCGAGCAGNTATATCAACAGGTNCTTCAGGACCAACCCNAAAATGCCAATGCTTACCATCTACTGGGTATTATTGCCTACCAAGTAGGGAGACACAATGTGGCCATAGATTTAATTAATCAGGCCATTGGAATAGATAACAGACAACCCGTTTTTTTCGGTAATCTCGGTAATATACTTCAAGGACAAAAACGGCAAGAAGAAGCTATACAGGCCTANCAGCATGCTATTGAACTTAATCCTGAAAANGAAGAGATTCAAAACGACTTAGGTAATGCCCTAACAGAACTGGGACATTTTCAACAAGCTGNTCANGCCTATCACAAAGTTGTCAAGATTACTCCAAATAATCCTAATGCCTATTATAANTTGGGTAATACTTTTCGGGAACTANGNCAACTTCAACAAGCTATTGAAGCTTATGGTAAAGCTCTGNCGCTAAACCCAAATGACGCCGAAATTTACAACAATTTAGGCNCAGCTCTACAAGCCTCCGGACAGTTACATCAAGCTGCACGTACTTATCACCAAGCCATTGAAAAACTACANGGTGAATGTGAAAGAGCACATTATANCCTTGGTACACTACAACTCCTAANNGNAGACTTTAAAAACGGCTGGCAACANTATCAATGGCGATGGAAATGTGACGACTTTCCCTCTGAAAANCGTCCATTNCANCAACCCCTCNGGAACGGATCCAACCTATCTGGAAAAACTATCTTGGTCTGGGCTGAACAGGGTATTGGTGACGAAATCATGTTTGCCAGCATGCTGAATGATCTACGACAATCGAATACCAATATCATGGTGGAATGCGAACAGCGATTGATTTCATTGTTCCAACGCTCTTTTCCTGATATCCAGTTCTTTTGCCGCACAAACCCACCTGATCAACAACTACTGAATCCCAACATAGATTATCAGATTTCAATGGGAAGTTTAGGACAGTGGCTGAGAACCGACCTGGACAGTTTTAAACCAGGCCAATCATATTACCTAACCGCCTGCCCCGACAAAACGGCAGAACTTAGAAATAAATACCAGCAACTAGCAAACGGTAGAAAACTGGTCGGCATCTCATGGAAAAGCACGGATATTAGCCAACGCCGAGCCAAATCAAAAAGCACCTCGTTGGAATCCTGGGCGCCTGTCTTATCACAATCGAACTGCTACTTCATCAATCTTCAATATGGGGATGTCGAAACGGAGGTGGTAAAGTTGGAATCCAATACCAATCTAAAAGTCTATCAGGATCAAGAGATAGATCCATTGGCCAACTTGGATGGTTTTGCCGCACAAATATCAGCCTTGGACTTGGTGATTTCCACCTCCAACACTACGGTACACATGGCAGGTGCATTGGGTAAGAGAGT
>NZUQ01000075.1 GCA_002697225.1 Candidatus Poribacteria bacterium
AGGTGGGTAGGCACCAAAACTCTCTTCATGGTCTTGTTCAATAGTAATGGAGTGAGATAAAAATAGTATTTTCATATTATTTCAATTTAAGGCACTAAGACGTTTTGTTTAATAAATGTTTTTACGATTTGAAAAAAAGATTTAAAATTCATTCCTAAAATTGCTTTTAAAACTAAAAAAGGGCTCGAGACTAAAAAACCCCGATATACCTTTTTCTTAACCCGTACTAGATCAATGTTGGCCTTATACGGTAATAATTCTCCATGAGGATCATAGTTGCTCCAAATAGGTTCAACTCCATTTGGTTCTTTCTCATACATTGCTGTTCCAGGAAAGGGAATCGCTACATTGCATTGAAACGCATCAGCTTTTAAATCATTGAGGATCGATAGAACCTGTTTTGAATACTGGCTTTCATTTAAGTCATCTCGAGGAAATAACATTGTAAAAGCTACGGTTGCAATACCAACTTTGCGAGCCATTTTAAAAGCTTTGGTAGTAGCATGGCTGGTAGTTGCCTTTTTAGTTTCATCTAAAAGATCTTGATCTTCCACGCCAAAAAATATACGACTACAACCGGCGCGTTTCATTAATTCGAGCATGTGGATGGACACCGGAGAAACCCTCATATTACAAGCCCAATTAATCTTAAGATCTCTCTTAAGAAGTTCTTCACAAAATTCGTGTACTCTCTGGCTAGAACTGTTAAAAGTCGCATCAAGAAAGAGGAATTCTTTGATATCGTATTTTTGGTAATCCTCTTCTATTTCATCTGCAATGTTATTCACACTTCTTAATCTATATTTATTTCCGAAAAGAACAGGATATAAGCAGTAAGTACAAAGGTAAGGGCAGCCTCTCCCGCCCAAAAGTAAAGTGAATGAGTGACCGCTCTTAATATAAGGTGCATGATATTTTGTCATATCAAGAAGATCCAAAGCCGGTTTAGGTAACGTATCTAGGTTTTCCCAATAATTGGGTGTCGTTTGATTGTTTTTAGGAGTCATCACTCCAAGACACTGGCTTCCATCCATATTACAATCGATTAAACTAGCGATAGCGGCTTCGGGATCTCCTAACAAAATAAAATCTACGCCCTTATTAAAATTGTAATCGACCATTTCCTGAGCATGGGTCCCAAAACAAATTTTTTTGACATGACCGGGGGTGGAAGCGATCAACTGGTAATCGTGAGTGGCACTTGTAGTGGTCAGATTCAAAATAATCGCATCTGGTCGAAATCGCTCATACTCTTTGTGGTACTCCTGCCAAGGATCATCATATAAGCGTAGATCTAGGATTTGTGCTTGATGCCCCTTGGATTTAATTGTTGCAGCTACACTAGCCAGGTCTACTGGCGGAAGCAAACTGCCGGCAGGTGATGTTTCCTGACAAACCCAAACCTTCACTATTTCTCTCTCGGTAGAAGTGACCAACAAAAATTTCATATTAAATTAATATCTTAATTTTGAAATTAGGGTTTCAGCCCGGGGAACCAACCGGCTAGTTTGGGTGTAATCGAGGAAGGAATTCCCCACCACAAGTGCAGGATGAGGTTGGTACATGTTACAGTTCTGACAAAGGGAAAGGCCTTCTAAATTACCGTCGATATGCTTTTGTCGGAGTTGAGTCATTTTTTCAGAGTTCCATATTTCTCCAAGAGATTGCTCATTAATATTTCCGATAGGATAAACGGCATTAACATCCTGACAACAAGGGACCACCGTTCCATCAGCCTGAATATGAGGGTCGCTCCACAGCCAATAGCAGGGTTGTTTCTTAGATTGATTTTTAAACTTCCCATGATTTCCACTATGCGTAATCTGACGAATTCTAATCCCGTCCACCCCATCAATATCCCATTGCGAAACAAAATCCTGAATTTCGTTTTCAGTTTCACTCATACATATCAGTTGAAGAACTGTAAAAACGTCCTCGTTTTTTTTTATTTTCATTTCCAAGAATTTTTTGATGTTTGATGTCACGTGTTCGAAGCTGGCCCCAAGTCTTATTTTTTCGTAAGTTTCCTTAGAGGCTCCATCAAAAGCGAAAATAATGTAGTCGTGATCGGATTCAAAAATTTTTTCTATCACATCTGACGACAAAGCAGTACCATTAGAAGATATTCCGGTTTGAAGGCCATTTTGTTTCGCGTATTTAATTTTTTCAAAAATCTTTTTATCTAAAAATGGTTCGCCATAATGTTGAAGCCAAACCATTTCAACCTCTCCCTTTATATCGTTGATAATTTTCTTAAACAGTTCCATGTCCATATCTTGAACTGGGCGAGTCATATCATGACGAGGGCACATAATACAATCCAGATTGCAGTTGTTTGTCGTTTCAATGCCGATGTGAGAAGGATAAGAAACTGTACGATTTTTTTTAAGCAAGTAATCTGCAGCAAGTTTTAATCTTTTGATTTTCATTTTTTCCTGGTGTTAATTTATTTTTGTTGGAATCATATGCCATTGGCAGTCATTAAAATCCTTGATGTCAAAGTTTCTATTAAAGAGTTATATAATGCGGCACCTTTAACCTTTAAATTTATAATTTCGAATAATGTTAAAAATAGTACTCGGGTCTAATGAGTACATTAAGTTGAATTCATTTTGGCAGGGAATGTGGCAGGTTTTGCAATTGTGGCCACTAGCATTTTCAAAGGCCTTAGCCATGCCATGCTTTAATCCGTTTAATGGTTTTCCCGTGTCGACCAATGTAGGACAAGGGTATACATCTCCATTAACATCGATAATCCCAAAATTTTTTCCGGCATTGCATTTGATGTAATCAAAGCTCGGTTCTTCACCGGTAATTTTGTCCGTGTCGTAGCCATGTTTCCAATTCAGCGTGTACTCCAAATTTTTCTTGGAAAAAAGAACCGGATATCCTTCCTCTTTTAATTCGATAATTCTTTTAATTATCTCTCTATATTCGTCATCTGTTGGGATGTTGGGAGCTGTTTCCTTTTTTCCATCAACTGTTTTTTGAATAAGCGTACTGAACCCTACTTGGAACCCAAACTCCTTACCTTTCTGAAGGAGCCATTCAATAGAATAAAGGTTCTTTTTTGTTATAACGCAAGCTACTTGAACGGGAATTTCATGTTCCTTGGCAGTCATTATTGCGTTAAATGCTTTTTCAAATGAACCCTCTCCCCGGTTAGCATCATTCTCAATTTTTTCACCATCTAAACTGACACAGAGCACATTCAGTTTTTTAACGTATTCTAGTTTTGCAGGGACCAGATAACCGTTAGTTGTCAAAGCGCATTGGATATTTTTTTCAGTTATGTAATTGATTATGTCTCCAATATCTGAGCGCGAAAGAGGTTCCCCTCCAACCAAGTTAATTCTTCGGGTACCCAATATGGCCAGATCATCTATAATTTTAAAAATTTCTACTATAGAAAGATCCTTATGACCGCGTGCCGGGTAATCGGCATAGCAATAACCACATCGCAAGTTGCAATGATCTGTTACCGTGAGTTGTACTTGAAGTGGAATTACTTGACGAAATACCTTTGATTTCAATATGTTAGCTGCAAAGCTTGCCTTGTCGATAAATGATTTCATTCAGCCATTTAAAAAAGGAAATTTTGATGAGTTAGAAGCTATCCTATTACTTCTTAACGGTTTTTAGTGATGCCAACTATATTTATTTTAAGTAAATATAAGGAAATCCTGAACATTTTTCATAACCATGAGGGCTGTTCCGGACGGAATGGTGGAACGACCGGGACAGGATATGCTCGCTGACGGCTTGACCCAGACTCTACCCAAGGTTGCGATCTTCCTAAAATTAAAGATGCTACTTACGGTTTTAACCAGAACACGGATGTTGTGGCCACTCTTCCCACTTCGCACTGGACAAATTTTTCGTATCTGCTAAACATAACAGTAACCCCAATACCTACAGTAGTGATTATATTTTTACGTCACAGTTATAATTTTTTTTAGAAAACCTATTGCTTAACAGATGACCAATTTTTTATTTAAAAAGTCCTTCAATATGATTGTCGGGTTGCTCCTTTTTTCCCTTTCTACACTTTTAACTATTGGCATTGGAGAAATTTCACTTCGTTTATTAGATGTGAGTAATGAAATAAAGACCGATGTGAATTGGATGGCCAAAAATTATACCGTCAACTCGTGGGGCCACCGCAGTGATCAAGAATATATGCTAGAAAAACCTGAGGGGAAATTCCGTGTTTTGGTTCTCGGTGATTCTATGACTGCCGGTCTTGGAATTAAAAATGTAAAAAATACTTATCCGAAAAAGCTGGAGTACTACCTTAACAAGAAATTAGAGGTACCAAAATTTGAAATCATAAATACTGGCCATCCAGCGTGGAGCACAGATAACGAATTGTTCGATCTATTCGCCAACGGATTCAAGTTTCAGCCCGATATGGTTATTCTTGGGTATTTTCATAATGACATTAATGATTTTAGGGACTCCGACTCTCCTCGGGCTGATTTTTTATCTTGTGATGTGGGTGAAATCGAGCTGATTTCCGACAAAGGTCCGTTAAAAAACCTGCTCAAACAATCTCATTTGTATAAGTTTGTAAATTTAAAAATTAACAGACTGCTTGAAAAAATAGGAAATAAACCCAAGTACACCGATTGTATCAAAGCCGCTTATTCGTCGATCGGATGGGATATGTTAAAGGTCTACCTAGATGCCATTAATATGGCTTGCGTAATACGTAATGTCAAACTGGTGATAGGAGTTATTCCTTTAATGTATCAATTAGATGATAATTACCCTATTCCTGAAGTCCACTCAAAAATTATGGGCTATTGTAAAGAACGAAGCATAGAATGTATCGATTTTTACGAGGATGGATTCAAAGGTTTAGACGAAAAAAGCCTGATAATATCTGAAAATGACCGGCATTTGAATGCAGATGGAGCCGAGGTTGTTGCTCGTTCTATTTATAAAAAGCTTGAACCACTCCGTTCATACAAGCATCTCCCTTTCATTCACCGCGCATTCACCCTTCAGGAACTTCTCATGAAAGATGAAACTGCAAAGAAATTAGATCGATCATTCAATCAGATCAAAGAAGAAGGAGCAGTGTTTACATTTCAAGGTTCGTTAGGACTTGCTGGTAAAACTGAATCCGAATTAAAAGTTTGGAGGGAATCTGGGAATCTTTACTTTTTGAAAACGATTTTTGATATTAGTGGAACAATAAAAGCTTTTACTTCGCGATACGTCTTGGATAAAACAGGAGAATTTATAAATCATACCTTAANTACCTTTGATCCAAAGCTAGCTNGCATTAGTGCTACGGATTTTCTTGAGTCGAATGGGAACCGATTTATCCTNACCAAAACATCTAATCAGTTAGGAGGCAAGAAGATCGTACAAGAAANAATTTATGAGGTTACCGCTATTAAACTTNCAGAGGGAGGGTGGTCGCTAAGGATAGAAGAGGGAATTGACTTTCATGACCCCAAAACAGTTGTCAGCTTAGCTCTTAGCAATCAATCCTATTCGAAAAATAAAAAACAGGAAATTTTATTTTACAACACACTTATTTCTTACTACCGTAATAATTGGGTTTATTTTGCAGACGCATTGATCAGAGAAATAGTGAAACGGAATCCNTCCCCAACCTATTTAAGTGCTATATCTACGTTTTATAAGGAAACAAAACAACTCTCAAAACTTGATGAATTGGTTAGTGTTTATCCCAAATTAAACTGGACCATGCGCTAATAAGAGTTCAGCTCAAAATTTGTGCCATACGATANGCACTTCTTGGCATTTAGTGACACAACATGCAATGAGCGTCACCGTAAGTCTAATTAAAATAGAGGAGAAGCAGCAATGAAGTTGTCACAAAGATTGATGTTAGTCACAGTACTATTTTCTTTCACCGTTACTGGCCAGTCAATGTATGCAAGCGAGGCAAGCGCCGGAGCAGCTGACGGCCAGCTCTCACTAAGATGCCCGAGGCCTGCGAATTGGAAACTACCAAATGGGCAATGTGTAGCTAAAGGAACTAAGAAGCGAGCGGGCATAGCAGCATACTGGGCTAGTCAAGACANAGGCGGAAAATCCGATTCGGATCTANACGCTAAAGCCGAGTCGTATTGCAAAACTAATGTAAAACTGTNTAGCNTAAAGNTGCGTTTGCACGATGTATGCTANCCGTTTGTACTTCGACTATGCGGAGAAGCTTACATTGCTGGTGCAACAAAATTCGCGGGGCGCTGATTATCAGTAGACGCGGTATGGAAGCTCTGCCGTGAGACTCACCCATATTCCTACAGGTATTGTGGTGCAGTGTCAGAACGAAAGATCTCAACATAAAAATAGGTCTTCCGCGATGAGAGTTCTTAAGGCCCGGATTTTTGAAGTGGAACAAGAAAAGTTAAACGCAGAAAAAAAAGAGCAAGAGCAGTCAAAAAAGAAAATCGAATGGGGAAGTCAGATTCGTTCTTATGTCCTTCAGCCATACCGCCTTGTTAAAGATCTTCGCACTAATCATGAAATGGGAAACGTCGATGCGGTTTTAGATGGTGATATTGGTTCTTTCATAGAAGCCTATTTACTCAGCACTAACAATTAATATGCAGTCTAATTTTTTGCCAAAGTTAATAAATGATCCGCTTGGTGATCCGGGGGTTATGGTGGAGTTTCTTTGCGAACAAAGGGCTTTGCAGTTTGACCTGGGTGATCTCTCCTCGACTACAAATGGTGAATTATTGAAAATATCCCATGTTTTCATCAGTCATACACATATTGATCATTTTATTGGATTTGATCATTTGCTTAGAGTGGTTTTTGGGCGAGGCAAGACAATTGATTTATACGGCCCAGAAAACTTCATCGCTAATGTTACAGGCAAACTTGCTGGGTTTACATGGAACTTAGTCGATCGTTATGATGAATCGGTGACTTTGGAGGTTACAGAGGTTCATGCGGATCGTCTGGTCAAAGCAAAATTTAAAGCTATTGACTGGTTTAAAAAAAGTGACGAGAGAGAAATTCCTTTTGTAGACGGTATTTTGGTGGATGAAGACAGATTCATTGTTCGCACAGCAATTCTAGAGTACCATATCCCCTGCCTTGGATTTTCGTTGGAGGAAAAAAATCATGTAAATATTTGTAAGGATCGACTTGAAAAAATGTGTTACCAGTCGGGTCCATGGCTTAACGAGCTTAAGAAATGTGTTTACGAAGGGAAATCAGATGAATATCTTTTGGAGGTCCTTTCGGTGGCAAAAGGAAGTCAGAAAAGGACTTTGGGCCAGTTGAAAGAAGAATTGGTGTTGATATCTCCTGGTCAGAAAATATCCTATGTTGTCGATACGGTATATAATGAGGCGAACAAGAGGGATGTTGTGGACTTAGTGAAAGAGTCCGACATCTTTTTTTGCGAATCGCCATTCCTTGCTGAAGAAGAGACACGCGGATTAGAACGCTGTCATTTGACCGCACGGCAAGCTGGTCTCATAGCTCGTGAAGCAAATGTTAAAAAGTTAAGTGTATTTCACTTTTCGGGTCGGCACACTTTTCGTACGGAACAGCTGATTCAGGAAGCGGAGGAAGCCTTTCAAGGGAAATAAAATCAGAAAAGACCATTTCACTCTCGAGTGGTTTTAGAAAAATACGCACCCTTAATAATATTCATTGGTCGAATTCGATGCCTAGACTCATACCCCCAGCAGAAAACTTTTCTCTAATTAATAAAATTATTGTTAGATTTAGGCAGGTTTTTTTTTCAAGTTCTATTAAGTGGTGGGAACAAAGATATGTTTCTGGTGGTAATTCTGGGAAAGGTTCTTATGGGGTGTTGGCTGAGTTTAAGGCAAAAATCATAAATCAATTTGTTAGAGAATCCGAAGTAAAATCTCTTATTGAATTTGGTTGTGGTGACGGCAATCAGTTGATGCTTGCAAACTATCCTAATTATGTAGGCTTGGATATTTCTAAGAAAGCAGTAACGATATGCGAGGAAAAATTTATTAATGACCAGAGCAAAAATTTTTTCTTGTACGATCCTTACAGTTTTGATGAGAAGACCGAGCAATTTAAGGCGGATCTTGCTTTATCTTTGGATGTGATTTACCACCTAGTTGAAGATGACGTCTATAGTACTTACCTAAAACATCTTTTTGGAGCAGGTATCAAATACGTGATAATTTACGCAACTGATAAAGATGAGTCTGGCAGGTTTTATGAACGGCATGTTCGACACAGAAATTTCACAAAGGATATTACAATGCGTTTCCCAAATTGGAAGTTAAGTAAAAAAATAAAAAATAAATATCCCGCAGGAAAAGGATCGGCCGAAGCCTCTCCCGCTGATTTTTTTATTTACGAAGCAAACTGATTCTTAGTTCTCCAGTCGTAACCTCGAGTTATTTCCCGAGCGAGTTGGAGACAATAAGTTGTGTAATGACACGGAAGTGGAAGTCCTAGGTAAGACAGGGTTTGTTTTTTGCCGAATTGATAAAACGCATTTTAATTTTTTGGAGTGACCAAGGATTTACGAAAAACACTCACGCATAGACCTGTCAACAATAACTCAAAAATCCGGTCTATTGAAGTTATAAGAACCCCTGCCTTGAGTCCACTTCCAATAGTTTCGGAAAGAAGCCCTACTGTGATTTCACGCACGCCTATATCGCTATGGGCTATGGGGATAATTCGGACTACCGTTATGGCTGCGACAAACAAAAAGCAATGAATTAATGGGATCTCTTGATGAAGAATGGAACAGGCGGTAAACAAACGCAACCCCGCGGCGGTGATTAGGAATATATTATGAGCGCATAAGGTATACAAGAGGTTTTTGTTTTGAAGTAGCGTGTTGAAAGAGTCTGTTCCTATTCTTAATTGTTCCCAAATACCACCCTCTTTTTTTGGTAAGGTTAACTTTCCCCCTGGAAGGATAAATAGAAAAACTACAATAATTGCAAACGTGATGAATATAAAAAGGAGTTGAACGTTCCCAGAGTATATTAAGGATGCCGTGGTAATGCTTCCGACAAGAGAAGCCATAAATAAAATAATGAGTTGATCACCAACAAAAGATCCGACAAAGGAGGCATATGGAAAGTTGTATTTTTTTTTCAAATATGTAGATGTAGCTAAGGATCCTGATTTAAAAAAGATATTGTTTAAAACTGCGGTCATCGAAGATAGGGCGAACCACTCACTTTTTTTAAGATAAATATTAAAATAATTCGCGATGCAACTTAGTTTGGAACCACTTAGGGTAATACCAAATATTACTAACAAAGAAAATGAAACAAACTGAAAAACGGACAAGTCTCGAATAATATAGAAACCCTCACGGTATTTAAACAATAGAAACCCAAACCCGGAAAACACTCCAATGGTAGCTATTTGTTTAATTAAATGATGAGTGGAAGAGTGGTTAGACATTATACGAGTTGATCAACAATAAAACGACTAGGAGAAAAAACAACAGGAATGGGTTGCCTTCGATAAGAATTATAATTGAGTACAAAGTTTTCTATGATAGTTGGATCAAAATTTGAGACGACAATATTCTCTCCGATTCCTTCTGATCTTTCCGTTTCGCTTCTAAATAAAAGGCAGGGAGTTCCTAAGTAAAAACATTCCTCCTGATTGCTGCCGCCATCAGTAATTAAGAACTCGGTTTTGCTCAACAGGTTATTAAATTCAAAAAAACCTTGNCGTGGCAAAAGTGTGCAGCTAGGATTTTCCTCCAGATTGTCATATAAGCCATTCTTTTTTAGAGATACTCGTGTGGGAGGATGGAGTATAAAAAAAAGTTTTATTTTGTCGGCAATTTTTTTAATTTCCGTGACTACCATCTCAAGGTTTTCTTTTCTTGAAATAGTTTCAAATCGATGGAGGCTCACAATAGCGAACTTTTCGTTAATTTCTGTATGCTTTGTTGTTGGATGTAGTTTCTCGACCAAACGCAGTGAATCCAGCATAGTATTGTAGCGGGTGCAATAAGCGGTTTTGTTGAAATGCGAGATGTTGCTGACTGCTTTCTCATCTTGGCAAAAAAAGATATCAATTAAACCAATTTTTGCCGAAAAAACTCGAGTCAACTCTTCGGGAAAAGGTTTTAAATAATTGTGCGATCGCAGTCCTGCTTCGACTTGAGCAACCTTTAGTCCCTGCCGTTTCGCCATCAGGGCACCCAAAAATAAAGGAGGTGCATCCCCGTGAATCAACACCACACCTTGTTGGTCATTTCGGAAAATTTTTTTACTCTTAAAAAAAGAATATATGAGTACACGAAAAGACCAAAAGACCATATCTTTTACATTGGTAATATCCTTACCCATGTCTCCGATAACGATATCCGGTTTTTTAATTCCAAACTGCGCCATGATTTCATACATGGTTTCTTTGTGTTGGGCTAGAAAAATGAAATTGTAATCAATTCCCCTGCTTTCAAGCTCCCTCATCACCGGNGCCATTTTTATTATTTGGGCACGTGTGCCTACAATTACGTGAATCATAAGTTAATTTTTTTGACAGAAGAAGTCGTGTGTATTTTTGGATGTTGGCGCAATCACCAAAACAATATATGTCTTTTGTTTGTTTTGAATCTGAGAGTTTTGTCAGTTTGCGGAATTANTCCTCAGAATCAAATTTGTTTTTTTTGATTCTGAGTTGTATGTCTTCAAGAAGTTGACGGTTTACGGAAATGAGNTCAGCGGANATNCCCATCATTATCATCTGAAATCCGACAGTGAGCATAATAGCGGATAAGATCAATGACTGAATATG
>NZUQ01000076.1 GCA_002697225.1 Candidatus Poribacteria bacterium
GGTAGCATTACCTATACCACCTCCAGCGAAAGTGAGAATCTGAGTATTTGCGAATCGACCGACGTCATCCGCACTCACAGTTACAGTTCTGCTAGAATTGTCATAATCCAAGACTTCTACGGCACCGAGTTCGGACATGCGATTGCTGCCAACGATGCCATCTACTTCGCTAAGACTGTGAATAGTCTGTTTAGCAACAGGCAATCCAATCACTGAAACGAAGTTGGTATCACTTTCCTTAAAATTCAACCGGCTCGTGCTAATCTGTTTCGTCGGATCAGCTAAAGCCGTATTCAATTTGGATATTCGTTTGGTAATCGACAGTCCGCTATCATCTGACGCGCCAACGTAACTACTTTCAAAGAGAGTTGTATAATTTGTTGAAGTTGTCGTGCTGTCAGCAGCGGTAAAGTTGAGTGTAGAAACTATGCTATCCAGCGTAGTAGAACCTTGATCTAAAGTGATAGTTATATCATTACCACTACTATCCTTGGTCAGGCCATCCACTGTAAACGAACCCTGATTAGGCAAACCATCATTATCGGAATCCTTTTCCAAGCTAATTTCAACCAGCCTACCCAGTTCGATTGAGTTACTAATTGAACTATCACTTGAAACACGAGAGGAAGTCGCCAGGCGGGAAACATCCAGTTGGTAATCCTGACGCGGAGCACCTGAAGCAGCAGTGGCTTCCAGTGCGTCCTCATTGGTGGAAGTCACCACTCTCTGGAGCGTAAGCGTACTACTCGCTAGACCTGTTGCCCGACTCTGTAAAACCAACAAGTTGGAATTTATAGTTTTTAACGTATCTTGTTGAGCATTTAGGATCTTCTCGCGATTTTCAAGCCGTGAACGCGGAGCACTTTCGGCTCTAATCAGGTCATCAATGATGCTATTAACATCAAATCCTGAGACAAGTCCTGTTGCTTGTAAAGACATCTACTTGAGTTACTCCTACACAAATGAATAATATTTCAGAAATCAAACCCTAAGAAAACCGGTCAATCCACTAGGTTTTATCGACAAAAGTGACACCAACTTAACTCAATTCTAGCCAACTAGCGGCGCCCAAACTGATCCCAGGCACGCCACCAACTTCCACGGCTAAGTACTGTTCCCTGCTCATTGAGTTTCTTTGTCAATTGAATGATAATGGTATCGGATCGCAACCTAGCTTCCTCTGCTTGTTTTAGCTGTCCGTTAACAACCTTAAGTTGTTCGTGCAACCTATTAACCTCATCCCTGAGTAAGCGAACCTGTTCCTGTGGAGATATGGATGGAGACTCCAAGTCGGTTTCTTGTAACTCCACTTGATTCGTAAAAACATATCGCATCAATTCGTTTTCTACATCAGGCGAGATATCAACAAACTGAAAAGCAATAGCATATTTGGTCGATAGCTCACCAAGTTCCAGCTTGTACTTTCTGTTGACTTGTGCGTTGAGAGTTAAAATGATTGGACTAGCTTCTGATAACTCAAAACTGAGACTCACCACTTGCCCACGTTGCAAATCTTCATCCTGACGAAGTCCCAGAATGACTAACAGACCATACGGGCTTAAGTTTGTGGCTAACGCTCTTTCTATTTTTTCTTCCGTCGTACCAACAGTCCCTGATTTAACCTCCGATTTGATAGTAATAGGGAAGTTCACATCAATTCTGGTTGATCGTCGCTCTTCAAAACCNTGTGGTCGATTTAATATCAGAACGGANCCATGTCCTTCTTCCTCAAAAGTCTCNTGACTGAGAACTTTTGTTTCGTAAACCGCCGTGATGCCNCCAANCGGTTCTTCNTCAATCNTAATCTCCTGATCCANCCAAGTNGAAAGATCCCCAATATCAGGNGCNAGAACAGTCAGATGTTCAANTCCGGATGATTTTATGCGACTGGGATACGTTTCCGTTTCNNCNCTACTGGATGTAANACGGAGATTAATTTTTCTATTTATTTGTTGTCTGACATTCATCTATCAGCNGTCTCCCAATTTTTTCCACCAAATTGATCTATAATTAAGAAAATTCGACGCTTTTTCGACTAAGCCTCTNCCTTTAAATCTCGCATCCTCAACAGTAATTTAATTTGACCTTTTGTAATATTTGTTGCATATGATATCTCATCAATTTCATGACCTGCATCAGCAAGCTCATAGATTTTGTCATATCCCAAACGTTGACTGAGAGCCTTAATATCTCCATCTTTTTGCGCCACGCCCTTCCCTTGGTCCGCCACCGACTCAACCACATTAGCTGTGGCATCTACGGAAGCAGAAACAGGATCATCCAAATTCTCCTCGATCTCCACTTTCTTAACCAGCTTTGAGGGGATTTCAGGCGACTCCATTATCAAGTCGAGATCCGAATGTACTATACGTTTTATCAAAGAAAGACTTGAGCTCTGCATCTCATCATCTTGAGTGCCACCTTCTCGGTCTCGTTCAAGATTCCTTTGATCAACCGATTCGTGCGGCTCCCCTTCCCGGCCGACAATTAGCTCAGCCTTTATCTTAGCTTCTTCAACACGCGCCCCCTGTAATTCAAGGTGTGCCTGACTAACTTCAGACCGGATCGCCTCTAGCTTTTTGTGCCCATCCTTAAGGCGATCCTGAATTTCTTGGGTTTGAAGGCGATCCTTTTCAAGAGCCACTCGGCTTGATTCAATTTCTGCTTGTATCTGCGCTTCTAGCGCTACAGTTGCATATAAAGCCTGCTTGATCTTCTCGAGTTCTGATTTTNCCTTATCCCTCGCATTTTTGGCAGTTTGCAATTGCCGATGAGATTCCTTAAGTTCCTCCTTGGCCCGACCTCCTTCCTGTGTAAGTTGGTCAATCTGAGGCCGAATTTGGCGAATAGCTCCTTCAACGCGGACTCTTTCACTTCTANTAACCTCAAGCTCCGCTTTTACCCGAGCTTCCTCCATTTGTAACAGGTCCAGTTCGGATTGAGNTTCCTCCGTNTCATTTCTCGCNGTTTGAATTTGCNGATTTAACTGATCAATTTTTTGTCTGGTATTCTCNAGATCNTGTTTGATTTCTTCAGCTACATCTAACTCAATTTTCAGTTCCGAAATCGTATGACGCAAATGGTCATCTGCNAAACCAGAAGAAGGTGAGTTCTCATCAATAGGGCTATTGTCTAAGAAATTTTCTGAATTAGAAGATATGTCTTCNGAAGACGAATTTGGTTNTTTACNCATTTNTTTGTAAGCCGAAATTTCAAAGTGNCACGTTGACAATGTGACTTTCTNCAGAATCCACCGTCNCATGAGNTCTNAGAGATNCNTTCTTCTTTCTCNNACGAGATTGGTAATACAGATTATTNTTNCGCTGATTTTCCCGTTCTTGTATTTCGCTATTCTCAGCCTGTGGTGTGCNTGGAACTTGAGACATTCTATAATCNCTNAATTTTAAGGTCTCGTTAGGAAGCGAACNTTCGGGTGCGATCGTTTCCTGCGCCCGAACATCTTGCATCTGCTGTACCGAAAGAAATTGTAGAGGAACATGTACTGGATCAATCTGAANCGACACGACAAACTCCTTATATCCCCAAANCAGATTACTCTAGAAGCGTNCTNAACCGNCCCCGTATTCTAAGCATTGCTTTAGCATGTATTTGGGACACGCGAGATTCCGTAACCCGCAACAGAACACCAATTTCCTTAAGGGTTAAATTCTCCTTATAGTAAAGGGCAACAACTTTCTTTTCCTGATCTGGCAGTGCATCAATTTCTATGGCAACCAAACGTTCTATCTCGTCTTGCTCAACCGACTCAGCTATTTTGCTGTCAGGATCACCCAACAAGTCTATCAGATACACTTCCTCATTTTCGCCTTGACCACCAACAATATCATAAAGTGAAGCCAGAGACGCTCGGCTGTAATCTGCAATTGCCTGCTGTAATTCCCCCAATTCAATTGACATGGCTTCAGCAACTTCTTCTTCTTCTGCTGGACGACCAAGTTGAGCTTGGAGTGAAGCGAAAACCTGTTCTATTTCAATATTCTTCTTATATAACGGACGAGGTACCCATCCCATGCGCTTGGATTCATCCAAAATCTCACCACGAATTCGACAAATAGCATATGTCTGAAATTTGTTACCAAGACTTGGATCAAACCGGTCTACAGCACTCACCAAACCAATAATACCGCAACTACATAAATCGTTGTATTCTATAGTAGAGGGAGGCTTCATAGAAAGACGATCCACCACATACTTCACCAATCCCATATACTTTAGGATAAGATCTTCTCGAGCGGAAGCATCGTTTTTACTTCTAAATCGATTCCACAGTTCCTCTTCACTGATGTGTTCAGTCATTANGNCANAATAAAACTGCACTTTATCAGCACATTAAAGTTTTCAATTGGTATCATACGAGAAGATAGGTTAGTCTGTTTCCTTGTCACTGTCACTCCGAATAAACTGGAATAATGCCCCCAAACCCATACCAACAACAAGCGACACGAGCAAAGAATAAGTCGCCCACTGGAATGGGACAAGAATATTATGATGGAACTTCCCNACAAAAATAGCGAGAAACAATACAACGAAGAAAACGGACACACTAAGTATAGCGCTTAATTGTTGAGTGAAATCATTCATTCAAATATAANGTGATTACCTCCCTTATAAATCAGAACCACATTCAAANGGTTGAAACAAACCANTGTTTCTAAGCCCTCTTTGCAGCTTCGTTGATAATTTGCAACTTAAGAACATACTTAATGAGGTAATCCTCAATGTCTTCATCCTCTTCAGAATATTCATATGAGATCCCTATCGCCCACTTCTTTGTGTGTATCGAGCGAGAATCAATTTCGTGAGCTCTCACAANCCTTGCAGCGAAAGGAGGTAACTCAAGATGACTATCCCCTTGGTCTAAAATCCCCTTGCCTTCCAAATCCAAGATCGGAGGCATACTTAAACCAAGCGCTATCTCATCACCCACNTTTAATGGACAATCTCTTACACCTTCAAGCTCCAAAGTTACTTTCAGCCCAGATCCACTGATGTTCTCACTGTTTGTTTCAAAGACTTTCTCCTCATCTTCTATCGGCCAAAAACTAATAGGAAAACTTGCTTTCTCTCTGACATACTCCCGCCTTTTGATTAGCCAATCTTCCCAATCAAGTCCATCCTGCTCTGCAATAACGTACCAGGCTTCATCCTCCGTATCCTGAAATTGCTCCATAGCAACAAGTTCAATTTCTATGTCTTCTTGCCCAGCATCTGATAGTGGAACAACCGCTTGAATAATTGTCCCAGTCTTGACAGGCCGCGGCCGCGGCCCCTTCATCGGGGAGAGAAATTTCACTTCGCCAGTTTCACGATGTATATCAAGGATCCTCGTTTCAATGTCCTCAAATCGAACCCCAACTCTCATGTGAAGATTGACGGCACGACTTATCGCCTCTTCCTCGTATACCTCTTCCTCTTCAAGAAGATCATCTTGATCTTGCATTTAACGTCCTCCAGTTTTCCTAGATTTTACTATTATGCACATTCAGAGATACCCATTACGCTATGTTTTCCATACAAACTATTTCGAACAACCAAAATTTTTGCCAGATTAAGCAAGCTGCCTTACCAATAAAGCTCCCAACTTAACTAACGTTGTTTTATACTCTTCGTGATTTTCCTGTAATTTAGTGACAACACTCCTTACAGACACAGCAACATCAGAATCAGGGAATTTCTCTACAAAAGGAGAGGCGTGACGACCAGCCGTTGGCACATCGGCAGACATTGGAACACTACCAAGTAATTCTATGTCTTTCTCTAGAAATTGCTTCACAACTTTCTGAATTCCTTCGCCCACTTGATTAAACTCAGCTGATTCGCCTCCCACCATGTTTACCAGCAATTTCACGTCTATTTGCCCTGTTTCGTCAAAAGCATTTTTTATTAGTGAATAGCACTTGGTTCTGGCNTCTTTCTCTGTCGTTGTGACGGTGATGAACTCATTAGAAAGCTGAGAAAACTTATCTTTATATTCATCAACATGCCCAAGCTCCATGACAACCAAGTCATATTCCTTAGCAAATNCCTTAAACTGCACCTCCAATTTGTGGATTTCACTAACATCCTTATTTACTAAAGCCAAGTTGTCCAGTACTGAAAAAGTGTCTAAATTATCATACCTAGTTGATCTAATTTTTATAACATCACTGCTTGGAGATTCAAGATCATACGATTCAGAAGCCCCAATAATCTGATACAGATCTGATATATTATTGAGCTTATAGTCTTCACGTGTACTAAAAATTAAAACCTTCCAGTCAGTTTGATTGACTAACTCAACAACAATATTCGCCAACAGCGTTGTATATCCCATACCAACTCCACCACTAGCGAACGTNATGACTCGCGTTGGAGAAGCTAACTTGCGTAGGCTCGCTGCTTGATCGGACTCTCTAGANGCCATTTCCTTATATNTTCTCTGCGTTCACGNACGGAGACGCATTCTAACATATCTAAACCAAAATGACAATTCAGCACAATATATGCCAATATATAATAAGTGCTTAAAACAACGTAACTTTCTTGAAATTCAGGAAATATTAAATCGGCTCATTCAGTCTCTCAAGAACCCTATCCAAATCCTGCTTTGCGAGTAAAAAGTTGGAAATTCTCTCGATATCCGCAACCTCAAGGTCATCAGGTACAGTTTGACCAACACCCAAATAGCTGATTGGATATTTAGTATAGTAAGCACCATTGACTACCGTATCTAAAGTAACCGTTTCATCTAACTTAGTAAAAATTATTCTGCTTACGTCAAGCGTTCTATATCGATCCACAATTCTCACCAGGTCCTCAAATTTTACAGACGCACTAACAGTAAGATGCACCTCTGTCGGTCGAATAACCTGCATATATCCATGCAGTTCAGCCATATGAACCTGATGATTTGGACTCCGTCCTACCGAGTCAACAATGATAATGTCCTGATCAGCAAATTTATCTATCGCATCTCGAGCCCCTTGGGGACTCAAAGCGAGTTCAACAGGAAGCCCAATAATCTCTGCGTAGGTTTTTAGCTGGTCATAGGCAGCTATACGGTAGGCATCAATACTAATTAACCCCACCTTCTTATAATTTAAAACTGAAGATATGGCAGCCAGCTTAGCTACAGTTGTTGTCTTTCCGACCCCCGTAGGCCCAACGAGCGAGATAATCTGCTGTTCTTCAACACTAAAATCAACCCCACCGGAAACCTGAATTACTTGCGAAAGCCGATCGTTGAAATCCTGCCGAATCGTTTTAGTCTCAAGTTTACGATTATGAGATACCGCATTAGAAATGATATCATCAAGCAAATATACCAACCTTTGCGAAAGTTCTTTGTTTATTCCCCTTTCAATCTGGCGTTGATATACATCATCAAGCGCGCTTCTAATGTTCCGCAAGGCAATAGCTTCAACCGTTTTGCCCGCCACAACAGATCTTTCCGAAACAGTTTCTCCCGATTGAGTATCACGCGCATCAGGAGCGGGGACTGGAACCAAGGCTGAAGATGGATCCGGTACTGTTCTTTTCGGGTTAGCAATGCCAGCAACAACCTCAATAATATGTTTTTTGGCTAAACCAAACCATTTGACACTCTTGGTAACCTGACGAGTATTGAGAATTAACGCATTAGGCCCCAAATCCTGCTTAATCTGGTCCATTGCATCTTGGATCGTATCGGCCTCATAAGTTTTGATACGCATAAGGTTNCCCACTACTCTTTATAATAATATTGTTCAAATTTCTATGACACGAAATCTTAATTACTGTCTGTAGGCGGATTGGCGTCTGTAGGCGGATTGGCGTCGACAATTCCCACCGTTTCCCATGCAACCTTAGGTGCCATTTCTTCATAGGCAAGGACAGGCAAACTTGGTAGAGAAGAGGTGATCATGTTACGAAGTGCATAACGAATTGCTCCAGGACAAACGAGAACGACAGGCCGGATGCCGCGATCTGAAGCTCCCTGAATCTGTTGAGATAAATTTTCCAACATCCGTTGAATTACACTTGGGTCAACAGCCTCGTTTGATTGAATAATCTGACTCAGTAACTGCTGTAAGGCAGGAGAAAGCATGACAACCGCCAATCCCCCTTCTTCAGTTAGGTACTGATTTGTAATTTCACGACGCAAAACCTGCCGCACGCTGGTTGCCAANTCTGCAGCNTCTTTGATNTCACGACCATAATCGGCTAACGTTTCCAAAACTATTTGTAGATTACGAATTGGAACNTGCTCTTCAAGTAAGAGTTTNAGTACCTTCTGGACATCAACTATAGTTAAAGCACGCTCAGNGATAACAGCCTCAACTACTGTCGGATTTACTTCACGCTGGGCATTAACTAAATCTTGCGTAATCTGGAGAGAGAGCAGATCAGCAGCATTCCGTTTTATAACGTCTTCCAAGTGAGTAATCAAGACATCATCCGGACTCACAACCGTTGCATAGCCAGCGTCTCTCGCTTCTTGTTGATTAGCTTCAAGAATCCATAGGGCTGGATGTCCATANATAGGTTCAATGGTTTCAATTCCCTCAANCGTTCGNCGTGTCATCCCAGAAGGNCTCAACGCCATCATGTGCCCCGGGACAAGTTCGCCTTCAGCAACCATNACACCCCATAACTCAATTATATACTTTGTTGCCCCAAGAAGCAGATCATCACGAACACGAATAAGGGGAACAGGAAATCCAAGATCGTTGACCAATCGTGTTCTGAGTTTGGGAACACGATCAAGCAAATCCCCTCCCTGTTCTTCATCGACAAATGGAATTAGGCCATAGCCAATTTTTACCAACACAGGATCAACTTCAGGAGTTTGTAACATTTCCTGAGCCAAACCTTCTTGCCGTTCTTCTGCCCCCATTTCGTCAATAGTCTCAAAACGTTCTTTATTCAATAAATACACAGCCAACCCTATTAACGTTACTATGCCCAGAATAAGTGGCAACCGGGGTAACGGTGAGATCANCAGCAAGGCCACGAGCGTGATTGCAGCCACAACAAGCGCCTTTGGTTGCGACAACAACTGCCGAGTAACATCTTGACCTAGATCCTCATCTGACGCTGCCCTAGTAATCACCAAACCTGTAGCAGTTGAAATAACCAAAGCAGGAATCTGGGATACAAGTCCATCTCCAACAGTCAGGATGGTATAAGTTTTCACTGCCACAGTAAACGGTAACCCCTTTTGCACCACACCAACCACAATTCCACCTAAAATATTAATAATGACGATAATAATAGCCGCAATTGCATCTCCTTTAACAAACTTGCTAGCACCATCCATCGCGCCGTAGAAATCTTGCTCAGNTTCAATATCNATTCTTCGCTGTCGTGCTTGTGTTTCGTCAATTAGCCCCGCATTGAGATCAGCATCAATCGCCATCTGCTTGCCAGGCATTGCATCCAAGGTAAATCTGGCACGCACCTCAGCGACACGTTGCGCACCGTTGGTGATAACAATATATTGAATCGTAACCAAAATAACGAAAATTATAAAACCGACAACAGCATTATCACCACCTACAAGTTCACCAAAAACCTTAATAACGTCACCTGCAGCCCGCAAGTTGGGCACAGTGNCGCCAGTTTTTGGATCTGTGTATGAGGCATGAGACAAAATTAACCTGGTCGATGCCAAGTTCAAAGCCAATCGATACAGGGTTGTAATCAACAACAACGACGGGAAAATATAGAGGTCCAGAGGTTTTGACACATAAATGGAAAGGAGTAAAATGACAATAGCAAACGTAATATTGAATGTCAGCAGGAAATCCAGAAACTGTCCCGGCAGAGGAAAGACCATCACTAACAGAATCGATATCACNCTGATAGCGATAAAGANGCTGCCACCATANCCTTTTAGAAGACCTGAAGATCCATTCATAAGCTTGTTATTATTCATAAGCTTGTTATTGCTGATTATGCAACTGACAACCCTCTGTATCGGTTCGTAAGTTCATGCACATAGGCNAGAACTTCTGCTATAGCTTGATAAAACTCCATTGGGATANCTTCCCCAACCTCTACATTCTTGTANAACGCTTGAGCTAGTGGAGGATTTTCAACAATCGGTACTCCATGCTCTTCAGCTATTTCACGGATTTGCCTGGCAATTTTCCGCTCACCTTTAGCCACAACGTACGGAGAATCCATTACTTCGTAATCATATTTAATTGCAACTGCCAAATGTACAGGATTTGTAATTACTGCATCTGCTTCAGGAATGGCTTTCATCATCCGCGCTTGCGATAACTCTCTCTGTACACGNCGAATCCGGCGCCGAATCTCCGGATCCCCTTCGGTTCGTTTCATCTCTTCACGNATTTCCTCACGTGTCATCCGAATATCCTGTTCATGTTGCCATCTCTGATAAAGGAAGTCAAATATCGACAGAAAAAGCAATGCTAGTGCTGCACGCAAAAACACCTGAAACCCAATACGACCAACTGTAGATACAAACAAAGCAGCAATGTTCGATTTATCAGCATCAACCAGTGAAACGACATCCACTAAACCCGACACTATTGTGCGATAAACAATATACCCAATTAACCCAATCTTGAAAATTGATTTCACCGCTTCAAATAGTCCCCGCATTGATAAAATACGCTNGAAACCACTAATTGGATTAATACGGNTNATCTGCGGCATCAGAGGTTGGGAAGAAAAAATAAGTCCAATTTGAAAAATATTCCCNAGAANACCAACTANAACNGCGACNATCAGGACAGGAGCGATGATCTTAAAGGCAANGCCCNTCAAACCTAAAAATATGAGAATTGTTTTTCCCGCGCTTAATTGGCCTCCAATCGCAGTAAATGCCCCATACATAATATCGATTAAATGGTGATATGTATCATATCCAGCCACGAAAAAAAAGGACAAAACACCAATAAGTGCCAGCGTTGTAGCCAGTTCATTGCTTTTCGCAACTTGTCCTTTTTCCCTCGATTCATTACGTTTATGGGGCGTTGCAGGATATATTTTTTCTGGATCGGCCATAACACACCCTTAATCAAATAGCACCGGAACTCAAGAAAAACCCTATACGATTAAAAAGATCAACAAACAAATCCTCTACTAACGGCAAGAACCAAAACATAGACAAATAAACAGTTAATATACCAACCGATAAGGTAAGTGGGAAACCGACAATAAATACGTTCATCTGTGGTACTGATTTAGCTATAACTCCAATTCCAATCATTGTTAACAACAAAGTGCCAATTGCAGGCGCACCCACTTTCAGTCCCACCAGCCACATATCAGCAGAAAACCGCAACAGGCCAGCACCATAAGTACTTGGTAATTTCAAACTACTCAATGGAAGAACCTCATAACTCCAAAGCAACGATTTTATCATGTAATAAGGACCTCCAATGGCTAGAAAAATCAGGGTAGCTACCAAGAACCAAATTTGTCCCATAGTCGGAATATTAGTCCTTAAAACGGGATCGATAATATTCGTGATCCCAATTCCCATCTGCGTATCAATTGTCTGTCCTGCAATAAAAAAGCTATTCATTAACAATGAAACAATAAACCCTAACATCAAACCCACCAATGATTCTCTAATCGCATACAGAATAAAATGAAGCGNATCTGATCCAATCGATTGATNTGGAATACTAATCAATGGNAAAATACTCAAACTGANGAGAACGGTGGTTGCCGCTTTNATCTGAGCGGGGACATTCGGACTACCAAAAACCGGGGCGGAAAATATGACTGCCCCNGTTCTCATCATGACCAGCATAAACACTGCAACCTGATCAGGGAAGGCNTCATATAACCCCAAATTCTATCCTATCATTTCTGGNAAGGTTTNTATCACACGCGTCGTATAGTTTATCATCACAGCGGCAATNGATTTTCCTGCAAGCAACACGATAACAACGAGTGCAGCCAGTTTTGGNACGAAAGTTAGCGTCATTTCTTGAATTTGTGTCACCGCCTGAAAAATACTAATTATCAAACCAAGAACCAAACCAATCAAAAGTATCGGACCTGCAATTTGTATCGCAACAAAAAGTGCTTCTTTACCAACACCAACAATTTGTTCAGGTGTCATCTTTCCAATCTCCTACAACGGCATGTTAAAACTTCTGAGAATTGAAGTCACCAAGATATTCCATCCATCGATGGCAACGAATAAAACCAGCTTAAACGGAAGNGAAATGAGAACAGGCGGTAGTAGGAGTAGACCCAACGACATCAGGATACTCGCCATGATCAAATCAAGTATCAAAAATGGAATATAAATTAAAAATGCCATTTGAAATGCAGTATTTAGTTCGCTGATAACAAATGCTGGAATCAGGGTTAAAGTACTGATGTCGGATTTATCATACGCTGGCTGATCTCCACTTGCAATAGAATGAAAAAGTTCTAGATCCTTTTTTCGGGTCTGGTTAAACATNAATTCCCNCATAGNANCAACTGCAATTTGAAACGCTTCTTGAATGCCCANTTCTTCATCTAAATATGGTCTGAGTGATTCTGTGTAGATTTTCGACCCAATTGGTTGCATCAAAAAAAGCGTCATAAAAAGCGACAGCCCAATTACAACTTGAGCAGCTGGAATCTGCTGTAACCCAACTGCCTGNCGGACGAACGAAAGAACAATCACAATTCTAGTGAAAGACGTCATCATTAACACAATGGTTGGAGCCAGTGTTAATATGGTAATAAAGAAGAGTATTTCAAGAGTTGTGGCAACTTCACTCGGTTCCTCGATATCGCTAAGACCAAGCGGAATCCGAGGGATAGTGATAGTTCTATCTTGAGATAAAGCCTCCTTCGCTGGCCCTGAAACCAGCAAAACAAATACAATAACAAGGAAAANCAGATATTTTCCTATANACATGACAACTANGCTGGTACGAAGATCACAATCAATTTGTCTTCCCTATCGTCCGTTTTAAATACTGAATGAAATTTGTTCCTTGAAAATCATGGGCCGAAAATTCCGTCCTCAAAGATTCGACAATTTCTGCGTCTGTGATTTCCGACAACGTACTNATACTGTTTTCCGTAGCCGAAATGACGAGAACACGATTGGCTACTTCCACTAAATAGAGAACCTGCTTGGGATTGAGATAAAGGTGACCTATAACACGAAAACTCCCTTGAGCACCTAGTACACTTTGAGCACGGAACATATTGCGTTTCAGCAAAGTCCCCAACAAATAGACAATCACAAGGCTAAGTATTAATACAAAAATCACGGCAAAAACTCTACCGAGAGTTAAGAACCTGACTGGGGCATCAGCGTCTGATGATATCGGTGAGGTTTCAACTTCGTTTGGATCTGAATACCAAGGGAAAGGTTGTCGTTTTTTCGGCGTATCATCTCTTAACTCGTTTTCAGCAGGCAAATCAGCTTGAGAATCTACCACAGAAACAAACAAGATCGGAAGGAAACAAAGCAATGCTACAAGAGAGCCTCTCATAAACNTTACAAAATCAAGGATTAATCGACNGTATCTCACNAAAACAGGGAATTAAGCCTTTCAAATTCATAAATAAACCCNCCAGATTACTGAAACATTTCACTTAGACGGTTTAGCTTATCATCCTCTGAAATAATCGACGTAATTCGCAAGCCATAAGTTTCTTCCTCAATAGCAATAACCTCCCCTTTAGCAAAAAAATGACCGTTTACCAGNAGATCAACCGGTTCTCCCACAATCGACTCAAGCTCAATCAGGGAACCAGAGCCAAGCTCTAATATCTCTCCAATTGTCCGGTCTGACCGTCCCAACTCCACTGTAACTTCGACAGGCACCCTCGTAAGCTGTGCTAAATTTTCACTCAAATCCCGACTTGCTTTTTCTTCCACCACACCTTCTTCGTTCACTTAATCATACTCCTTTACCCTTTATATTTCCACTATTTCCGCTCAGCCTGCGCTGCAACCTGCTGTTCCTCGTTGAGAATCGAGATAATTCTCACCCCATAAGGTTGACCAACATTTGTCGAAACCACTTCACCTTGCGCAAAAACTCGGTCATTTATCAGGACATCCACTGGTTCACCAATTTGGGTATCGAGTTTGACCACGTACTGGTTTCGCTCTTCTGCCGTCATCTCCGGATCATTGAGGTCGACATCAGCAGCAGGTTTCAATTTTAATAGGTCCGCGAGCACAAATTGAGTTTTACCCAATTCAACAGCGATTTCGACTTTTACACGCTCAAGCTGTGCCATATTATCCGTTTGAGATATAACATGGCGATCTGTAAATTGCGGAAATGGGACTCTACTGTACTGAATTGGTTTATGCATATAATCTCTCCAAATTGAATTAGAATTATTCCTCTTCCATTGTATTCGACTTCCCAGTTCCTTCTTGAAGAATATTCTCAGCTACATCCTCTAACGTCGAGGGTGATTGATCATCAGGTGAAATGAAAGACTCAACTCGTACCGTATAGCGGCGGCCTAAAGTTCCCGGACGCCCCCAAAAAACACTTGTCTTTCCGATCACAACCTCAGCTGCTTGCTCTAAGTTTGTTCGGAACGTTAAGACATCACCTATTTCCATTTCCAGAAGATCTTGCAACCTCAACTTATCACGAACAAGGTTACAGCGAATTGGAGCCTTTACTTTCTCAAGACCATTTCGAATCTCATCGCTTAAACTTGTACCGGAAGAACTCCCAAATAACTGACTGGCTTTAAGACTTGATGCAATCGGCTGGAGGAGGATATACGGGTAACAGATTGACAAATCGCCTTCAAGCAAAACACCAAATTCGTCACTAACTACAACTTTAAAATCAACAGCAATAACAATATCATCAGCCATCTGAGAAAGTTGCAGATAATACGGAATCGACTCAGAAGTTGTAAAAGTCGGGTCAAAATCGACAACTCTAATCCATGCAGCTCGCAACGCTTGAAGTAAATCCCCCATCACGCGTTGGACGACCTTTTCTTCAATAGCAGTCGCAGGCCTCACATCTTCATCATCAACCGGATCTCCCCTACCACCAAGCACTCGTTCAACAATCGCCAATGCCAATTTGAGATCCAAATGCAAAACTGCCGTACCTTCCAGAGGAGGCAAGACAAAACGGGTAAGAGATGCTGGATTGGGAAGCGTACCAATATACTCACCGTAGCTTATCTGCTTTGGCTCGCCTTCCATAGTCATCATCACTTCTCTCTTCAACGCAATACCAAGAGCGGGGCCATAGGATTTAGCAAACTGATCATGCATATCATTTAGGGTACGGATCTGATCATTACTTAATCGGCGTTTTTCTCCCCAATCATGGGATTTGACTATGCGGCCATTAGTGCTAGCAACACCGGCATCATCGACAGCAGGCTCAGCAACATCATCAGCTGTCGATTCCCCTTCTTCACCAGGCTCAGGATCAGCAGCGGCTTGGCCCTCTTCTGATTCCTCATCCCCAAACAACGCGTCTAACTCTTCAGTACTAACTTTTTCTTCCATCCATCACTCCTAAACCTGTGGATTACTGCATTACGAAGTCGCGAAACAAAATCCTGTTAATTCCAAGGTTCTCCTGCTTAGTTTCCTCACCAATGGCGTCCTTAATGCCATCTGCTAAAGCCTCCTGATCAGAAGCAATATAATTGGTTAGCTCGGCGGGGTCCATATTCTTGAGGTACAACACAGTAGCATGACGTATACGCTGTGACATGGTCCCTATTGTGACGAGACTCGCGTCTGGAAGTTCCACAGTTAATTTCAAGCTGACATAGCCTTTATTGCCTTCTGAATCAAAATAGTTAACGATAACAGAATCAGAGAAATCATAATAGGCATAAGACACAGGCCCATCACCTCCACCACAACCCACCAGCAGCAAAACAGAACCAACCATAAACAAAACTAATAAGAATATAACACCCCTAAATCCAGCATACGACATAATCAAGAATCTCCTTAAAACATGTTGAGATTGAAATGTATAATTGCCTTCCACATAATCATTGCTGTTTTTCTTGGAGGGCACTGATCGATTCCATCTGCGTGGGATCAAATTTCGGACGAAATATAATATCCACGCGCCGGTAATCACTTTCGTTCTCAAGCTTTTTCGCTTCTAGCTTATGACTTGAGTATGCAACTAACGAGAATCGACCCTCGGAAATCTTATGTTCATTAACAAAATAGTCAATAACTTTGTAGGCTCGATCTGCAGCCAACTGCCAGTTCGAAGTCACCTGAGAACCGTCAGACCGAGTCATAGGACTTCTAACCGGCCTTGGATCCGCATGCCCCACGACAGACACTTCGTTATTTTTATAACTTTTTATCAAAGGCACCAGTTCATCCAGAACCTGCTTAAAATTTGTAGTAAGCTCATCCGAACCTTCTTCAAATTTGGCAGCTTGAGGGAGGACAAGCACCTCGCCAGCCCCCGATTGGAATGACTCTCGAACAGTTTGATCCCCTTCTCCTTTGTTACCTTTCTCTGCTTGCCCCGGTGGGGGAGGAACTGGTGATGCTATCTGAGCAGAGGGTGAGGGCTGACCGGAACTCGGTTCAGGTTTTGGAACATCTCCCGGCATAAACAGACGTTCTCCCNCATTCAACACACCTAAGGTACCCTTCAAAGAGATAACAAGCTCCCTAAACTTTTGAACATCAATAGTTGCAAAAGCAAACAACAAAACAAAAAAGCACAACAGAAGGGTTACCATATCACCATAGGTAGCCATCCAACCTTCTACCATAGTGGATTTTTCTAGTTCTAAANCAGNAATTTCATCTTGTAAATCTTCTATTTCGCCCATCGAATACTCCTCAAATTGACTTTGATCTATCCAGCTTCAGCACGGGCTTCGGCATCAACTTCTTCGTAAATACCTAGAGGTACTCGGGCCATCATCATGTCAACGAGACCATCCGGATCTGGAGCATCAAGCAAGGTAATCATCCCAGCAACAACCATATCTTTATACGCGATTTCCTCTGACGTATTGACTGAAATTTTATTGGCAATTGGAAGACAAATCATGTTGGCAACTAGTGTCCCATACAAAGTTGTGATCAACGCGACAGCCATCTTTGGACCGATTGAACCCGGGTCATCTAGAGACCCAAGCATAGCCACCAGACCAATCAGTGTCCCAGCCATACCATATGCTGGCGCGAAACCACCAAATGCCACCCAAACTGACGCGTTTGTCGAAGAATCGGCTTTAACTTGAGCNAGCCTCGGATCCAGCTGGTTAGACAGTTCCCCTGATTCTGCAACCCCTCCGAGGATTAGCTGGGTTCCAAATTCCATCAAGTCATCNTCAATCTCAATCGACTGCAACCCCATTGGTCCTTCTCGCCGAAGTACGGCCGCCATTTCCCGGAACTGCTTGATAGTTTCAGCATAAGGCCAATTAATAGGGGTAAAAATCTTAGGCATAGCTGCCATAGCGTTCATAAATTGCCTAAACGAGCCGCTGGCAAAAGTCACCCCTATCGCACCTATAATAACAATAAACACCGAAGGAGGATCAATAAATTGTCCGACACCTCCAGACATTACCATTCCACCAACAATAGCAACAGTTGTAATTATAAAACCTATAATCGTATTCGGCATTTTCTAGCGCCCTCTATTCATTAGTTGTAATAGCTACTTGATTTTCTAAGTTTGATTCTTCTTGATAGATGTTGATTAAACGCTTATAGTCAACAACTTTCCTCACAATCTCGGTTACCGTCTCTTTGACCATCAACTTATTGTCTGTTACCAAAGTAATTGTCGTTGTTCTCGGCATTCCTTCAAGCCATTTGATCAACTCGGCATTCAGCATTAACTTGCTACCATCGATCCGAGTCAACTCTATCATTTCAGGATCTCTCCAAAACACGATGAGTTAATCTGTTGAAGGCATCATCAGAGTTTGGGTCAATTCAGCAGCCATAGCTATATCATCCTTGGCTATAGCTGAAAGAATCCTCATCTTTAAATCAGGCCCTGTTTTCTTTAACAAACTAATCGCATCTGCATGTCCCTCATCCCCTTTTTGCATCATTACCGTAAGGAGACTTGCCACATCCTTTGGTCGCATGCTTGAAAAACCGCGAGCCATTTTTTGATGCTCTCGAGCTTTAGCCGTAGCATCAAAAGACACCTTCGGAGCAGGAACGGGTTTCTTTTCCTCTTGTTCCCTTTCAAAATTAGTAATCTTTTTCTCACGTTCCTCAAGTTGCCTTTGTTTCTCATTCAACGTCCGGCTCCTTTGCTCCAGAGAAATTTGGTTATTGCCCAGTTTTCCCTGCTCTTGCTTGAGATCGGCCATCTCCCGCTCAAGCCCCTTTCGCCTTCCCTCTATCTTCACTTCTTGTTCTTTCAATTCCTGCGAGAGGATATCAAGCGATTCCCTCTCTCGCTTAAGTATCTCACTTAGCGTTTCCAATTGGCTCTGACGTCGCGCAAATTCCGCGGATGAACTCATGACACCTCCTGAATCCACGATATCACCATTCCTTGAACTGTCTTCCTTACTTCCAGCAAAAGGCCTGGGCCATATGAATACCACTACCAACAGGATAACCAAAAGAGCCGCAACCGCTGATCCGCCAATTATAAGTATCTTTTTCGACATCTAAACTACTCCCAAAAACTATACTAGATGAGATTAACTTCCAGAACCACTTTTAGATCTATAATTATAAGTAATTGTACTCGTATCGTCAATAAACATTTGTTCGGTTTTTGCGAGCTTTTTTTGGAAATTTCGCAGATTTTCTTTCTTCAGTTCTTCAATAACTAGCTTATCACGTAATGCTTCTTCTANACGTTCTCTTTTTTCTTCCGCTTCTTCCCTCAAAAGCTCAATATTTTCATTTTGTCGGTCAATGCTAACCTCAAGCGCATGAAAATATTGATGATANTGAATACANTCATTTGGCTGGAGANCNGCCNGCTGANGAGTATGATANCGTTCCAGAAAACTCTGTTGATCCTCTTCAATACCTNTGAGAATATCTGTATTTTCATCGACAACACGCATTGCTTGGACAAACTCACCTTGGCGTTGTGTCTCAATATTTTGGCGAATTTCTAAAACTTGATCAAGAGAAAATTTATATTTCTTCATTTGCTAGATCCGGAAACATTTCATAAAGATGCGCGAGCAAATCATCATATTCTTCTTTTTCCATTATCTCCTGTCGCAGAAAATTTAGAATCTCATTACGATAATCAATGGCGATATCAATATCAGGATTTGTCCCTTTGCGATAAAGCCCAATGTTGATCAAAGTCTGGTTCTCCCTATAGACCGCCAGCAATTCACGCAGTGCATCAGCGACNTTCTGATGAGTCTTGGGGACAATATCTACCATCAATCGGCTTATGCTTTCCAAAACATCAATCGCTGGATAATGTCCCTGAGAGGCTAATTCTCGCGATAGAACAATATGACCATCCAAAATTGCACGGGTTGCATCGGCAATCGGCTCCATCATATCATCTCCTTCTACTAGAACAGTGTAAAACCCGGTTATGCTTCCNTGCTGNTCTGATGTTCCAGCCCGTTCCATGAACTTGGGTAACATTGAAAAAACTGACGGAGTGTAACCTCGAGTTGTTGGCGGTTCCCCAACAGTCATACCTACCTCACGTTGAGCCATTGCCATACGTGTAACAGAGTCCATCATCAACATAACACTCTTTCCTCGATCCCGGAAATACTCAGCAACCCCCATAGCAACGAACGCACCACGTATCCGTATTAGTGCTGGTTGATCGGAAGTAGCGGCAACAACCACAGAACGCTTCAAGCCTTCTTCACCAAGAACACTTCTAACAAAATTCCCAACCTCTCTGCCACGCTCACCAATCAAAGCAATGACATTAACATCAGCTTCAGTGTTTCTGGCAATCATTCCCATTAGGATACTTTTACCAACTCCTGCCCCNCCATAAATCCCAATTCGCTGGCCCTTACCAACCGTAAGCACACCATCAATAGCACGAATGCCGGTTGGCAANACAGAATCGACCGGCATTCTGCTTAAGGCCGGAGGNGGNTCCTTATAAATGGGGTACTCATTCGACCAATCAAGTTCTCCTTTATCATCCAGAGGTTCCCCCATACTATCAATAACACGGCCAAGCAACCCATCACCTACACGAACCGTAGGCGATTTACCTGCGGCAATTATGCGATCACCAGGCGAAATCCCTTCCATATTCCCAAGNACCATTAAAAGAGTATGACGATCCTCATTAAATCCAATAACTTCTGCGGGAATATCACCACTTCTATTTTTAATTAGACAAGTTTCACCAACAGGTAATGCTATGCCCTGAGCTTTNACCAACAATCCAACAATTTCAACAACACTGCCCTCCAACAGGACAAACCGCCGGTTGGTAATATTGCTGCGAAATCTCGAGAGATCAACTGTCATAGCATTCAATTTTGAAACAAGTCAAACATTTCATACCAAGTTTAATGCTTGCTTCGCCTGTTCAAATTGGGTATCAATTTGGGCATCAATTGTTCCGAGATTAGTTTCCAATAAGCAACCCCCTTGATCAATGTCGGCATCCTCAACGATATCCAACAATTCGACCCCTTTTATTTGGCTTAAAAACTCTTCTCGATGTGGCTCAAGTTTGGCAAGTTCATCTGGATGAACTCGAATTAATACTTTTTCATGATCAACGGTATAATCTAACATTGATTTTATGGTATGGTAGATGACATCGTCATTTGCAATCTGATGATGAACGAGCTTTTCAGCCACGTCAAAAGCTAACGCAACTAAATCTGATTCTGTATTTTCAATAAAATCATGACGTTGATCAGCTGTTTGGGAGATCATCTTTTTCAGTTGTTCTATAGCATCCATATATTCTTGATGACCTTGGGACCAACCTTCTTTGTACCCTTGTTCCCAACCAACCCTTTGGCCAGCATCACTGCCTTCTTCATAACCATCTTTTGATCCATCTTCAAAACCAGTCTGGTATCCAACCTGATAGGCTTCATGCCGAATACCAATAGCATCCTGATCTGCCTGCTGACGAATTTCATTTCCGATTCTTTCCGCTTCCTGATGAGCCAACCGAATAATTTCATCTGCTTGTTCCTGTGCTTCTTTTTCACTTTGCACAGCATTCTCTTCGGCAGTTGATACAATGTGGTTAGCCCTACTTTCAGCATCTATAACAGTCTGATCATAGAGTCCCTGCAAATTCACAGGTGGAGGCAAATCATCAGTCGCAGGTTCATGTGAAAGATCGACCAGTTTTGCTAATCGCTCTGCTTGAGCCCTCAACAGCCCCTCAGCATCCATTTGCGGACCAGAAAGACCAGTCTCCACTATCTCAATTGGACCAGAAACCTTTCTACCCAACCACTCACTCCTTACTCTGCTTTACTCTTGCTATTAACTAACCAAAAACAGCCACTTTAAAATCCTTTGCGGCAAAAATTCACTCAAAAACCTCTTCTTCTTCACGAGATATAGTAATTTTACCATTCTCTTCCAACCCACGAACCTCTTCCAAAATCGCCTTCTGCGCCTCATTGACAGCGCTGGCCTTCACACTCCCCATGTCAGCGATATTACTCCTTAGNCTAGCAGCTACTTTCTCAGTCATATTCTCGAAAAACATATCCTGCACATCCTCGCTAGCTCCTTTTAGCGCAAGCGCACCGTGCTCAGGTATCGAAGGTAATCGGACAACTTCATTACGAAACTCCATTTTGTCAATCAAAACAATATCATCAAAAGTAAACATACCCTCTCTGATTTTTTCAGCCACTTCAGGATGTTTCTGCGTCATGGCTTCAATGACTCCGTCCGCATCCTCCTTATTACCAAACTTATTGAGCATTTTGGCCAAAATATCGGCACCATCCGTGGTCTTCTGAGCTTGCCCAGAAGATCCCTTGAACCGAGATATTAAGACACCTTCAACTTCCTGAACTGCCTCAGGGCTCATAGCATCCATAGTCGCAATCTTACCAGCGATTTGCGAACGCATTCGCGATTGAAACCTCTCCAGNACNTCGCCAGCTTTATCCGGNACGATATTCGACAAAACCAANGCGATTGTTTGTGCACTCTCTGCCACAAGAAATTGATATATTTCAGCAGGGTCAGCATCATTAAACATACTGAACGGCTTATTTTCAAGCGTTGATTCTAATTTCGCTGTCATTGTCTCCGCCGCACGCTTACTNCCAAATGCCGATTGTAACAGATCTTGAGCTTCTTCCATACCTCCCATGGCATAAGCTCCCGCTGACTGCAGGTTATGCATAAATTCATCCATCACCGTCGATCTTTCCTCAGGCGCAATAGGATCCGGAGAAGCAATCTCAACNAACACTTTTTCCTGCTCTTTTTCGCTGAGTTGCTTAAATACCTCCCCTGAAATAGGTCCCTTTAAAGTCAGCAAAAAAATGCCTATTTTCCTTACTCCAGTCATATCCCCCCCTTAAAAACCATTCATAATGTTTTATCAACTACCTTCGTCTTCTTCAGAATCCTCACTATCAGCTGAGTCAGTTCCGGAGGTGCTATCGTCACCGTCTGCCAACCAAGTCCTGAGAACATCTGCCGTTGCTCCAGGATCGGTCTCGGCAAATTCNTTGACCTGCTCGAAAACGTCTTTTTGGCGCTCAGATTCAGTTTCTTCNTTCAGAACTTCTTCTTCCTGCGCCATTTTTTCGATTTCAATGGCTTCGACTTGCGCCTGCTCCTCTGCTTCTTNTTGTGCGTCCTGCACTTCAACTCTTTGCTTCTCCACATGATCAACCTGCACTTGCTCCTTCGATTCCTCATGCTCCTTCTTCATGTAAGCAAATTGCTCATTAAGAAGTTGATCTATGTAATCCTTGACAGTAAGCCCTTTGGGCAAATGTTCCTCTCCCAACTGAACTGTCGGTGGCTCATCAATCATTTCTTGGGATGACGATGGACGAGCAAGCCAAGAACGGAGGAAAATCAAAATAGCAATCAAAACGACAGCCAGCACAATCATCTGTGCCAACTGTACCCACACTGGTGGTGGGAGTTCCTGAATAGCTTCCTGAATATCCTTAACAACCGGGAATTGCGTAAGCTGGATAGATATTTTGTCATTTAGTCCAGCCACCGCTGCCAATCCCAGTGTGTTAGCAACAGTAGTTTTGATAGATTCAACCTCATCCTGAAGTGAAAAATCAACCACAATTGCAGCTGATTTCACAACCGCAGTTGGGGTTGAGGTCTCCTCGGTTGTAATCTGGTCCATTTCGTAATTAGTAATCTCTTTNCTCTTATCATAAGTAGAAGGACCTGATCCAGGACCAGCAGTCTCATATTCAGGCGGGAATAAATTGCTTTCAACTCCCGGCTCACCTCCAGGTGCGGATCCCTCTCCTTCAAAAGATTCACGNTCTGTCAGCTTACTCCTAATTACTCCTGTACCGGCATCAGCCATTGAAGGCTTAAATTCCGATCTCAGCGTTTTTGTATCGGTCAAACTAACTTCAACTTCCAAACCGGCAATCCGCACGCGATCCTCGTAAATTTCGATAGCTTTACGCGCCTTTTTCAAATAATAACTTTCATATTGAGCTTTAAGGTTAAGAACCTCAGCACTTTTATCGGTTGACGTTTGGTTTGTTTTCACCAGNTCTTCTGAATCGTAAATCCCATCCTGATCAACCACATGGACATTTCCCGGNTTTAGNCCTGCAACACTATAAGCTACCACACGTTGNATTGCTTTGATCGAACTTACAGCTAAACCACCGTCATCCATACCAGTTGCCATAAGTTCCAAAGTAACAGACGCCGTAGGCNCTTCTTGATCTCTAACAAAAGGTTGGGATTCGGGTATACTCAACTTCACGGCTACGGCGCGTATCCCAGCAAAAGTACTAAGAGTCCTCTCCAATTCACCTTCAAGTGCCTGCCTTTTAAATTCGCGGAACTCATCNCGCGACATCATCCGCAGCGCTCCGGGTGCCAAGATTTCATAGCCACGGTCGCNTTGTCTTTTCAGCGTTCTTTCACCGAACATTCCAATACCACCACTCAACTGAGTCGTAGTTGAAATCCTTCTAGCCTCATCAATATCCTTAACTTCAACCTGGATTTCATCANNAGTTAATTTATAACCGATTCCCTGCTGATCAAGTGCNTGAGCTAGAACACCGCGATCTTGATCACTCAATCCACTGTAAAGNGTTACATAATCACCACTTCGCAACAAAACTAACGAAACNACCAATGANAGTATAAGAGCAACAACAACTCCAACCAAAGCAAGCCGCCAAGGCTGACTNAATCCATCCCAGCGANTGCTCGCCTGATTGGTTAAACTCTGAAGAAATTCACGCATTAACTATCTCCCCNACTTTAAAAACGACTTTAATATTTATCAATATGGGATAGNGTTGTGACCCTATGAATGNACACCATGNTCAACCACNGNTTTAAACAATANCTTGAGAGCATAGAAAACCAAGCCAAGTTTAGATTTGCATACGCAAAATCTCTTGATAAGCATCAAGGATTTTGTTACGAACCTCAACAGCCAATNNCAACGCAANCTTAGCTTCNTCTAACGNAATCATCAATTCATGCAGATTATCAGATTCTCCGGTTNCAAATTTAANACTNGCCTGATGTGATAATAATTGCATCTCATTCACTTTACTCAGATTGCTCTGCAACATTTTCTTNAAACTAACACCCGCGGATGAGAAATTTGAGTATACTGGCGCGACATCAACCGACTTCACACCAACATTNCCCTCTGTAGGCATCAACAATTGAATTGGATGGACAACCATAATTAAACTCTCAATCTATCAAAAAAAGATAATCTAAGAATTACCTAGTGCGAATCACCATAGTAATTTTTTGGTAATAATCAGTAATCATTCGAACTAAAACATTATATTCCATAGTATTCACGGCAAGCGTTCCCATCTCCACATCAATATCAACGTTATTCTGATCAATTCGAAGAGACGTATCACTTTGCTGATATATTCGTGGGGTGATACCGCCCAACCTAGGCGGATCGATTGGAATATGACCAAGACGCGTTTTTGGAGTATGAACCGAATTTTCAGTAGACTGGCTAATTGCAGCCTTAAGCTGTGATTTAAACTCAACATCGACACGCTTGAATTTAGGCGTATTTACATTCGCTATATTGTGAGCGATAGCTTTGTGTCTTAATAGTGTCCCATTAAGTGAGTGCTTTAGAGCAACTGGGACAACTCCTGAAAACAAATCCAATTTTCAAACCTCCTTTGGCCGACTCGAAGGACGAAACCTATCCCTTAGAATCGACATATTTGGAACGCCGTGTTTGGCTCAGAATCTCCTGATCTGTATCTCTTGTCTTATTGTACTTGTCATGCGCATGCCCGCCAAGCANAGACGACAATTCCGAGTCAGGGTTCACAACACCAATTTTTGCGTATATCACCTTTTGATTTACTCGATCAATTTCAATAATTCTAGACATTTTTTCTTCAAGCTCAGCCAGTTTCCCCTCTAAGTCCGTAATAGTGATAGTATCAATGTCNCCATTAACGACGATATCGAGACCAGCTCTGGCCGAATTCTGCATCGTGTTCAAATACTGTATCAAATCACCACGCTCTCTTCCCAATTCAATAAAATCATCCAGATTGTTATTGTCCAAAGCCTTCTGCTGCTCTAAAGCGATTTCAACAACCTGATCAGCAATCTCAATCTGTGCCTCGATATCTAACACCACCTTATCTAACAAAGCAGAACTTAACTCACTAATTATTCAAATTTTGTATTTGTGCCAGTTTCGATTGGAGATCTTGAATTTGAACAACGATATCCTTAACGTCCGCATTATAATCACTTCCACCTTGAACTTGTTCATAGGCTACAATTGCTTCGTTGTGGTCTCCAATACTCCNGTAAATTGCACCCAGCAAGCGATAACTCAAATCCANCTCTGCTTGTCGAACTCCGTCTTTTATCATCCGGGAAGATTTAAGATACCCAATTTGATCTTTAACCAAATTGATTGCTTCTTCCGGCACATCCAAGGCTATATACATACTGATCAGACGATTATTACGACTCAGGCTTAGCGGAGGGAACTCATTTTTTACCTGTTCATACGAACTAATAACCTGCTCATAATTCTCTATACGATTTTCACTATAGGACACCCCCCCGCCACCTATGATTTCTTTCCCTGCTGTCACTTTAAGGTAGTAGCTATCCCCACGTAAAAGATACGCTTCCCTCAATATCCTTGAGGGCACAACATCCTGCGCTTCTTCCAGTAAAAATTGCCCCAAGGTTGAAATACACACATCAAATTTTCCAAGTTCGCAATAACAACGACTCAGATTTAACAGAGCTTGATGATACCATTCATCAAGTTGTCGCAGATAGGTAAAACTTTTATTTCGACCCGAGTCTTGGGAGAGATGGTTATACAAATCAATTGCTTTTTTATAGGCAAGAACAGCTTCAGTTAAATCTCCTGTTTCGCGCAAGACATCAGCTGAAACGACAACGGATTCAAGAGTTTGCCGACTTGGGTTTGTGCTTAGCTTATTAAAATCATTCGCATATTGGCTAGAAGCCAGATCAGTAACGCCAAAATGGCTAATTAATTGAACGTCAAGCTTGATTTTTTCCTGCACCGCCCCACCCACGGCATCTGAGCCTCTAGATTTGGTAATATTATATACATAGTTGGTTGATGAATCTATCAAAATAAAGGCGTAATTGTTGAGAAAAACTTCAACAGAATCCTCCGAGAGCAGTTCGCCAAACTCACCAAATTTTTCTATCAAAATATCTGTAACGTTTCCTTCAGAATCGAAAATACTAGCATCAACATTCGGAATGGAAAACTTGAAGACAGGCAACCCAAATCTGGACAGTTGCGTTTGCGCTACCCGCCGAAACAGGCCAGACCCCAGTGTAAGCAAATCACTCAATTGATTCCTTGCATCTGCAAAGTAACCAAGGTCCGCATTACATATGCTCTGCATGAAAATTGCGTTTTCGGCCAGTCTCAAAGGGCCACTGTTTCTAGGAAAACTGCTAACAAGATTCTCATAAGACGGCAGAGCATTAGCAATATGTCCTTTGTCATAATCAAGCTGGGCTAACCAAAACCATATATATTCAGCATGTGAAAATTGAGGATGTAATGCCAGAGCAGTACCACGATACCATCCGATAGCCTCAGCTAATTTCTTACCAGCTGCCTCTTGGTCTTTCAAGTCATAAAGCAAAACCTTTGCTTGTTTAAGCAAAATATCTCCAATTCTATAACGTGCATGAGGCATATACTCGCTGTTATTGTTGTTGTCGAGAGCCAACAGAAACGAACTACGCGTCAGTTCGAGCGCAGCCAAGTCACTACTCATAAAAACCCGCTTGAAACCGAACAATTCTCCTGGACTTTCCATAGGTCCATATTCAGAGACATGAAAATCCTGACGCACCCTACTTAGTGCATTCAAGTCACCTAAATCACTGACTGTATCTTCAACGGATTGGACGATTGATAAATATGCCCTCAAATCACGAATCGATATAAGTTCCTGAAACCGGTCAACGATTGCTCGATAAATCTTTTTTACAGAACTGGGTTTTGGAAGAACCCGCACATACTCGTGTATATCGGCGACTTCTAGTGGAGTGGCCATGTCAGCCAGATGCCTGTACTCATCCAAGACTGATCTTGACTCATCAAAAACCAAGGCCTTTCTGTCAGTATGTTTAGGGGCATAAAAGATATCCAAAAATTGGTTATCTGCTTTCTCAAGCCTATTGGGGAAAAGATTGGCACGAGTAGTATCTGCATCCCCGTCCAAAGAGTCCAGAGCGTAGGCAGCATGGGCAAAAGGGCTTGTGTTTTGCTCACCCATGAGGTAAAGGCGATGATTAATCGCATGTTTTAACAATCGAACGAATTCCTGATCCGTACGTCTAAATTCAGCTTCGAATTGCCTGATATCACGGACACTATAGTCGGCAAAGACTCGAAACCCAAGCAAACTGTACAGGAATACAGAGAGCAATGCCTTTAAGAACGTTTTTTGAAGGTAAGCAAACTGGCTCATCGAACCTCTAGAATTGGACATACATTAGTACAGGCAAAACTGAGACATAGGTTAGCATATCTGTGTTTTTTTTGCAAGACAAAAAAAACAAATCACTTCGCAGAATTTGCATTAGGCAAAAGAGCAATATTGAAGTATCCAAAATAGAATAAATTTGTTGACACAAATCTACAAGAGTGAATATAATTTCAGCAGAATTTCCTTCGTTAAACCCACTACTAAATTACCGGACACCCTATCCTAAAAAAACAAATGGTTGCAGGACATCTCTAATTTCAACAAAACTGAGATGTAAGGACAATAGGCTGTGCACCAAAATTATAATACGGAAATCCAAGCAAAAAAAGCAATTTTAATTGGCATTAAACTAAGACATGACATTCACTCTGAAGTAGAGGAATCTATCCGCGAGTTGGCTGATTTAGCAACAACATCGGGCATCAAGGTCACCTGTGAACTGATCCAAACGAAAGACGCACCAAACGCTGCATATTTTATTGGTCAAGGAAAACTTAATGAAATAAAGATTACAGCAGAGCAGACGAAGTCAGAAATTGTAGTCTTTGATGCAGATCTATCGCCAGCTCAAACTCGCAATATTGAGAAAGCATTAAATCTGGTTGTGATCGACCGAACAGGATTAATTTTGCAAATCTTTGCTCAACGCGCGCAGACAAAAGAAGCCAAACTACAAGTCGACCTCGCACAACTTCAATATGCATTACCTCGATTAACAAGGATGTGGACGCATCTTTCCCGACAAGCAACAGCAGGTAGCGGCGCAGCCTCAGGAGGGACAGGTCAAGGTGGAGGAGCAGTACGTGGTGCAGGCGAAACTCAACTTCAGATTGACCGAAAGCTGATCAGCCACCAGATATCACATCTAAAAAAAGTACTGAGGGATGTCGAAAAACAACGACGAGTTCAACGGCACAATCGTGCTAAGATCGTAAATATTTCACTGGTGGGTTATACAAACGCTGGAAAATCGACTTTATTCAACGTTCTTACATCGGCAAACCAACTAGCTGAAAACAAACTTTTTGCTACGCTTGATCCGACAACTCGTACAGTTGAATTGCCAAAGAACCAGAAGGTTTTAGTTACCGATACCGTTGGATTCATCAAAAANCTCCCACACCAACTTGTGGCAGCCTTCAAGGCGACACTGGAGGAAGTAGCCGAATCTAACTTTCTACTCCACATAGTCGACGCCAGCCACCCACAAATAGACTTACACATCCANACAGTTAACAGCGTTCTCCAAGAAATTGGAGCATCCAACGTTCCAAGCTTGGTCGTGTTCAATAAAACAGACCAAGTTGATGAAGAATTTCTTTTCACGTTACAAATNAAACACCCAAAAAGTCTAGTGATCTCGGCACTTACAGGCGATGGCATCCAAGAACTCAAAAATCATATTGCTAAGATTATTTCAAAGCATGACATTTGTTTATCAATCTCTCTTTCCTATCAGGACGCAAAAGCTCTAGATTATCTCTACAACCACGGACATATTGTAAGTACTGATTATAGAACGGAGGAAATCTTTATCCAAGCACAACTGCCCCGACGNCACTTAAAGCTGCTAGACCAACTTCTAGTCAACTCAACTCACACTATCCAATAATTTTATTTGTGACGGATGGCTTCAATTGGTTTTAACCTAGAAGCACGACTGGCGGGATAATAACCAAAAAAGACACCAATAGCTGCCCCAGCAGCAACTGAGGTTAAAACTGATCTCAGGGTAATTACTGATGGCCATTCAAATCCGTCAATATATTTACTCAATGCAACAGCAACAGCATGTGTTAGACCAAATCCGATTATAATCCCAATAATACTTCCAATTAGACAAATAAGAACAGATTCAGTCAAAAACTGTATCCGAATATCCCAGCTTTTGGCGCCAACCGCCTTTCGAAGGCCAATTTCTGGCACACGTTCAGTCACAGANACCAACATAATATTGAGGGTNCCAATTCCACCTACTATTAAGGAAACCGANGCAATCAAGACAAGAACCAACTCAATAATTAAGATAATTCTGTTGGTGGATTTCAACTCTTCTTTCATAACCCACACTTCGAAGAATTCTTCCCCGCCGTTTGCTCGCATTAAAACTTTTTTGACCTGATTTACTGCTTGATCAATAACATCATAGTCTTTGACCCGGATCAGGATGTGATCGACATAATCGTTTCCTAAAAATTGGGTCTGTGTGGTCGTTACNGGCNTAAAAANCTGATTATCCTCACTTCCCATTCCTGGGTCAAGNCCCTTTCCACGAGATTCCATAACTCCAATGATGCTGAAACGTTCATTACTGACTTTAATCTCTTTGCCTATCGGATCTAAGCCAGAGAACAGGTCCTGAACAATTTCCTCACCAACAACACAGACCTTACTCCAAAAGCTGAGATCCTCATCAGAAATAAAGCGTCCTACACGAGTATGCCACTCACGAATAAGGTGATAATCGTAGGATGTTGCCTGCAAGCGGGTTCTCTTTTGTTCCCCATCATACGATACATTTACGGNCCTNTAAGTCTCCGGTGCAGCCATATCGACGGATGGACATTCATTTCGAATTAATTCTACATCCTCCATCATCAAGAAATGCTTGCTGGGATTTTGAATCCAGCGACCACCCTTGCGGATCCNCCCCTCACGATACACACCAAACGTCAGTGGNCCACCAACCTTTTCAACTTCGTTCATCACTAATTTCTGGGCTCCAGCGCCAAGCGACATCATTACAATCACNCCAGCAATTCCNATTGAAATGCTCAGGACAATAAGGAACGTACGCATTCCATTGGCATAAAACGTTGAAAATGCCGATNAAGTATTCTGGACAANTTTCATTTAGTCAGTAGAATCCCAGTTTATTGCTGTGGNTTTATACCCATGCTAGAATCTNAATTTAATGAAAAGCNATCAAAAAACTTGGAGCATATATGAGAGCTGTNGTGCAACGCGTAAAATCTGCAAGCGTTACAGTTGGTGGAGAACTGATATCAGAAATTGGANCCGGTNTGCTAGTCTTTCTGGGCGTATCTAAAAATGATCAACGNGAAGANATCAATTACCTNNCACAAAAAGTAGCAAACTTACGAATCTTTCGTGATGNAGAGGGCAAAATGAACAAATCCCTGNTGGATATNGGAGGATCNGCACTTATTGTTTCACAATTTACCCTTTACGGTGATTGTCGCAAAGGCCGACGACCAAGTTTCATCGAAGCATCACCACCAGAAAAAGCCAGTNAACTATATGAAGAATTCATTGGCACCTTGAACGAACTAGGAGTAAATGGAAAAGGTGGTAGATTNCAAGCAATGATGGATGTACAACTTATCAATGACGGTCCAGTAACAATGCTGCTTGATAGCACNAAGCTTTTTTAAGTTNTNCCCATGTAATCATTCATTCTTACAGACAANNCACAAAACCAACTTCCTCCTCGTTAAACACAAAACTCGAATGCATTTTCAAACTTGGAAGAGTGGAATTACAATTACATCTAATTCGCTAGATCTGCCCAAAAATTCGCGGCAAATTCTGCGGTGATCCAAACTAACACTAAAATATCCTTACTGTTTAGTTCCAGTTACCGGGCCTTAAGTAAGGACATATCTAGATTTGGGGCTTTTATCGTGTTTGACTTCAACGAATACGATAAAACACTCGACAGCAAACGATTCTCCCAATTTCACCTGTCAAACTTATGTCAATTTAAAACTGGTTCGATGAATCGGACATGGATCAAGGTCTACAATTGCTTGCCGGTGTTGTGGTGTGCCATACCCCTTATGCCTTTTAAATCCAAAACCAGGATAATCCAGATCAAGCGCGACCATTATTCGATCACGAGTTACTTTCGCCATCACTGAGGCAGCGGCAATTGACTGAACAAGCGAATCACCTCTGATCACAGCCTGCCCAGGCATCTGAACTAGCGGTAATTGGTTTCCATCAACAAGAACATAATCAGGTGAAGGGATAATACTTTCAACAGCTTTTTGCATGGCGAGCATCGAGGCCTGCAAAATATTGATTTGATCTATAATTCGGTGATCGACGATACCTACTCCAACACCAACTGCATCTCTTTCAATTTGTGAAAAGAATGCTTCNCGNTGCGCTGGTGTCANCTNCTTNGAATCAGCCAGGCCATCAATCTCACATTTAAACGGAAGAATAACAGCAGCTGCGACAACTGGCCCAGCTAAAGCACCTCGTCCTACCTCATCAACACCTGCTATCCTAAGATAGCCCTGTTTGGCTAAACTACTTTCAAGCTGCTGGATATCAAATCTCTCAACGGAATGTTTCCCTGTATTCTATTCACTTCTTCTCAGGAACACGTGCAGCTTTCCCCGTCCGATTACGCAAGTAGTAAAGCTTAGCCCGTCGAACGCCACCATGTCGGAGAACTTGAATACTATCAATGTTTGGCGAGTGTAGCGGGAAAGTCCGTTCGCTACCGGTGCCATAAGCTAAACGTCGAACAGTGAAAGTTGATCTCAATCCTCTATCCCGATACCGAATAACTATACCTTCGTAGGCTTGAATACGTTCTTTTGTCCCCTCACGAATTCTATTGTTTACTCGAATGAGATCTCCAACATTAAAATCCAGTTTATCAGTTCTCATATATTCGTTTTCAACAGATTCTAAAAGATTCATCTTTATTTTCCTTAGTCTAGAACTTCGTTATTCTTAAACTTGCGTAAGAGATCGGGACGCTGCTCTGCTGTTTTCTCCACAGACCGGTCTCTTTTCCAATCCATAATTTTCTGATGATGCCCACTCAACAAAACATCCGGCACTTTCATACCTTCAAACTCAGCAGGACGGGTATAATGAGGGTGATCAAGCAATTCTCGGCTAAACGAATCATTCTGAGCCGACTCGTAATCCCCCAAAGCACTTGGCAGTACACGCCCAACCGCATCGATGAAAACAAGCGCGGGAACCTCCCCTCCACTCAAGACATAATCACCAATAGATATTTCATCAGTAATCAATTTTTCGCGAACTCGTTGATCAATCCCTTTATAGCGACCACAAATCAAAATCAAATGTGTCTCAAGGGAAAATCTCTCGGCCATCCTTTGATTAAAAGGCTTTCCTTGTGGGGTCAGAAAAACGACACGGGTTGCCCCTTTTGGCTCAAGCGATCTAACTGCGGCAAAAAGGGGCTCCGGTTTAAGAACCATCCCCGATTCACCACCATAAGGGTAATCGTCAACGGTGCGACGATTATCCTCNGCAAAACTCCGTAGATTATGGAGGCGAACTTCCAGCAGCCCCCGATCAATGGCTCGTTTCAGAATCCCAACATGAAGCGCCATTTCAAGAATCTCAGGAAAAATAGCGATAACGTCGATTTTCATCTTCCACTTCTAAACTGAGATTCGAGTTTCATGCAACAGCAACGTTATAACGACGAAACTCCTGATGATTAGATACTTTGCAACCGCCAGAATTTAATTTGGTCTACGAAAAAACATCCAGATAGAAGACTACTCTGCTTCGTTACCTTGTGAGCCCAAGGACTCGTCCGTGTCAACAGACTCAGCCAATAGATCACCATCTGGAGCAAACTGATCTATCGAACCTTCCACAGCATCAATACCTGCAAAAACAAAAGGATCATCAATTGAAACACGCCCAAGCTTTTCATCATGGAATCTTTTCCATATACCAACTTTCGACAGTAAATTCTTTGCCGTATCTGTAGGTTGTGCTCCATTACGAAGCCACTTGAGGGCTTTATCAGGATGAACAATGATTTCAACGGGATCAGTCAACGGATTATAATGTCCAAGTCTCTCAATAAAAGCACCATTGCGTGCGCTCCGGCAATCTGCAGCAACGATGCGGTAAAACGGACGCTTTTTACGTCCATGTCTTTGCAATCTAATTTTAACAGCCAATAGTCTCTCCTATAACTTTCTATTCAATTGATTTGTATTCACAATTACCTGCGACGTNTTCTCTTTTTTCGCACGAGTTTATTTTTNNGGCCCTTACCAACACTAAGACCAAATTGGGNTCCATGGGCAGTTTGCTGGTNAAACATTTGATTCATCATTTTNAGCTGACTGACCAATTGGTTGACCTGACTNACTCTGGTTCCNCTNCCTTTTGCGATTCGTTGCCGACGGGAACGGTCTAGAATCGCGTAATTACGNCGCTCNCCCNGCGTCATAGACTGGATAATTGATTTTGCATGTTTTATCTGGCTTTCGTCAATTTGAGCNNCTTTCGGCAAAGCCTTTGACATACCAGGAACCATACCAATCAACTGATCCAAAGAACCCATTTTCTTTATTTGTTCAAATTGGGTCAACATGTCATTAAAGTCCAAACCACTTTTGCTCATCAGTTTCTCTTCGAGCTCTTTAGCTTGTTCTTCGCTGAAGATCGATTCAGCTCGATCTAAAAGCGTTTTGAAATCTCCTTGCCCGAGAATCCGGGACGCCATCCTATCCGGATAAAACTCCTCCAATGTATGACCATCGATTTTTTCACCAGTACTGACAAACTTAATAGGAGTACCAGTTGCCGCACGCACTGAAAGAGCAGCACCGCCTCGAGCATCTCCATCCAGCTTAGTCAGGATAACTCCTGTTATATTAAGGTCCTTGCTGAAGTGCTCTGCAACATTGACCGCATCTTGTCCCGTCATGGAATCAACAACCAAGAGCGTTTCTGTTGGATTAACACTACACTGGATATTTTCCAATTCACCCATNAGTTCCTCATNAATATGCAGACGACCTGCGGTGTCAAGAATAACGAAAGTATTACCATGATTTAATGCATGCTCAACCGCCGCCTGAGCAATCGAAACCGGTGAAACATCTGTTCCCATCGAAAATACAGGTATCCCAATTTGATCACCCAATATCTTAAGTTGTTCAATCGCCGCTGGNCGGTAGATATCAGCTGCAACTAATAGAGGGTTTCGTCCTTCCGTTTTAAATTTCAAGGCNAGCTTGGCTGATGCCGTAGTCTTACCAGAACCCTGAAGACCAACCATCATCAATACTGTNGTTCCACTTGGCGANACCTGAACNTTTTCCGACTTCTGCCCCATCAAACTTGTCAGTTCGTCACCGATNATTTTCGNAATTTGNAATTCGGGAGTTAGGCTGCCNAGAACTTCNTGGCCNAGTGACCTTACCTTGACATCATCTACAAACTGNCGAACGATCTTGTAACNGACATCTGCTTCAAGCAAGGCAAAACGAACTTCACGTAGAGCGTCGGAAACATTCTTTTCAGTTAGTTTGCCTTGGCCACTCAGTTTCTTGAATGTGCTCTGTAATTTTTCGGTTAGACTCTCAAACATTAGCTTTAATTTAATGATTTCAAACTTCAGAATACTTTTNAAAAGCNCCGCTTAAGATACACCACCATTGAAATAATTGTCAATGTAAAAATGAAAACCTTGACACATCCCAACCCAATTGCTATTATGCNGGTTCTTTAAATCACATTGGCAGAAANCCNTGCCAAAAAATACTATGGCAGCTGGTGCTGTGTAATCTAATTTTAAAAACCAATGAGCGAATATGTAATTGTCTTTGTAACAACCGGGAGTGTAGCAGAAGCGAAACAAATAGCTGAAGTANTAGTAGATCAGCAACTTGTAGCGTGTGTAAACATCGTGCCCGAAATCCTTTCAATTTACTATTGGCAAGGAAAGGTTGAGAAAAATACTGAAGCAAAAATGATAATTAAGACTAAATCAAGCCTGCTAAATCAACTAACCCAAACGGTTAAAAACATGCATAGCTATGATGTCTGCGAAGTTANTGCCGTACCAATCATTTCTGGGAACTCAGATTATCTTAAATGGATAGACGAAAGCGTACATGAAAGATGATCCCTTCAAGGCCCAGGAGGCTGTAACTTTAATCGGTCAAAATCAGAATAAAATAAATTTTTGTTCAGCACTGGAGATAAAATATGGATGAATCGAAAACTAGAATTGCAATGATTGGCGCAGGTGGTATGGCTAATGGCGTCCACTACCCATCACTTGCTTCATTTNATGATGTGGAGATTACAGCCATTTGCGATCTGAATAAGGAACGTCTAAACACAACCGCTAACACATATAAAATTGAGAACCGGTATGAAAACTATGTAAAAATGATCGAAGATACTACACCAGATGGTGTTTACGTCATTGGACAACCACACTACATGTATGACATNTGGACATGGTGCCTTAATCAAGGTCTAAATCTATACATTGAGAAACCAATGGGCCTTTCCATACATCAAGCAAGATCTCTTGCTGAGCTNGCAGAGAAGAACAACTGTATTACCCAAGTAAGTTTCCAGCGCAGATCCTGTCCAATGGTAGTGATGCTTCGCGAAAAATGNCTTGAACGTGGTCCCATTACCCATGCCATTTGNACCTTCTATAAAACAGATGGTCCAACTTTCGGCATGCGAGACCGAATGATGGACGATGGTGTTCATGCTATTGACACACTAAGGTGGATGTGTGGAGGTGAGGTGATAAAAATTGATAGCATTGCTAGATCAGTTCTCTACCATGATATCAATTTCATTATGGCACTTCTACACTTTGATAACGGTACTGTTGGGATTCTCCAAAATAGTTGGACGAGTGGTCGTCGTGTTTTCAGAATAGAAATGCACGCACCCAATATCTGTGCCGANGCGGAACACGAGGGNAAAGGATACCTCTACACAGATGGAGATTACAGTGGGATTGAATATGACACGCGTGAAGTGGCAGGAAGCAATCAAAACTTTATCTTTGGTGGGTTTCAAGCAAAGAACCGAAACTTTATCGATTGCATAAAATCGGGTGAGCAACCGGAATCAAACTTCTCTGACGCTATCAAGACAATGGAAGTTGCAGATAAAATATTGGCCAAGGCTTTACTGGAAGAGTAGCTAAATCTTAGAATTTAATCAGCAAACTACTCATAAAACTTTTTTTCTTATTCCGGCTGGCAAACACTTGGTATTTATCTCCAGTCACATCGAAATACTCTCGCACNTANTTCCTGCTATTATAGGCTGGATTATCTTCAGCATACATAACACCAAAATTAATGTTAGTATTGTTTTTACGCAAAAGNTCCCAGTTCAATCCNAACCCATATGAATGCTTNTTTCCATNATCCGTTTCTTTTTGCTTGTTTAATTCAGGATACGCCCCTTCTTTCAATAAATCGGTTGTACCATCCATTCTCACCNCGTAAAGGTTAAATTCCTTGTAACTGTATGGATTCGGATTGGTNATAAGCGTNACCGAGGCGCGTGCGGTACTNTCAAACGAAAGAGTACNGAGTTCATNNCTATCTTCTTTCTTACTAAGGATGCTGTAACGTTCCTGCATTTTGGAGAAGGCAGAATCCTCAAAAAGNGCAAAATTCAATTTCTCAGAAACATCATAAACCATCCCAAGCGAATTGTTTAAGCGGCTCTGCCCAACCTCGTTTTGCAACTCGGGAACCTTATCAACATCTTCNTAGTCCTCCAGCATTTCCTGATTAAACGTACTAAAATTAGTGTTTAAAAAGCCATTGGCTTGCGAGGCTTTGACAGTAAAACCATTGATTGANTANTGCTTAATAGTGAAGTCACTACCATCACGAAGATAAANGTTGCCAAATGGATCGAAAGCTAAGAAATTCAAATCTCGATCTTGTTCATTTTGTTTGTCAACACTATATAAGAATCGTCCCAAATATTTACCATTGGCATCAAAATGCTGAATGCGCGAAGTCACTCGATGCCAATATGTAGATTTAACTGTTTCAGCTTGCAGGTCCGCATCAATATCCTTATCAGCGCCTTTACCTGCTCCATCGTAATACCCTTCATATCGACGAAGATATTCAAGTTCCTCAAGTAACTGAACCCGCTGAACGAGCTCAGATTGTGTGGTCGGGAAGTTGCTGAATACTCGACTGAATGATGAATCAGGTAAAATGCTAGAACCTAGCGTCGTAGAATNAGATAAGGGATCAGCTAATCCACTAGCTGCGGATGATGCAGCTAANATATCACTAATTGTGAACTTCTTATTAAATCGCTTGAACTGACTGGCATCCTTAATCAGTATATTTCCGTTGTTCAAAACAACTATAGAACTTGGTTTAGTCAATTCGCCGTTACCTCGCCCATGAACGCCGAAATTAAACAGAAACTCCCCTTCGGAATTAAACTTAACAATACGGTGGTTACCAGTATCCGCAATAAAAACGTTACCTTCTGCATCGACACCTATGTCCGATGCGCCCTTGTCAATTTCACCATTTCCTGCGCCATAACTACTAAAAGACGTTAGTTTCTTCCCATCGGCAGCGAATTTATGAACCTTTGTTTTTTCTGGATCCAGAATATACAGTTCACTGTCGCCGTTAACAGCTATCTTTATTTGACGATCATANCCTGGTGATTGTATGGCAAAAGCGGATCTACCAGCCTCATCAATGATTAATTTAGCTGGCAGCACTGCCTTGGGACGAACACTGACATTACCGACAAAATAGGTATGAACATTTGCGCCTAGAGCGTCAAACTTATATACACAAGGGGCAAATATATAAATCTTCGGATTTTCGGTCTCAGCTATATGGTTGGCTGCAGTATCAGCAACATATATATTCCCTGCAGAATCAACGGNAATATCACCCGGCTCTTTGAAAGCAGTAGTATCATCCACCATCAAAATTTGGTCTAAAAAATCACCTTTTGGAGAAATTTTCTGGATAAGGCGATTTTGGCTATCAGCAACATANGTATTCCCNTTAGTATCNAAAGCAACGTTTATNTCTTTACCAAAGAAACCACTGCTAGCCCCTTTCCCACTGAACTCACGCTCAAATTTCAGGAANCCAACTCCAAACGCTATNGAACCTACAGAACAAAGTAATACAGCAGAAAAAAATGCAATCAACTTCCTCATCCAGAGATCTCCNAAAATAGCATCTTACAGACTTCACCAGCTTGATGATTCTAGCACAGATTTGGAAAGAAAACAAGCTTTAGGTTGTTTCTCATCTTCACTAATTAAGCAACTATTTAAGAACGCAGAAGAGCATTTGCCCTTCGCACAAGTTCNGGATCTCTTGAAAGCTTTTTAGTCGCTTCGATAAGACCAGCATGATGTGACACCATATCCTTTTCGATTATTTTAAGTCGGTCTAGCAGATATGACTGTTTTTTTCATAAACCACTTGCTTAATAACTGAAGTTAGATAGAGATAAAGGTCATCTGACTCTGTCCCTTCCAACTCAATAGCAATCTCGAATCCATCTTTAAGGTTTAGTTCCTCCATACAAATCCTATTTTCATTTCGGACAAGAACTTCAAAGATTTGATCCATATGAAGATTAGGCAGACCTTCTACAATTTGATCAAGCCCAATATGTTTTTCACAGATTAACCGGCCAAAATCAACCATAATATAATGTTGCCACTCTTCAGTACTCATGCTTTCCCAAAACACAGCAGCACACTCATCCAATTCACCTAATATAAGTGATAAATTCGCATATAATTTTGCGTGTCTCAGCTCAATATCTTCACAGATACAAAAACCTCGCTTTAAATCATAATTTGTCCTCCCGCTGGGTCTTGACAATTTCCAGCTCTCATCCTAAAATGGAATTAAATAAATGAAACGTATGAGGTTAATAATCACATGGGAAAAACCATATGTCTTGTTGGTACTTTTGATACCAAGGGGTTAGAATTTCAGTTCTTAAAAAATCAGATTGAATCTGCTGGCGTCTCAACACTTGCAATCAACGCAGGTATTTTAGGTGAACCATCGCTCAAACCAGATATATCCGCTGAAGACCTCGCTAGTGCGTCTGGAACTTCGTTAGCCAAACTACGTCAAGAAGCTGACCGAGGAAACAGCGTAGCAATCATGGCAAAAGGCGCAGCACAAATTGTCACGCAACTCTGGAACGAAAAGAAAATAAACGGCATAATATCACTTGGCGGCTCAGCAGGAACAACGATCGCGACAACCGCGATGCGCACATTGCCGGTTGGCACACCAAAAGTGATGGTTTCCACATTGGCATCTGGGGATACCAGTCCTTATGTTGGAACCAAAGATATTGCCATGATCTACTCTGTTGTTGACATCGCCGGCATCAACAGTATCTCGCGTCAGATCCTGACAAACGCCGCTAGCGCCATTGTCGGAATGACCAACAAGGAACCACAGGTAACAAATCAAGGCGATAAGCCGCTGATTGCAGCAACTATGTTTGGTGTAACCACACCTTGCGTAACCAAAGCACGTGAAACCCTTGAAAATAATGGCTACGAAGTACTAGTTTTTCATGCAACTGGCACTGGGGGTCGTGCGATGGAAGATCTTATTCGTAATGGATTTATTGCTGGTGTCCTTGATGCTACAACGACAGAATTAGCCGACGAACTAGTAGGTGGAATCCTAAGTGCTGGACCTAATAGGCTTGAGGCCGCTGGTGAAGTCGGTATTCCACAAGTCATCGCTCCAGGCGCATTAGATATGGTAAACTTCGCTGCGCCAAACACCATTCCCGAAAAATTCCAAGACCGAACATTTTACCAACACAACCCAACAGTGACATTAATGCGCACAACAATCGAAGAAAACGCAAAACTCGGTGAAATCATGGCAAAAAAACTCAACAAGGCAAAATCCCCTACTACAGTTGTAATTCCAAGTAAGGGAGTGTCGGCAATCGATAAAGACGGCCAGCCATTCCATTCCCCAGAAGCCATTCAGACGTGGACTACAAACCTAAAGGCCAACCTCGATCAGAAAGTAAATCTTATTGAAACAGAAAGCCATATTAACGATGAGGACTTCGCGGAAAAGCTAGCCACAACACTACTTAAAAAGCTACAAGTATCGAATTAAAAACAACTTTTAAAGTTGTTTTTAATTCGCTTAAACTGGCATTAACAGGTGAAACACCTTGCTAAAAGTAACACAATATCGTACCTAGAACCACTTTAACTTTAGACATTGACAGACGAAATCCCATCTGTTATGCTCAATTTCCTGTAATTAAGGAGGAAAACTTATGAGGAGAATCCTTGTCTCCGTTTTCTTTGGAATTCTGTTTGTTTTTGGATTAAGTTCATCAATCTCAATAAGCCAGCGAATTCCATCAAAAACTGATTCCTCAGGATCGCCTGGAACCGCTATCTCCAGTACACCATTCAATCTTGACACTAAATCAAAACCACTTCCAAAAGGAAACCTGTCTTCGAATAGGAGGATACTCCGATCACCACAAAAGGCAAAAATCTATCTCGCCACATCCATAACCAGCCAAAAATTTACATTGAATACTCTTACCTTCAAAACCGATAGTGTTTCATCATCTCTACCAATAGACTCAAATCCCGACGGATCAACTGCTAGTGAAGTTTTCTCAATTAGCTCCACAAACCAATAGAATATGCCAGTAGCAAAACTGAACGATTACATCGATAGAAACAGACCTCATCTTTGCCAATACTTGCAAACGCTTGTCAGAATTCCAACTGTGAACCCACCCGGTACGAACTACGCAGAAATTGTGAACCTGCTCGCAGAGTGGTGTAGAGAACTCGATCTAGAAACAGAAATCCATCACGTTCCAACAGACGAAGCACAAATACATCTCCCCCACGCAAGCGAATACCCAAGGATGAATCTAATCGCAAAATGGAATACTGGAGCGGAGAAAACAGTACACTTCAACTCTCATTTTGATGTAGTCCCTGCATCCGATGGATGGAGCCAAAACCCATTCGACCCACAGATTGATGGTGATTGGCTATATGGTCGAGGATCGGACGACATGAAAGATTCAATCGCGGCAACTCTCTTTGCCATCCAAACACTCCGAGAAAACGGGGTTAATCCATCCTGCAATATTGAATGCTCATTTACGTGTGACGAAGAAATCGGTGGACAACTTGGTGCTGGTGAGATTGTTAGAAAGCAGCTAGTGGATGCTGATTTCGTAGTTAATTGTGAAGGTGGGACAAGACTGAATATAGGATGTGGTCACAATGGCATTTTATGGGCAGACGTTTTTGTTTTTGGGAAACCTGCACATGGGTCTCGTCCACATACGGGCCTAAACGCGTTCGAGAAGATGTCAGAGTTGGTCGTTGCTCTCCAATCACTAAAGAGCAAATTCAATCATCCTGATCTAAGATTCAAAACCCCAGCTGGTAGGGAACTAACACCAACAATCAACATTGGTGGTGTTTTTGAAGGAACATCAGGGGGTAAAATTAACACCGTGCCCTCCTTGGCCAAATTTTCGATTGATCGACGTGTTACGCCAAGCGAAATCATCGAAAACATTGAGCCAGAACTACGTACTGCCATCCAAGTAGCGTGTCAATCTATTCCAGATCTCAAAGCGGAGCTTAGACCCATCCTGTTAATTTCCCCCTGTTTTATTTCTTCCGATTCTCTTCCTACTCAGTCATTCAGAAAAACCGTTAGTCAGCTTCGTCAAAAGCCCGCCCAGTTTGACGTAACTTCAGGCTTTACTGATCTACATTACTTCGTTGAAGGCGGAAAGATTCCGGGAATTGGCTATGGACCGTGGGGACAAAACACACATGGTATTGATGAACGTGTAAGTATTTCCGACTTGATACTAACAACGAAAATCTACGCGCAGTTCATGGCAAATGGACAGATTTGATTCAGTAACCCAAACCATTTCCTGTCAGGATATAAGTACCAACNGTACCATCTGATATCACAAATACNGANGGNAATTTTTCTTGCCAACCTTCATTGGCAATGGGNCAGAATTGACGGCCGTTGCCTTCGATCGCAGTAATGCCTTTCACTCGTGCGGCGATGCCTGCAGAGTGCAAGAATGACGCTCCCGGACAGGTCAGATCCTGAACCGCAAGGAACATATCATATTCCTGCGCAGCAGCACCCATTAATANCGCTTGCGATTGGCCTTTACACGCCTTCAACGCAACACCCGAATAACCCTGCTCACGCGCCAGCAAAAATGTCTCAAAATCAGTCAAAGACTCATCAANTACTACAGGCTTAATTTTAGCAGCTCGATGCATTTTGTTCTGCGGATGTGCTTTCAAATCGCGATCCGTCGGTTGCTCAATATAAGCCAATCGATCAAAAGCATTACCCGCCCCCTCTTCGATCTTAGCTAAAAACTCCAGCAAATACTCAACATTCTGACAGGTTTCATTAAAATCTGCCGAATAGAACCATTGATCTATACCACGGTCTATCTGTGTGTCCGCTGCTACTTTTTCAATAGAAAGCACCCGATCTATATCCCAATCTAGATCTGATCCATTTAATTTTATTTTGAGATGGGTTAATCCGTCGGAAACAATCCACTCAGGCAACGTTTCCGGCAAGCCGTCGTTAAGCCGATTCGAAATATCTGCGTCGGTCAGTGGATCAAGAGCTCCGACCAGATGATAGAGCGGCATCCTAGNTTGAGGNGTTGCTAACACGTATTGATCGAGATACTTTCCGTTGAACCTATCATTAAGATAGTGCGAGAGATCCCGATTCATATAATCCAAGGAAAGTCCATGATAACTGTTGATACCATTCGCTTTACCAAAACCATCGTGGATAGCAGCATCGATAGGACTTGTTGTAACCGCCAAACAAAGTTTCGGGACAGGAACACTCAGATTCATTTCTGTCGAAATCTCTTCTGCAATTTTTAGAAACTCAATTTCCAAGATCTCGGATATATCAATAGGATGTCCGACAAAGTCACATTGCTTCGTTAACTTGACGGCTCTTTCAGCAATTTTTTTCATTGCCTCCAAACTTTGATTAAACGGCACATATTTGGGTGGAAATGCCCATACATTGCCAAGTGGCATTGAGCCAAATCCTTCTGCTTCCTTACCATCACGCGTCCGGACACGAACTTTCACATTGAATATCACACAATGATCCGTTGAAACACCACCAAACTTTAATGGCGTTCGATAGTCATATTCCTCAAAATTATATTCCGCATCAAAAACACAAATATCGCTGTTCTTCACTATAACCACGCTCCTTCCAACCAACTGTCATAAAAAAGCCGAGATAGTATTTCTCGGAGCAAAGCTAGGCACAACATTTAATATCTTACATTCGACATTTTCTAAATTGAATAGATTCTCTATAAGNAGAAAACGGCCTAACACGTCTCATTAAACTTCGATTTCCGTCAATATCCATGAACGAATAATGANCTCANAGATAAGGCCACTGAAACCTACATTNTGANACCACTCGCTTCTACAATCAAACNCTCAATTNCTTATCCTAACCAGTAAGGTGTCGGCATGTCAAGTCGCTTCAANTTCACGTTCTGCTATTCTGACAACGGCAGGAAGCAATCCATAGAGTATCCAAAACGGAATACCNATAGCATCTCCATTCAACAAATTATTAACACAAAAATGAACTAGGAGTGACAGTTCCACCGCCATAATGCCTAAAACCAAAGAGCGAAAAAAAGTCTCCCTGACACGGCGTAGTGCTTGTACACCAAATCGAAAGAAAGTTAGAATTAACCAGAACCAAGCTAAGATACCAAGACTGCCTTGTTCAGCTAAAATCTGCATGTACTCGCTGTGCGCACCAAGTTGAAACTGAGCAACATATTCACCTGTCAAAGCAGCATCCTCTTGATAAAGCATGGCAAAAGCACCATATCCATTGCCGATAATCGGATGTTCTGTAAACATCAAAAATGCTTGTGCCCAGCGGAGGAGCCGCGACCGATTTGATGCAAATTGAGGATCAAACAAAGTTGAAACTCTTTCTGAAATTAAGTCGGATACACTTGGTAACAACAACAAAACAAGAAGAAAAACAAAACCACCACCAATAANCAGTATTCTTTTGTGTTGTTCGGCTTGTGGTAAATTAATCAGCAAAAACCCAACTGAAATAATCAAAGACAACCAAACACCACGTGAAAAACATAGGAGAATCCCAACAGTGAATATCATTAACATAACCGACCAAAACACTCGGTCATATGACGTTCGATCAAGTAGTAAACGACTTAAAACAATTAAAAANAAGATAGCTGTGTAGCTACCAAAGACCGAATAGTTGGTGAACGGTGATCCACGATAAGCACTAGTCCATTGCCATAAATCAATGTTGTAAATTAAAATAATGATTGTCCAGACCACTGCTATAACAGCTGAAGGAAAGACAGACCAGAATAACCATTGAAGATTTTGGCGTGATCGGATCAACAGAAATGTTAGGAAACTTGACATAACATAGACATTTGCCCGAATCGCCCCCTTGATTGACCCTAACATATCAGGTGAATTTATTGCAGGCAGAACAGTAACTATGATAAATATAGTTATAGGGGAAGCAAATGGAAATTTTTTATCTTCACTCGCACCAGTTTTGAAGACAGCGCGATCAAAAACTTTCTGAATCAAAAACACCACAACAAGCATTCCCAAAAGAGGTTCAGATGGAGTCTGAACCTCAAAACCTCTACCAGGGATAATATATCGGAAGGAAAATGGTAGGAACAGCAAAATCGAATAGAAGGCAAGATCCATACCTAGAAAAGCAAAAACGCCGATTACCGCTAAGACAACCAGGACCATTAAAGGAGATTCAGAAGTAACACCAAGCAGAACACCAACAGCAAGACAACCAAAAACGGTCAGCAACCAGCGAGCAACATCTAAGGAGAGTCGCTGTTTATGAACTAAACNCTCATCAATCCCGTTTGTAACGTTCAAGCTCATCTTCAACTTGCTGGTAATTAAATTTGGACAGATCCACTTTGGTCAAGGTAGCCCTGGCAGGCCCNTTAACTCTTTGTTTTAAACGAGCGATTACCACAGAAACAATACCAAGCCCTGCGATCAAAATGAAGAATGGGATAATATAAGCAACTACATTGAATCCCTGTGCCAGCATCACGGCATTGAACTGTGTTCCATATTCCCCTAAGTAATCTTCTCGAATCCCTTCAATAGTCTCTCCACTTTGCAGCCGAGTTTGGAACTCTAGCGTGATACCTTGTGCAGTTCCACACACACATGCCCGAATTGTCTCACGAACACAACCACAAGGACAGTAGACACTTTCCGACAATTCAATCACGGGATCTTCAATGATCCGCTCATCAGCATAGATTGGTAGCATAGATAATCCGCATAACAACGCGAAACTGAGAGGATTTCCAAATCTATGCATCTGTCANCTTTGCGTTGTATTTATAGCGCTTTTCAAACATAGCCACCCCTCCCCCAACAACCATTATAGCAACACCAACCCACACCAGACTGATCAACGGATTATGATATACTTGAACCGAAACAGGTTCTCCTCTGGATACATAGTCACTAGCATTCTGCGGCAACGGTCCTAAAGCAATGTAAAGATCACTTAAACCGAAATGGGTAATGGCCGACTCAATTGTATCTTGCTCTCCTTGCCCAGCTTGAAAATAAAAACCGCGAGCGGGTTGCATTGTTTTAATGTGCTTTCCGTTTCTCTTTATATCAAACTCAGCACCAGACAATTCAAAGTTTGGATGACTCTCTTCAAATCCCCTTTTAAGAGTTAATTGATATTTTCCGATCTCAATTGATTGTCCATTGGTTACACTTTTCGATTCGAGTAAAAAGTAACCCTTTGACCCCATAATACCAATGTAAACAATGACAATACCAACATGAACGATATAACCTCCATAACGTCTTTTATTTCGTCCAATCAACCTGAAGAAACCACCCAGTAAACTAATTTCATGGCGTTTTGATCTCAACTTACCACCCCGATAGAATTCANCCGCAATGGCTACCAAGACAAAAACAGAAAAAAACACGCATAGTACAGTATAAACAGATCGAACCCTCACAACAATATTACCGCTCAAAAACAAATAACTGATTGTAGGAATTAACAAAATCAAGGCTAATATAATTGGCTTGGAGAAAACACGCTTAAGATTACTTAAGGTCAATTTCCTCCAAGAGANAATAGGCCCAACTCCTGTTAGGAACAAAAGCATTAATCCGGGAATGATGACTGTTTTGTTAAAAAACTCCTCCGGTACCGCGATCTTCTGACCTGTCACTGCCTCAGAAATTATTGGCCAAAGCGTTCCCCATAGAACTATCAACGTTAGAGCNATCAATAACCAATTATTCAAAACAAATACGCNTTCCTTAGATAAAAAAGACTCAAGCCAATTCAAACTTTTCAATTTTTCCCAGCGGAAAACAATTAAACCAATAATAATAAATAGGGACAACAAGATGAAACTCAGAAAATATCCTCCGATGTCTCCTTCAGCAAAGGCATGGACTGAGGTAATAANTCCGCTTCGCGTAATAAATGTACCAAGAATTGTAAATTCAAAGGCAAGAACCATAAGAATTATATTCCAAACTTTAAGCATGTTCCGCTTTTCTTGGATCATAACTGAATGCAGATAAGCAGTGCAAAGAAGCCATGGCATCAGCGATGCATTCTCTACCGGATCCCAAGCCCAATACCCCCCCCAGCCAAGTTCACGGTATGCCCAATTCCCACCGAGTGTAATTCCAACTGTTAATGCCAACCAAGAGAAAAGTGTCCATCTTCTAGACCTAATAATCCAATCATTATTTATCCTGCCAGATATCAATGCCCCAACGGCAAACGCAAAAGGTATCGTTAAACTAACAAATCCAACGTAAAGTATTGGTGGATGAAAGGCCATACTTGGCGTCTGGAGGAGGGGATTCATTCCTGCACCATCCGGCATAGCACCNCCATTTGGAAACCTAGACAGAGGNTTATAAACCCCTCTAATTANCCCTGAAACGAGAATGGTAAAGAAAAGCATAACTACAGAGATGGGAATTAAAGCATAATCGGCAAGAGAGTCTTTCGTGTGACGATTGTGCCAAACGAAGATTGTACCGAAAAGTGCTATCAACCACAACCAAAACAGCAATGACCCCGACATTTTGCCCCACAAGGCAGCAATTTTGTACAGTACCGGCTGATAATAACTTGATCCCTCCGCGACATAACGCATAGAGAAATCATCTGTGAGAAACCCATAAATCAGTCCAGCCACAGCGATACTAATTAACCCAAAAGTTGCAACAACACCGTTTCTCCCACTGATAATCGCATTATTATTCCGATTTCGCAATCCAATGGCAAGCATGCCAATTGCCCATAAGGCAGAAAAAGCGGAAAGCCAAATTGTGGCTTGACCAATTTCTGATGCCATAATTTTCTTTATTCCCGAGTAAATTTAGTTCTGTCGTGTCACTTCCGCTTCTATTTGGTACTTCTCCTGAGTTGCCAATGCACTCCCCGCCTGCTGATACTTCGAAGCACATTTTGTCTGAATCTTTGAGGCGGTAATCAGATTTTCATCCGCATTGTATCGCCCTTCAACAAAAACATTGCCACCATCTTTAAAATTATCAGGTTTGAGCTTACCAACTGAAACAACATTAACACGTGCGGTATCTGCCTCATCACGAACAACAAAAGACAATTGGAAATTACTGTGATCCCAACTCGTTGATTTTTCCACAATAAACCCGTCTATTTGGACTCCTTTTTGATGAACTTCTTGAGCTTGGGCCATTAATTGTTCAGGCCTAAAATGCCGTAGACTAGTATTTTTCACACCGACAAATACCAACAATATCAATGAAGAAATAAGTATGCTACTGGCAACGAAAATTTTAATTCTACTACGACTCATTCCAAAATTCTCCATCTACCTAATTATTAAGGCGATAAAATTCAACAATATTATCAGTAAGATTCTCAATCAAGGGTTGGTCTGCAATAATGTCACATTTTAAACCGTGTGTCATAACAGCCCTAGCCGTTGATTGACCAATAACTGCAATTCGGACATTTTTCATTGCTGAACGCGGTTCATCTAAAATGGCAAAAAAATTTTCAGCCGTAGACGAACTGGTAAAAGTCACCATGTCAATATCACCCTTTTTCAGCTTTTCCAACATTTCGTTTCGCTCTTCACGCTCTACTTCGACCGTATCATAAATTGGTATATCATCCACTATAGCTTGTCGCTCCCGCAAACCATCCAACAANTCCGGACGACCGATTCGTGAGCGAGGCACCAGAATCCTTTGGTNAGCAATGTTCTTAATCTCTTTTGCGATTGTAGCCCCCGATGATTCGGAAGGTACAAAGTCCGGAAAGATACCAACCTGANGAAGTGCCTCTGTTGTTTTCTTCCCAACAGCACAGATCTTCACATGGCCAAATGAACGCGAATCTTTCCCTTTNTCACGCAACTTNCGGTAAAAAATTTTGACTGAATTGGTACTGGTAAAAACAACCCAGCCATAATCAGAAAGGCCATCTATCGACTGATCGAATGCCAAATTTTGATCAATTGGAACTATTTCTATCATCGGAGATGCTAACACCATTGCCCCTTTGGATAAAAGTTTACTGACAAAACTCGCAGATTGTGAGCGGGCACGTGTCACAAGAATCTTTCGGCCAAACAGAGGCCTCTGCTCAAACCATTTCAGATGTTTTCGTAAATGGTTAACTTCCCCCACAATAATCACAGCTGGCGATTGAAAATTAGCCCCTTCGGCTTTCTGCGTAATGTCAGCTAATGTACCTTCAATCGTTTCCTGTTCCGGTGTTGTTCCATATCGCACTAGGGTTGTTGGAGTTTGCGGAGATCTGCCATTCTCAATTAACCTCCGGGTGATTTCATCTAAATGGCCAATTCCCATCAGAATTACAATGGTGTCAATTCCCACCGCAATTTTTTCCCAGCCAATTGGCGAAGTAGAATCCAATGCTGCGGAATGACCTGTGACTACAGCAAAGGATGAAGCGTAATCTCGCATTGTCAGTGGAATCCCCGCATAAGCAGGTACAGCAATAGCCGAAGTAATGCCGGGAACAATTTCAAAATCAATCCCTGCTTCAGCCAATACTAATGCTTCATCGCCACCACGACCAAAAACAAAAGGATCTCCACCTTTAAGCCGAACAACAGTCTGACCTGCTCTAGTACAATCAATCATTTGCTGATTAATCTCAGCCTGACGTTTCTCTTGCTGCCCTTTCATTTTACCGCCATAGATCTTTTCGGCCAACGGTGCATACAAATCCAGTAAAACCTGATTAACAAGAAAATCATAGATGACGACATCCGCTATTTGGAGACACTCAATACCCCTCAATGTAATAAGCTTTGGGTCACCTGGACCAGCACCAACGAGATACACTTTGCCTGAATTCATGTCATTTTCAGAAACTTTCGTAACAAACGAATTCGGAAGGATCTAAACGGATAGATTTCTGATCAATCTGCTTAGCATACCCGATTCTGAGAAGGGATATCACTTCGCAAGACGATGGCATATTAAAAGCTTCGCCCAGTGACTTCCGATCTTCAGCACGTTCAATCGGGGCACTAANAAACTGAACCCCAATTTCTAATGCCGCCGCCGCAAGCAGAAGGTTCTGGATCATAGCTCCCATTCCAAGCCACATCCAACGTCGACCACCATCACCCGGCGGTCGACGTTGGTGATCCATTACAATCAGAATCAGAACCGGCGAATTCCTAACCTGAGCTGAAATCTCTTTTGCAGGTATTTTACCTGCTTTTATATACCCCAAAAAACTAAGAAATCTCGCATTTTTCAGTATCGACTTCGCCTTAGTTGGATCCCGATCAAAAGGTGAAGGTAATTCCAGATGATCGGAGAGTAAAATACCGTCTTTCTCGTCCATCCATTCCTCTTCAGACAACCTGATCCAACGGCTATTATCATCAAGGAAACGTGCATCTTTAAACTGTTCGATTATCGCCGATTGTGTTAGATCCGCAATGACACTTTTGCTTTCCGGATCAGCTACAATCAACAGTTTCCAAGGTTGGACATTAAATGGCGAAGGAGCCCATCTTGCGGCTTCTATCAACTGGTCAAGATGCTCTTGACAAATTGGCTTACTCTCAAAGTCACCACGATGACTCCGCCGCTGATGAATTGCAGTTAAAAGATCCACTTCTACAATGACAAGAATCTATCAATTACCTCGTCAGGCGAGGCAGTACCAGTTGTACCAATCTTAGTGACAGTGACTGAAGCCACAAGATTCCCAATAAATGCAGCTTCGGTGTAACTTCCGCCACAACAAAGTGATGCTACTAATCCAGCTGAAACACTGTCACCTGCGCCAACAGGGTCAACTTGACCTTCAACAGAAATGCCTGGTACGTGGCTGATTTTACCACTGTCAAATACCACAATACCATTATCCCCAACAGTGATGAAAAGTGACTGACCAGTGCGTGAAAGTAAAGTTTTGCCGATTTCTTTNACTTCGTCGACAGNCACATCCTCGCCAGTCCATTCCGGCTCAATGGCTCGTTTTGCTTCAAACCGATTCGGCTTAATAATCAGGTTCTTGTATTGTCCAATCCGTGTTCGTGAATCGGCGTAAAAGACTTTCTCAGGAAGTTCCGTAGCAAGACGACAAATCTCCTCACGAACCCGGTCAGTGACCACTCCCNAATTATCATGAGGCATTTGATCTCCAACAATCACACCATCAACTAAAGGGACACACGCATTTAAGNTTTCAATTACTTGGTCTTCCAAATCACATGATGATGGCACGAGATTCTCAATGTCAAAACGGGAAGATTCAACCGCCACATTTTCATAACCGCGATGGATTGGTTTCAGATAAGTCGGGGTAACCCGGTCAGAGGAACCAATCATGAAGTCAGTGATACAACCATTTTCATTGAGGCGGTTAACTAATGTTGTACCGAAACCATCTTCGCCGATTACACCAACCACGTAAACTGAACCAACCTCCAAAGCATTCAAGTTGTTGGTAACTGTCCCCGCGGCTCCTGGGCTATAGTGTTGATCCACAACAGGTGAAGTATGCCAAGGTGTTTCAAGCGAAAGAGTCGAAAGTGTTTTATCGATCATCCAATACGCATCTAGATAAAAATCACCAATAACCAAAATNTTACTATCACNAAACCTGCCAAGTATCTCCTGTAAACGTGATTCCTTTATCATTTTTGCTAAACTTCTCCAGCGATGATCCGATCCATGTCTTGACTAATTTTATGTGTGCCCCCAATGGGATCATTTTGATCCACACCCAATTCAGCAGTAATGTACCCATCATAACTGATATCAGAAAGCGCCGCCATAACTGAATTCCAATCGATTGAACAATCTTCGATTAATCCCGTCCAACGAAACCCATTGGTATTAAACCCTTTAATATGAACCTTATCCATGCGATTGCCAATTGAACGGATCCAATGTTGAGGGTAACCATATAACAAAATATTACCAACATCGAAGTAGGCACCAATACAGTCACTTTCAAATTCGTCGATATAGTTGACAAATTCAATAGGACTCAGCAAAAACTTGTTCCACACATTCTCAATTGAGATCTTTACATTTTTCTCTTCAGAAACAGGTATTAGATTTTTAATTTCTGCCTGAGATCTACTATAAGCGTCCTCGTATGATATTTCAGGGTTCACAACGGCAGGAACCAGTAAGACTGTACTAGCACCAATGACAGCAGCTGTTTCAATAGAATCAATCACTCCTTGAGCTGAATCAGCACGAACTTCCTGATCGGGGTGAGAGAGTGGCAAACTCCAGTGTTTAGCGTTCATCACGCTAAACAAATCAATACCAACCTGATTTGAAATCATCTTATAGTTCTGTCGATCACCATCATTCTCAAGCGTGCCGATTTCAATACCATCAAATCCAGCATCCTTTCCCAGTTTAAACCTATCTTCAACCGAATCACCAGGTAGAGTCCCTAGACAAATTCCTTTTTTCATGTTTCAATCATCCCTTTTAATTTTTCTAACCCTTGACTCAGATCACCAGAAATGTGGACTCTAGCAACACGCCGATCTTTACGGCATAACGCGCGTAAGTCCCCAAATGCCTGCGCCATTTTCAATTTGCTGAAGCTATAAGACACGCATGGAATCTCTATGTCTTCTAAATCATCAACTGTAACCATCAAAAAGACCCCATTGTTTAATCCACCCTTATGAAGTTGCCCTGTTGAGTGCAGATAACGTGGACCATAACCGACAGTTGTCGCAATTTTGAAACGATCGCGAACAGCCATTTGAATAGACTGAAGTGTTTCTTTGACCTCTGGGATATAAGCGAGTACCGCAATGTAATCAATTCCGAGTTTTGCCTGGCCTAGAAATCCTTCAACCCATTCGCTCATTGAACCTGCCGCAGTTTCTGAACAAGAAGGATTAATATAGATTTTAATCTGTTCTGTTTCAAATGCAAGTGTTTCTTCAGGTAATTTCCCATCTTTAGGAAAGTCAGCAAGGAACTCTCCAGTCATAAGCTTGCTCTCAGTAACATTGGGTTCATCAAACGGATTGAGTCGCATCATAGCTCCAGATATCGCTGTTGCAATTTCCCAGCGGAAGAATTCACGACCCAGATAATAGATATCATTCAATTCAATTTTAATAACCGATAAACCGGATTTTTCGATATTTCTGACTTGATTATCTAATTCATCATCGAAACGGATATAAACAAAAACCCTATCTTGCTTATTATAATACGAGGGCTCGGTAATTCTCTCCCCTTCAATCGGGACAATCCCTTTACCTTGCTTGCCAAGACTTTCAGCGATCAACTGTTCAATCCAGTAACCTAATGCAGAAAGCTTGGATGAAACAAGAAGAGTCAGTTTATCATAACCAGTAAGAGCATATGTTGCGAGCTGCTCTCCAAACCTCACTGCTCCATCGACATCAACCTGCTTCGCATAATTCCACAGTTGATGCAGATCAACACCAATTAATCCAGCAGGTACAAGGCCAAAATAAGACAGGGCAGAATACCTCCCTCCAATATCGGTCGGATTTAGAAACGTCTTACGGAAACAGTACTCATCTGCAATTTCTTCCAAGTTTGAAGCTGGATCAGTAATGGCAATAAAATTATCACCTTTCTTATCCAACCGGTGATAGAAATACTGGAAGAGACTAAGAGTTTCAATAGTACTACCAGACTTGGTTGAAACAATAAAGAGTGTTTTGGCTAAATCGAATTCTCGGTCAATCTTCAGAATCGCAACAGGATCTGTTGTATCAACTACTGTCAAGTCTGGATAACCTGGCACTATGCCAAAGATGGTTGCAAACACCTCAGGGGCAAGGCTACTGCCTCCCATCCCTAGCAAAATAATGCGATCAAAATCTGACCTGACAGACGCAACAAAATCTTCAATCTCAGGCAGAAAGGNCCCCATCAGGTCAACACAATCTAACCAACCAAGCCGATTGCGAATCTTTGTCTGTACATCAGGATTTTCGGACCAGAGCGTTGTATCTTTGGCCTGAAGTTGGCAGGTTATTTTTTTGAGATCCAATCTGAACACTTTGACGTTATCTGAACACTTTGCGTTAAAAGGGGGACAACTGAAAAAACCCTCTCAGCTGTCCCCCCTTTTAATAAATTAACCAGACGTTACCGAGAAGACTTTGCAACTTTCAAACGAGCAACAGCACGGGCTAAAGCAAGCTCCGCAAGAATATAGTCCATGTCAGGAAGTTGGGATTTTAACTGTTCTCTCGCATGCTGTAAAGCTTCTTCGGCCCGCAGAGTATCAATTTCATCAGACCATTCAGCTGATTCAACAAGTACAGTAACCCCATCTCGCAAGACTTCGAAAACCCCATTACTAGTCGCCATTGAACGAATCCCATGATGGTCTTCTACAATCAGCTCCCCAGATTCAATCGTCGTCAAAAAAGGAATATGACCGGTTAGAACCTGAAAAGGACCGTTCGTACCTGAAGCACGGATACTCTTAACTTCTCCTTGATAAACNAGNTTTTCGGGAGTTCGTATTTCAACACTAAATTGTCGATCTAACATAAGACACTAAGCTGCTTGCTCCGATCCTTCATCTTTTTCAAATGCTTCTTCTATCGGGCCAATCATGTATAAAGATTGCTCAGATAAATCGTCACATTCCCCGTCAAGAATCATTCGACATCCTTTAATCGTGTCCTCAATTTTCACATACTTACCTGGCGTGTTGGTAAATCGTGCAGCAACAAACATTGGTTGCGACAGAAACATTTCGATTCTTCTCGCACGCGAAACAACAACTTTCTGCTCATCTGTCAATTCGTCTACACCGAGAATGGCAATAATATCTTTGAGATCCTCATATTCCTGAAGCGTCACCTGAACAGCACGAGCAGTTTGATAATGCTCTTCACCGATAACTGCAGGATCAAGGATTCTCGAAGTTGATGTCAGTGGATCAACCGCAGGATAACGCCCTTTTTCAACGATAGATCTCTCTAATCGAGTAGCCGCGTCCAGATGACCGAANACAGTAATAACAGCCGGATCTGTATAATCATCAGCGGGAACGTAAACAGCTTGGAATGAGGTGATAGATCCGTCCTCAGTTGAAGTAATACGCTCTTGCATCTCCCCCATCTCGGTAGCGAGCGTCGGCTGATAACCGACAGCCGAAGGCATCCGACCCATCAAAGCAGACACCTCTGCCCCTGCCAAGGTAAAACGAAAGACATTATCAATAAATATCAACACGTCTTGATTTTGTTCATCACGAAAATACTCTGCAATAGCCANCCCGGCCAGCCCAACTCTCAGACGTGCTCCAGGCGGTTCGTTCATTTGTCCAAAAACAAGCGCCGTCTTATCGAGAACACCATACTCATCCAGTTCAATCCAAAACCCATTTCCCTCACGGGTTCTCTCACCCACACCACAAAAAACAGAATAACCACCATGCTGTGTTGCAATGTTGTTAATCAACTCAGCAATTAGAACCGTCTTGCCAACTCCCGCACCACCAAATAAACCAACTTTCCCGCCTTTGGCCACCGGTTGAATAAGATCAATAACCTTGATCCCTGTCTCAAGCATTTCTGCAACAGTACTTAGTTTTGTGTGCTCTGGTGGATGCTGGTGAATAGGATAGCGCTTTTCAGCCTCAATTGGTCCTGCCTCATCAATAGGATCACCTATCACATTAATAACGCGGCCCAGAGATGCTTCTCCAACAGGAACGGTAATGGGTTGGCCTGTATCAGTAGCCATCGCGCCTCGTACAAGACCATCTGTTGTATCCATCGATATACAACGCAGACGATTTTCCCCTAAATGTTGTTGTATTTCGAGAACAAGTTTTGATCCATCTGCACGTTCAACCTCAACGGCATTTAAGATGTCTGGCAATTCGCCACCGGAAAAATCCAAATCTACTCGTGCACCAACAACCTCTAAAACTTTTCCCTGATTCATAATCTATCCTTTCAAATTAACCTAGTGCTTCTGCACCACCCACGATTTCTGAAATTTCTTTTGTGATTATGGCCTGACGTGCGCGATTACGTTGCAGTATAAGCTCATCAATAATCTCTTTGGCATTACTTGTAGCGTTTTCCATTGCAGTCATTCGTGCTGCGTGTTCCGCAGCATGAGAATCCAGCAAAACCTTCCAAGTTTGAATGTTTAGATGTTTCGATAAAACCCGTTCAAAAATCTCGGACTGCGTAGGTTCGTAAAGGTAATCCAAAAAAAGGTCGTCACCAGTGGGAGGATTAGGGGTGAGCGGCAACAATTGCTCAACTAACACATTTTGTGTGATTGCAGATCTAAAATTGTTATAAATCACCTCAACTTTATCAACTTTTTTTTCAAGATAAAGCTCATCAAACTTGCTAACAATATCAATAGCTGTCCCAAAACGTAAAGTCTGAAATGCATTCAAATATTCAGCAACTACTCTATGTTCACGCTTTCTAAAAGAATCGGCTACGCGACGACCAACACAAACTAAGCTGACATCAAACCCCTGATTTTTGTAGAAACCAATTCGTTCATTTGAGGCTTTGACAATGCTGGTGTTAAACCCTCCACAGAGTCCGCGATCGCTGGAAACAACAACCAGACAAACAGATTTCATTTCATGGGAGACAAGAAACGGATGAGTGGCCTCATCCATATCCATTTGAGCAAGTAAATGACCAAGCAACAGGTCAAACTTCTCCGCATATGGTCTATTTGCCTCAATAGCTTCCTGCGCACGCCTGAGCTTGGCGNTAGCAACCATTCGCATGGCATCAGTTACCTGCGAAATTTTGGTAACACTAGCAATCCGACGTCTAATTTCCCGAAGTGTAGCCATTAATTTCCAATTTACGCGTCGGACTCAGTTGTGTCAAAGATATTTTTGAAATTTTTTGCGGCTGTGTGTAATCGTTCAATCAACTCATCACTTAAATCGCCAGTTTCAGCAATCTCTTCCAATACATCGTTATAATTTTGATCCATGTAGACCAAGAACTCTGATTCGAATCGCGCCAGATCATGGAGATCCAGATCATCTAGGTATCCGTTGGAGCCACAGAAAATCGATGCAATCTGCCTTTCCACCGNCATTGGTTCGTATTGTTGCTGCTTTAACAGCTCAACTAAGCGATCTCCACGACGAAGTTGTTGNTGCGTTGAAGCATCAAGGTCAGAACCAAACTGGGCAAACGCCGCCACATCACGGTAACGTGCTAAATCCAGCCGCATCGTTTTAGCCACTTCATCTGCTTTCATCGCTTTGATCTGCGCATCCCCTCCCACGCGTGAGACGGAAACACCCGCATTAATTGCAGGGCGGATTCCAGCATTAAACAGATCTGCCGTCAGGTATATCTGGCCATCCGTAATTGAAATAACATTCGTTGGTATATAAGTTGTTAAATCGCCTTCGTGAATTTCGATAATCGGAAGTGCTGTCAACGATCCTGCACCCAACTTATCATTTAACTTCGCCGCTCTTTCAAGCAAGCGAGAATGCAGATAAAAAACATCACCTGGATAAGCCTCACGCCCCGGAGGCCGGCGTAACAACAAAGACATTTGCCGATAAGCCCAAGCATGCTTGGTGAGATCATCGTAAATGATTAATGCGTGTCCACCTTGATCACGAAAATATTCCCCCATCGATGTCCCTGTATAAGGTGCAAGATATTGAAGCGGCGAAGCATCACTTGCCGTTGCAGAGACAACAATTGTATATTCTAAAGCGCCATGATCTTCAAGAGTATTAACAATCTGGGCAACCGTTGACCCCTTCTGTCCCACAGCAACATAAATACACTTCACCCCAGAATCCTTCTGATTGATAATAGTGTCAATGGCAATGGCCGTTTTCCCCGTCTGTCGGTCACCAATAATCAGCTCCCGTTGCCCTCGCCCAACCGGTATCATACTATCGATCGCTTTTATACCAGTAAATAAGGGTTCAGACACAGGTTGCCGCTGGACAATCCCCAAACCTTTTCGTTCAACAGGGAGAGTCTGGGAAGTCTCAATTGGCCCTTTTCCATCAAGAGGTTCACCAAGTGCGTTAACAACTCGTCCAAGTAACTCCTCTCCGACAGGAACTTCTAAAAGAGAATTAGTTCGCTTAACAGTATCTCCTTCATGAATAAGCTTGTCCTCTCCAAAAAGGACACAACCAACGTTATCCTCTTCCAGATTGAAAACCATACCAAAAACATCATTCGGGAACTCTATGCGCTCACCTGCCATAGCATTTGCTAATCCATGTACTCTTGCAATCCCATCTCCAACTTGCAGTACCGTTCCCATATCATAAACGTCTACATCACGGCTGTATTGTAGAAGTTGTTGCTTTAGGATACTTGAGATCTCATCAGGTCTAACATCTTTTGCCATAAAGTTTCTTATCCTCTCGCCAATTGTCTTTTCAACCGTTGCAATTGCGTTGCCACGCTTCCATCAAAAACGGTGTCTCCCAACTTAGCAATAAATCCCCCTTTGATTGATGAATCAACTCGCATACTTAATCTAACCTGTTTCCCTGAATAACCACTAAGTTTCTCAACCAATGCATCTTGCTGTTTACTCGTTAACTCAATTGCAGAAGTAACATCTGCAACCAACCTCCCAGCTTGTTCATCCACAAGTTGTGTGAACGCTAACAAAATATCTTCGGTCGACCGTTCGCGTTTTTTCAAGACCAGAAGAAATAAGGAATTTAGCACAAGTGGGTCAAGTTGATTACCGAATAATTCCTGCAGAATTGACTGTTTGCTCTCAGGTACAATCAATAAATCGTGTAAGAAAGCATTGA
>NZUQ01000077.1 GCA_002697225.1 Candidatus Poribacteria bacterium
TCACCCCAGACCTTCGTACATCCATAAAGGCCGCTGGGTCTGGTGATGGATTCATGGGTTAATTTCGGCCAGTTCTCAGATACTTGGTTGTAATCGCCTTTAACAATTTCACCATAAGGAGACTCACGCTCCCAGTCGCTGATTGTTGATCCACTACTAGCATAGATGATGCGCTTCACTCCAGCACGCCGAGCAGCTTCAAATACGTTGTAGGTACCAATAATATTGGGAGCCAACAAATCGTCCCATGTAGCTCCACCATCAGCCACCGCTGCTAGGTGGACAACCACATCCTGCTTATCAAAGGCAGGCTGGATTTCCTCCAGATTGGCAATGTCAGCTTGATAACATTCCAGTCCTGAGACGTGACGTCGATTCAACGCACGCAGGGTATATTTACTTTATATTTACCTTCTAATCGATTACGNACAGCACTACCTATCAANCCACTCATGCCAGTAACCAATATGTTTNTCGTCGACATAATATTTAAATCTCCCTNCNAAAACAGTCCATATGTTTTGACATCATCTCAAATTNAGATAACGCTTTATTATATAAAACTCTGGATTCATAAGCACAATTAAATTTTCTATCTGAGGACCATAAACCTGAGGACCATAAACCTGACTGCTGAGGACCATAAACTTCCCGAATAANCCAGTGTCGTTCCATCAATCTCAAATAGNANAGCAGAANATATTTAAAATAAATNGCNTTTCCCATTTATTTTATAATGCTGTTTTTTTGCTTAGCGTGGTTCCTNCTTATTACTNGGGAGGCTTCANAGTGANTTTCAGTCTAACGCTTCCCNTCTGGTCAAGCATAATATCNTTCCAAGANAAATAACACCAAAATCAGGTTTTCNTTGACCAAAATCAGAAGNAATTGGTAAGATAATGGAGATAATATTCAATGNATANAATGAACCGNAAAANNTCAACACAGGAGGGGATGATGCCAGGAAAAAACGTATTTTTGGGNGAATTGACGCGGAAGGAATTAGAAGAGAGCATTTCCAATNGNACAGTTAAAGGTGCAATTGTTCCAACTGGTGCNTTGGAACAGCATCAGGACCANTTAGCTATGATNCACGACACAGCTAGCGTTACTGAGATTGCNGAACGNACTGCAAGNCAATTTTACCCACACGTGTTGGTAACACCTACTATTTCCATGTCTGTATCCGAGCACCACATGGCACATGGNGGTGCCTTGACTATTCGACCNGAGATATTCTTGGAGTATGTCTATGATGTGTGTCACAGCCTAAAGCGTCTGGGTGTANCCAAGGTTATGGTGCTTAACGGGCACGGCGGAAATATGCGGCAGAATCTNGAACCGAAAGCTCCTGATCAGATTAAGAAGCTAGATGATCTTGGTGTTACCTACATTACCTATTGGAAAACCTGNTCGGAATCCTTTTATGAGCAAAACCTAGAGTTGGAACGGAGTGCTGGCCATGCGGGAGAATTTGAAACCTCTTTTGCCATGGTGGTTTTCCCGCAACGAATTCGGCAGGATCAGATCAACTACGAAAACGCGAAACTCGCTAGCATTCCTAAAGGAGGACATATTCTCGATGCTGTTATTAATGGTGTCGCGGAACAAGTTTGCGAGATGCTGGGGCAATAAATTAATCCATAACAAATTTGGAAAGGAACAATAATNATAAGCCAAGACAGCCTATGGAATCGCAATTTTGATGTGTACGACAGGCTTAAGAAACTCAACATCGATCTCGGNAAGAAAGNGGATTCAATTTCAGCTCCCAAAGGCCGACGAATTTGTACACTCACCTTTACACCATCNGGACTAGTTTTCACCTCGGGTACCGGTGGAGGCTCAGGTNCGTTGACTAATGACGATCAAGACGTGGAAGTTGGNTACCAATCAGGANGTGAGGCNGGAATTAAACACGTCCGTGCTTTACATTGGGGGCTCGATCCATTTGGTACTTTAAATAGTATCTGGTATTGTGTTAAGTGCATTGGCATGGTCAACTCACATGGAGGGGGTTCTTTTTCCAAATCACCTCGCGTAGTAGATGGTTACACCAAGGTTTTTCACGATGTACTTGGTGGGCCGCTATCTGAATCAGCTGAGGATGGAATGGACACATCACTATCCGGATGGCATACGCGCAGCGCCGTCGCTGGCTTTGATTTGCCAGGGTATTGCAGCGTCGAACCAGAAATGATTGTTCAGATTGATCCAGAATTGGCAATTAAAATCATCCGTGAGCGAGGCCCCCNCATTTAATTCAGCGATTCGTATTTTTGTATAACCTGAGCATTGTTTAAACCCCTGCTCTTCGTTGAAGTAGAAGCACAGAACTTCTGGGTTGGATGGTTTCAATACTGGAGGGCATTCTGTAGAAAATTCTACNAATAGTTTAACCTTTTCGAAATTAATGTAATCCTAGGTTTCCCGTCTGCATTATTTCTCTGACTTGTTCGGTGAAATGGTATTGCTAATTAGTTATTCAACAATATCTGNATCCAAATTATCTTTAATTTCGTTTTCGCTGATTTCAATCCGTTTGGCTTTTTGTCCAACGACAATTCCGATGCGTTGGGTGGCAAGACCATATTCAGTTTTGTTACCGANCCGATTGTTGACAATCCTCACATCGTTGGTTTCTCCNTCGATTGTAATCCCATTTCCATCTTCTTGCGTACCGTTATTGTAAATCGCATTAGCCTCCAAACGGTTTCGGTGTCCTCCNGTGTATTCAGGTTCATTGCGNAAGTAAATCCCATGACTGGCATTACTGAGAACCAAGTTATCTATTAACAAATTATCAGAATCTTTGTGACCAATTGAGATGCCATATTGGCCGTTATTTCGTAATTCGTTGCCTTCGAAGATCCCATGTCGAACACGCCAACACAGAAATAGCCCATCTCCTTCGTTTTCATAAGCTATATTGTTACGAATAACTGGTCTCTGCGATCCGCTGCCAGGNTGAAATCCCAAGTTGGAATTATGGTATGACTGGCAATTTTCGATTACAATGTCATTGCTCTGCTGAAAACTGTAGCCATCTCCATTATAATCATGAACNACACAATCACTTATCCGCGAATTATTAACTCGATAAAAGAATATACCTGCTCCTCGGCAACCGTTCAAAGGCTGATTGGCAGCCCTATTCCCATCGATTGCCAGTCCTTCAATCTCAACATTTTCCGCATAATAGACGCTGATAACCGGAAATGATTTTTTAGCGATGGCGTTTCTAACAACCATACAGTCTGCTTGTAACGGTTTGTTAATAGCGAAAGTGTTTTGATCCAATTGGGCAGTAATGGTAGCTGTGGTTGTATGAAAACCACCGGATGCATCGTCGCGAATGCTAATTCCGCTTCCAACCTCAAAACCAGTTGGATCCATTAAGGAAACCTGCTCCTCACCATAGTCACCATCTGTTAATAGTGGTGAGACGAAGCCAGATTCTTTTCGGAGGATAGTCTGTTCGGAATTTCCTATCAGCTTAAGGTGNGATCTGAGATGAAGTGAATCTNCCATCTGGTAGGTACCTGGTTGNATATGGATTGTTCCTCCGCCCAATGCTGCGACATAATCTACTGCAGCTTGCAGTGCTCGATGATCTGCCCCGACAATCGTGGCATCTTTAACTCCAACAGAAATATGAATTCCATTTTTCATTAGCAGACTCGNTGATTTAAACTGAGCTAGTAATTACAAGTCAGAAAAGATATAATCGTAACCGAATTCCCGCTCNCCATTTGAGGATAAACTTCATCCNGGTTTCNGTCAATCTTATCATGGATCAAATCNACAAGACACATAAAATTGAACATCGCACTGTCATTATCGTAGGNGGAGGACCAGCTGGNCTCCCTATCGCTGCAGTACTGGGGGGATGGCATCCCTACTATCGGGAAAGCCACATTTTCAGCCAGCGTTATCCACAACTTGCCGCTTCCTTGAGCACACACAAATCGACTTTGCTGGAACTGGATTTCTCAAAACTGGCGGATAATGGTATTCCACCAATTGATCTATTCCATCTATTGCACCATCCAAGAAGGATTTTCCAAGAACTATCCCAGATTGCATTAGAATTTCGCCAAGAAGATCCTATAGATTACCTCCTTATCACTCAGGAAGAGGTTGGTGGTCTCTGGAACAATGCCCCAGAAAATTTATTAACTTTATCTCCGGGACAATGGATGGAATTTGCATTTTATCCATTAGCTCAATACGTCCAAGAACANCCTNTCNATCTTAGCGTTAANGANTTGATNTGTAAAAGAGACTTGATCCGTTACTATCATCAAATACCTAAACGATTTGATCTAGTCAATCATATCCACACACACGAGAAAGTTGTGCAGATAGAACCACATGAACGAGGATTTCACTTAACTAGTCGGGATGTTGGTACTCAGACAGTNCATCAATATACTTGCAAATACCTGATTTATGCTGTTGGCCAACGCTGTATTCTGAGAAAGCTTAATGTGCCTGGTGAGGACTTACCATTTGTAGTGAACCGTTATGATCGACCAGAGAGTTTTGATGGAGACCGAGTCGTTGTTGTTGGTGGAGGTCGATCAGCAGATTGGGCGGCAACAGAACTTTACGATGCTCAGAAAGAGGTTCACTACGTCATGCGCCAATCGTTTGAGCGACATTGGCGCCTCATTAATGATAGCCGCGATGGCCTTCCCTACTACGCCCGTATTGCTGAAATTATTGAAAGTCAAGATCCGCGGTTTCAAACGCTTTATGATAGTCATCTTCAAAAGATTGAGGACAAACCAAAGAATGGTTTAGTCACGGTGAATAACAATGGACATCAAAAATTGATAGATGTAGATCACGTGGTCATAGAAATTGGAGGGATTGCGGATTATTCTCTGTTCAAAGGGTTTCCTGCGTTGAGATTAAAAGAGAAATATGATAACTACCGTTTTCAAGTGCACCAAGTCGAAACGAAGTCTTATAGTTCCGAAGTTACTAACATTCCGAATCTCTATATGGGTGGTTACCTAGCAGAAGGCCTTGGGTTGGTGGTCATTGCCATGCATCCGACAACCTATACAATTGCGGCTGATATTCTGCAAAAAGAGGGAATCTATAAAAGCTAAGACCTCTAATCTTTCCCAAAAGTAAAGTACTAAAGGCATCCAACTTGTTATTTCAACAGGAGAATGGGGAAACTATCCATTTTTTTACAGTTAACAGTGAACACTTTTTGAAAAGCCATATGTTGTAGAAAAGGTCATTTATCATAAACGGACAGAAAATGCAGATTAAAACGCGTATTGCCATCTTTATCTTCATTGCAACCCTAGGATATTCTAGCTTCGNCACTGCACAGGAACAAGTTAACCAAACTTCTGACCTGAATAGCATTCTTAAATTGGCTGAAATGGGGGATAAACGTGCTGTTAAACTATTAATTGCTATCATCAAAGATAAAGATAAAAATGGGTACACTCGAAAGCAAGCGGCCACTGCTTTGGCAAAGTTAGGCTCCCTAGCCANTGAACCGTTGATTGATACTCTCAACACTGACGATCCTATCGTACGCCGTCTGGCTGTTGAAGCTTTGGGAAACATTCAGAACAAACGAATTGTTGATCCATTAATTAAGGTCTTAGTGGATCAGGATATTCGTATCCGCCGCCTAGCAGTTGATGCCTTGGCCGCATCCGGTGACATGCGTGTCCTAAAACCGTTAATTAATATCTTACATAGTAAGGAAGAGAAAAGCTCGCTTCGTCGAAGAGTAGTTACTGCGCTGGTACAGCTGGATAGCAAACAGGCTGTCAATCCTTTAATTATGGTGTTGGCTGATGATGACGTCCAAGTTCGCAATATAGCGGTAGAGATGCTGGGACGATTAGGTGATGAGCGTGCAGTTATCCCATTGATTGCCACTCTAACAAGTCAGGACCACCTCACTCGATCCAATGCTGTCAAAGCTTTAGCACAACTTGGTAATGAACGGGCAATTAAACCGATTATAGATAGACTAACTGATGAAAATGACCTTGTGCGTTCAAATGCCGCTGAAGCCATGATACAGTTCGGTGATGCACGTGCGATTGAACCTCTGATAGTTTCACTCAAGGATAAGAACAGCCTAGTCCAGTCTCATGCAGCTTTGGCCTTAGGACGTCTGGATGATCATCGTGCAGTCGAACCGCTGATTTCTGCTTTTCATCAAGGGAAGAAAAATGTCCAGTCCAATATCGTTCGATCTCTAGCACAACTTGGTGACATCCGTGCGATTGAACCATTGATCAAAATACTCAAAAACGAGTCAGTAGACGTTTATATTCGAGGACTCACGGCCGGTGCATTGGCTCAATTCGATGATAGCCGGGTGATTGAACCGCTGATTGAGGCTTTGAAGAACCATAATCATCTTATCCGATCCGATGCGGCCAAAGCTTTAGGACAACTTGGTGCTCAAGTTGCNCTCAAACCGTTGATCTATGCACTTGAAGATACAGAGGGAATTGTCAGCTCCAATGCTGCGACTGCGCTAGCTCAACTTGGTCAATCTGCTGTCGATCCACTGCTGACCGTAATCCAAAACAAGAATAAGGATAGCTTTACCCGTGGTTTAGCAGCTAGTGCATTAGGAGAACTTGGTGATAAAAAAGCAACCGAACCGCTAATTATTGCCTTAACGGATGAAGAGCCGAATGTTCGCTATGAAGCTGCACTCGCCTTGAGATTACTTGGCGATGAGCAAGCTTTGGCAGCGCTGGTGACAACCCTCTCCGATGACGAAAAACAAGTTCACTATGCAGCTGCTTTAGCTTTAGGACGTCTGGGCGATGAGCGAGCAATCGAACCGCTGATTGAGGCTCTTTCGGATCAGGATGAGAGACTTCGTCGGTTAGCAGCTGGCGCTTTAGCTGAACTTGGTGATAAACGAGCTGTTAAGCCATTGATTGGAGCTCTTTCGGATCAAGATGAAGGCCTACGTCGATTGGCAGCTAGCGCCTTGGGACAACTTAGTGACAAAAAAGCTATCGATCCGTTGTTCGCTGCTCTTTCAGATGAAGATGCTGGTGTACGTCTATACGCAGCGCTGGCCTTGGGACAGCTTGGTGACAAACGCATGGTGGAGCCGTTACTAGTTGCATTGACGGATAAAGATGAACGCGTTCGAAGATTAGCAGCTTTTGCTNTGGGCAGATTCGGAGATGATAACCAGGTATTGGAGTCGCTAATCTCATCACTAAGAGACAAAGATTGGAGAGTTCGTGGTGTGGTGGCGTTTGTCTTAGGACAAATCGGTGATGTCCGGTCAATTTCTGAACTGGAGCGTTTAGCCAAGGACGAACAGAACNAAAACGTACAAAATACGGCAANAGTCAGCTTAAACCACGTTAAAGCCAAGAATTTTGCCAACTTAGGGATGAGATTATCTGAAGCAGAACTGNTGGCAGAGGAAACAGTCAGACGCCAACCGGATAATGTTGTNTTCTATGATACNCTAGGTTGGGTACNTTACAAACGAAAAAAATATNTCGATGCAATTACTATTCTGGAAGAAGCAACCAAACTGCAAAAAGGGGTTGCCGCTGTACACTACCATTTGGGCTTGGCCTATCTCCAAACGCAACAGATAGAAAAGGGCTTGAAACAACTTGAAGCGGCTTTCTCTTTGGAAGGGAGGTTTCGGGAAGTAGCAAAATCGGAAGACTTAGGAATTATACAAAAAATCCCTGAATTCCAGCAACTGGTNAANAGATAGATAAGTGACAACTCCGTATTTTNAGAAATTGCCACTTATCATAGAACTTCAGTTGCTAATANTCTGTTTTGACAGTTCCCCAGGTTATTGCTAGCTTCTTTTTGGGATCAACAGCCATGATGACGCCTTTATTCATTATATCTTTGAGTTCATCGGACTGTAATTCACGATTGACGACAAAAACCTCATCGATAACACCGCCTTCCATAGCCCAGGTTCCCGGTTTTTCCCCGGCCCCAACCATAAAAAGCCCTGGCTCAGTCGGCAGTTTAATTCCTTCAGCGGACTCATCAACCTTTTTTCCATCCACGTAAATCAACGCATTTTTCCCATCATAGGTCATGGCATAATGATACCATTTCTTTAAATCAAACACGAAATTGCCGGTTTTATCTTGATGGTGTCCCATATTCCAAAAAGTCTTTGGTTTTGGATCTTGATTCAACATCAGACGGTACTCACAACAATCACCACCAGGAATTTCGATAGAAACAATTCCATCCCACTGGTTGTGTTCTACCACATTAAACCAAGCGCCAATGGTAATTTCATTGGTGCTCTTTACCGGTTTAAGGTCGAACTCTTCTACCGTGGCTACAGAACTTCCACCCACCATTTCTGCGCCTGATCCATAATTTGGGGCCCCTTTCTTAGAAAACTTAGCCCCATTCAGAAGCTCGGCTTTATATCCGTTTCCAGACAAATCTTTAGAGGTATTTCCTTTCCCTTCATCAAAAGAGAGATAAAGCATCAATCCTTTAGGTGCTTTTTGGGCCGATATGGTTATACCCAACCCAAACACAAGACTGACAGTAATCACAGCTAAAATAATATTCTTCATGACTTTTCCTTGTATTAGGTTTGAAAAAAATTGAATTGGAGGAACTAGCGCCGACGTTTTATGTCACTCCACATAGTGGTCAATTTATCCTTGGGAGCCACAGCCGTAGTTAGTAGTCCTTCCTTCATAATTTTTCCAATTTCATCTGCTTTCAACTGTCGATTAGAGACAAAAACTTCGTCGATGATACCACTTTCCATGGCCCAGGTTCCCGGCTTTTCCCCAGCCCCAACCATAAAAAGGCCTTTTCCTGTTGGCAACTTCACATTTTCATCTGAACTTTCTGTTTCTTTACCATCGACATAGATACGAGCCTTTTTGCCATCATAAGTCATGGCATAGTGGTACCAACGGTTCATAGCAAACACAAATTTACCGGTTCGATCCTTGTGATGCCCCATATTCCAAAAGGGTTTAGGAGCAGGGTCTTGATTTAGCATGAGACGAAATTCACAACATTCTCCTCCTTCAGCCTCGATAGAAACCACACCATCCCATTGATTGTGTTTGATTACTTTAAACCAAGCACCAATAGTAATTTGATTGGTTCCCTTCAATGGTGCCAAGTTGAAATCCTCTACCGTGACAACGGATTTCCCACCTACCATCTCAACAGCATTATTAACTTTTCCACCTACAAACTTAGCGCCATCTTTTAGCTTACCTACATACTTACTATCCGACAGATCTTTGGCTGTTGTCCCACTTTTTTCATCAAAAGGAAGATAAATCATTAAATCCTTAGGCACATCAGCCGAAACCACCATTATCGTGCCAAAAACAAACACTATTACCACACCAAAAGCGATATGCTTCATCATAATTACTCCTTTAAGTGTTTTCTACGGGA
>NZUQ01000078.1 GCA_002697225.1 Candidatus Poribacteria bacterium
AAGGAGAAATTTTGATGGCAGACAAGAAGCCGAAGGTTCTACTACTATTCGATCAACGTGTTCGAGAGAGGTATATTTCGCCCGACGCACTAGAACGGTTGGAATCTTTTGCCAATTGGAACTGGTTTGAGTGCAATGGTGGGAATATCTATCAAGCCCATGAAAACCCAGAAACTATCCAGAAGCTATGTGAACAAGTGAAAGATGTAGATGGCATGGTGGTCTGTCATGGAGCGCCAAGAGTTAGCGAAGAAATTTTGAATCATGCACCTAATTTGAGAATTATTGGCGAACTAGAAGGCGATCGCTTCGCCGCTCGGATCGACTTGGAAACCTGTTGGCAGCGTAGTATCCGAACGGTAGATACTACACAAGGATCATCCTATCCGGTGGCCGAGTGGGCCTTGGCACTAATCTTGATTTCCCTTCGAAACGCGGGTGCGATGTTCCGAAAAATTACTGCTGGCACCCCCCCTAGTGGAGAGGAAAAGAGTAAGAATCAAAAAATGCTTTATGGCAAACGAGTCGGACTCATCGGCTGCGGACACATGGGTCGCAGACTAATCAAGTTCCTACGAGGATTCGAGGTGGACATATGGGTTCACGATCCATATTTACCGAGAGAAATGGCCGAAGCAATTGGGTTTGTTCAAACTTCACTCGACAACCTGCTCTCTCAGTGCGATGTGGTGGTGTGTGTGGCACCTCTAACACCTAGAACGGAGGGAATGATTGGCAAACGCGAGCTGGATTTGCTCCCATCAGGATCGGCTTTTGTAAATGTGTCGCGCGGGAAAATTGTGGATTCCGAGGCATTAATCGAACGACTGAAACGAGGGGATATCACAGCCGGGATTGAAGCTTTCGACCCGGAGCCAATTCCGGCGGACAGTGAGATCATTGATTTACCTAACGTATTCTTAAGTCCACATTTCGCTGGGCTAACAGGAGACGATTACCCACACTTTTTCAGGCTTATGGTTGATGAATTAGAACGCTTTTTTCAGGGCCACCAAACTTGGTTCGATTTGACAACAAGATCCAAAGCAAATCGGGAAGGGAAGGCCCCCAAATAAGCTCAACCAAGAAAAGACAAACACTAGAGTGTCAGGCTAATTGATTCATTCGCTGACCAAATAGGAAGAATACCAGATGAGCCTATTCTCTTTTCCTCAACCAACCCCGTGCAATTATCGAAGTTTCCTGTAGGCTTGTTAACCACTTCTCATCACTGGGAACTAAGCCGATCGATTTATTTTCCGATAGATCTCACAAGGTCAATCCCATCCACTTTCAACGCCTCCCGTTGCTTACTTGCAAGTGGATGCATAATACCAGCACCAGCTGGCCAAACCCCCCTCTCTGACTTAACAAATTTGCATAGACGTTGGGCATGAGGTGTCAGGGTTTCCCAAATGGAATGGGGCATGGTTTTTTCAAAGTCTTGGGGAGGACGCCAAGGAGCAGCATACTCAACGTTTGGCAAGGCCCTGACCTCCTTAGAAAGATTTGGTGTCGCTCCATGCCAAGCCCTGTTGTCTCGGAATACACCTGCCCCAGCAGGTGCTCCAACGAGAGTGGACAATCTCATCCACTCGGGTTCATCGACAAGAGGTGGTGGTGACTGTTCCAATGTATGGGTACCTGGAATCTGACGAATGGGACCATTTTCCCAAGAGAGATCCGACATCAAGAAATTGATGGTAACCATTGGGGCGGTCATTTCCATAACTAGTTTTTGGGTAGGAACATTTAGCTCACCTATACTGTTCCTACTGAGTTGTACATCGAGCGCTTCAGCCTGCTGTATACGAGCTTCCAAAAGCTGTTGTGAATCCTTGATATCAGCGTGCAAATGTTGATACTCTATTGCACCAGGGAGACAAAGGTCACCGCCCGAGCCCCAAACCCAATAATCGGAAGATCCAAAGATTTCCGTAAGAATTGGTGTCGTTGTTGGCAAATCAATCATACTAGCCCAGACAATATCGTGCAGCATATGCCTTGAGGCGGAAGATGTACCATAGCTGTATCGATGTGGCAGACGCCCAGTTTCGGCCATGTATTTCCTAGCCCCCGGCCCTGGTATCTCCAAGATCTTCCTTAATACACGGACACAACCTTCTCTAAAACACGACAATTGCTCAGAATTGAGGAGATCTCGCACCACGACAAAACCATCACGATGAAAAATCCTAGCTGCTTTTTTTATTTCGGCCGGCTCACAGATCTCAAGACCACGAATTCCATTGTGTTGACGGAGATGCGCCCGTAATGCTTCAACATTGGGATCACTATAAACCCGACGACTAGCTAATTGAGGTTCAACCATTACACCCCCTCTATTAGCTGAAGAGAGATTGCCAGCCTGGTCAACAGTTTCATTGAACAAGCTGTTTTCATCCCACCCAACTGGTGTCTCCCCATGAACAATAAGACTTTCTAATTCTAATTGCAACTGTAGCTTATTGTCTTCAGCCATTACTTAAACTCCTTATCCACCATCTGTGCTAATGATATGGAAGATATTATGTTTAAATTGTGAATTGAAACGACAAAAACGTGGATTAATTTCATCAGGTACAACACTTTCTGCATCAGATATCCATCTCGACAAAAGGAAAACACTTGTGAATCTTAAGGGTTAGGTTGACAATCACATACTTTGGTCACTCTTAATCACGTCTGGCCTAAATCTGACAAGATACCAGCTAACCGAAATTGATCCACGTATTCTAACACCATTCCCATATTTAGGTAAATAGAAGTAAATCCCGATAGTAATATTGGTCACAACGAATGGCGTTAAATGACATTGTATCCTACCACACAACAAGGATTAGCCTGAGACAGACGAGGCCCCCAGCCCTCCTACCTATTGCCATTATATACCTCCTCACTATCCATTAAATCCAACTGCAACCATAGCCTATAGCTCTTTACTCTAATGCCGTAATCATGTACAATGCCAACACGAGCATATCAAGTTGATCTCCAACTGATGACACGTGGACGTAACTATGTCATATTCACCCAAGTCATTAAGTTACCTTAATGCTCACACCATGAACTAGGAACAAAAAACCAGTAGGTTAAGCTGCTAAGCAAGGCCCTTCAGGATTNCCCCTCCAGCCTTATTGAAGGAAATATTGTTACAGTTTTAAGTTAGCCATGCCAGATTATAGTTGTGTGATCAGACGANTCCACGCTTTGAATTCCCTTCATACCAAATTTGAGAGATTAGGTTCAGCCGCGGGTTGGCCGATCTACGGTATTACACTTTCAAAAAATGATATGCTTCCAAAGATAATGATTCTTGGCGGTATCCACGGAGACGAACCTGCCGGAGTCGAAGCCTGTCTTGCCTTCTGCGATTTGAACCATCAAAATTGGCTTAACACTTTGCAGTTTCACATCATACCATGTCTTAACCCTTACGGTTATGTCCACAACACCCGCAATAATGATCAGGATATCGACATAAACTGGGCTTTTTCCTCAAAAAACCTGCCGGAAATTCAAGCTTTATGCAAATTTGTAAATAATCAAGAATATGAGACCATAATAAGTCTGCATGAAGACTGGGAAAGCCACGGTTACTACATGTATGAATATAGAAAAGATGCCTCCACAATCGGTCAAAACATTCTGAAAAGAGTAGCCGAAGTTTGTCCTATTAATCTTGATAGGGAAATTGATGGCGTTTCTGCTACGAATGGTCTGGTTGACGAACTAGATCTAGAAAAAAGAGCAAAGATACGTGGTCTAGGAATACCAATTGCTTTGTTTCAAGATCACACTACCCGGTTTGTCACAACAGAAACCCCAACATCACTGAATATGACCTGTCGTATTGAGGCACAAGTCACTGCCATTCAGGCAATGATTGAAAATCATATCAGCCTAAAACTGTAAGTAACTCAGTAACCGCTTAACATCCAGCACAATTGTTGTCCTTGTACTAAAAAATTGGACTAATTTGGAAATACACGATACATCGGAATATCGAAAATAACACCAATCAAGCTAAAAGTACAACCACTCAAGTAGTCCCCTAATAACAAACCAATAAAAAAGGGCATAGCTTGGCGGTAAGCGCGAATGCCTCCGCATTGGAGAACTATTTTTTTGAGGCACCAAGAGACACACATCGGGGTCCAAATCAGATCTATAATAAAACTATGCCCAACAGCATAACCAATCGGATGAATCGGCCACCAGAGGAAGTTCGTACGCAGGAACATCAGTAGGAAGGTTGCTAACATTCCTCCACTAATGAAAGGTAGACTATCCAGGCCACTATCAGCTGGATAGTCTAACCACGCCCTCAATTGGCGATATGGAATTAGTCCCATGTTTGTTCGCCACAGGTTAACATATGGGGTGCCCGCCCCTTTTATGTAGTACATCCTCAAAACGTTCCAATAGGCAGCCACAATTCCAACTATCATTGCAAGTACAATCAGACGAAACATAGATTTCCTCTGAACCTTTCCAACGTGGGCAATCCGAAGGCCCTCCAATTGGTGTGGCATCACCGCACAACGATAGTCTAAGTTAAACCATTGCAAATAAGCTAAGATCGTTAAATCTCTTGGGTTTAACAACCTAGATCCAACCAAATGAACCATCAATTGTGGAGGGTTAATATAAGGACCAAAGTTCCAGATCACCCCACCTTCTGAACGGATTCGTGTAAGTCCAATCATATACAACAAAAATAAAAGAATAAATATCGTAGCGATGGCAACATTGAGACCAGCAAAACTGCAAAAAGCAACTAAAGCAATAATTCCCAAGGTCAAACCCAGCCAAGCATATCGCTGGTGAATGGGTTCATCCGATGGTTTTCCTGACCAAGCGAGGCTAAGGGTTTGAGCCAGATGTTTTCGACCAATCCACAANGCCAAGAGNGCTAATCCAATCCATGCNCCCACCCCTTGCTCAGCAATAGCTGGATAGCGACCCGATGGTCCCCATACTGAACCACCACCAGTACTAATTGCCGCCGCTAATACCTGCTGCCCNTTTCGAAAAAGAAAGAAAAACCAACAGCTGAATGAGATATCAAGTGGAATAAAATAAGTCAANCCAATNACACACGGATGAAAGGCGATGGGAAANCCAGCCACCGCATTCCATGGCCTCTCGNTGAATAAGTGGCTAATGTCAAACGGCTTAACTTTAATATAAGGAAGTTGGGGATAATAATACTGCAGCGTGTTATTCGTTTGTATAAGGGTAGCGATCACTANACCAATCCACAAATAGCGATTTTTCAAATANTCGCTGAAACGTCGCTCCCGCAGGCTCATCTCCACTGGCAGTGTCGTAATGGGAAATGAAAGTTGCTCATGTTCTAACCAGCGTTTCCGTAACAGAATATTCACACAGAGCATAACCCACAGCAGAACAAAGGTGAATGTACTCCAGACAAGTATAGGTATCACCCACGCCTTGAGATGATCTGAGCGATACAGAGTCGATTCTCCAAGATAAAGGTGCTGAATGGCATCTTTGCTTTGTGGTACAAACCAATTCGGAATCTCAGGGAAGAAATCGTTCCATCCATTCTCAGGAGTAGCATACCAAAATGGGTTGCAAAGTGCTGTGACCAAAAAGCCGAACATTCCAATTCCGTTGATGCTCATCCCAATGCTAAGCATAACGAAGATTACCAGCATTTCAGCACCAGACAAGGCATGTTTAGGTACTATCTTTTCTAGCAGAACGTTGACCAATACCAACAAAAACAACACAAAAACAGCCCCAATTAAGAGTGAGGTCGAGGTGATTTCGGTCACCCCTGTCACCATCTCAGAATTTGTGATCCAGAATGAACTTAGCGGAATGAGCAGGATACCAATAAAAATTGAGCGTTTGGTCGCTTTTTGGTGGTTGGTTGTCATCTCACCCAACTCTGGGGATATGTTTAAATATCATTTCACAAAATCACCACAAATATCTTAATGATTGGCAATACNCCTTGACATCTTGACTCCAAGTTNCCTAATCGAACGTATCTGATTATCTTTTCCTTGTGGAACGACAGTCCAAAACAAAATGTTCAAAGGACTGCTGTCACCNCTGAATACCCACAGGAGAAAGTAAACGAGTAACCAGACCACAGTGCAACCAATATACTNACAACTTTAAATTCACAATCTTCTTAATCCCCAGTAGTAGCGGACCTACTCCTTTTATCAATTTCCTAATTTTCTCTAATTTNCTTCATTGTTAATATAAATTTCTGTTTCCAGCGCAGTCAGAGTTAAGTAGAGCTCAACTCATATATAGACTAATTGTGATTATATTAGGAATTATAAAATTCAGTCAAGAAGTATCTAAATAGACAGTGATTGGGTTTCCTATCAAAAATCTAGGGTTCCATCACTGCAACTTCTTCTGCAAAANCCACATTCTTTAACAAAAAATAAATCTATAGTATCTCGTTAATTCTCATTAAGATCAGTATAAATTTGATTTGAATTGATATAGAACTGTGGCAAAGGTGGTTCTAGGAGATTAATACCTCTAATTTAAGAACTATTACATCGCATCTATATCAATCAGGCAAGANATTGAATGATTTCCAAGTGTAAANAACAATTCCAAATGACATAAGGCAACCTTTACAGAAAGCTAGGCAAATCCGATTAAAGTGAAAGAAACATATTAAATACTCCTAACGGTTTACTCGGACAAGAATTGAAAATCCTTGGTATCAGTTGAAAACCATGATAGAATCCCGAAGNCTGTTTACCCCCAAATGAATTCGAATTCCCCTTTANTGACGTTCTTATTTCAAATTATGAATNTAAAACCAAATACCAAACTCTGCTTCTGTAAAACGTCAGCCCCTCGATCTCTAAAACCTGCATCTCAAAGATTGNAGGGAGAAACATAGGAGAATTTTATGCCCACATTCACTAAAGAGAAAATCGTCAACACCTGTACAAACATCATCGAAGCCGCAGGGGTGTCCCACCAAAATGCAAAGCTAATCGCCGAATTACTGGCCGAGGCCAACAGCACTGGCCACGACTCCCACGGCATCATCCGTATCCCCCAATATCTTGCAGCGATAGAAGACAATGACATCCTCNCCAATTCCGATGTCGATATCTTGCGTGAAACCCCCCTCACTGCTATCATCGACGGTAATTGGGGATTTGGTCAGGTCACTATGAGCAGGGCCGTAGAAGTCGGTCTTGAGAAAGCCAGCAAAAGCGGCCTAGCGGCTATCACCGTTCGCAACGCCAATCACATTGGGCGCCTCGGCAGTTACGTCGACCACATNGCCCGNCAAGGCATGATCGGCCTACTCTTTGTCAANGCCATTGGCACACCTGCATATCGCATGGCACCTTGGGGTGGCACAGAACCNCGTCTCGTCACNGACCCCCTCGCCTTTGGAATTCCNTCACCATATGGTGATCCCATNGTCATNGACATGACCACCACCGTTGTTGCCGAAGGCAAAGTACGCATCAAACGCAATCGTGNCGAAGAAACACCNGATGGNTGGCTTCTNGATGCNGAAGGCAAACCCACCAACGATCCCAACGTCCTTTATGGTATCCCTTTAGGGAGCATCCTACCNTTAGGNGGCACTACNGCAGGCCACAAAGGATATGGNCTCAACATCGNTATTGAACTTCTNGCAGGCGTTCTGAGTGGTGCAGGATGTATCGGAAAAAACGAACGNCTCAGTAATGGNGCCTTTCTTATCATAGTCGATATCGAACAATTTTTACCTATCGAAGAATTTNACCANGAATCCGAAATCTTTATCAAACACGTCAAATCTTCACCGGTCGCCGAAGGCTTCGACGAGATTCTCCTACCCGGAGAAATCGAGTCTAAAGTAAAACGTAAGCGTACCGAAGAAGGCATCTTTGTCGAAGATAAAACTTGGGAACAAATTCTAAAATGGAGTCAAAAATTCGGAGTAGAATTAGAATGAAAATCAGATCGGTAGAAGTTACCAGCATCCAGCGTACAGATGCAACATCTTAAGAGTCAATGTTTCAGATACCGTTATAATTGAAGATCCTAGAGAGATAGAAGATTGATGAGAAGAAAGAATGTGANAAGGCTAAAAAAGGCGTGCTAGCTCAGNATTGAGGTATTATCAATATTAGGAAACACTAGTGCAGATAGTCTAAAAGCCTAGTTTTGAAGTTTCGATAGCCTAATTCATTGACATTTAAAGGCGTAGAACCAATTTTNATCATACAATATCAATAACATATAGAAAAGGAGGGATTTTGTCCGATTTACAGCAAGANAAATTTGAAATTGAGGTTTATGGCTATACCATTATCAAAAATGTTCTGNCNGAGAACTTAGCTTCGGAAATGCGAGATGTACTTATCCACTTAGACCAACAACATGGCACAGACCACCGCCACCTTGGCACAGCACGTCATATCGCTAACCTTCCCACTTACAATCCGATCTTCTTCCAGACTATTGATCACTCCAAGGTCCTACCATTAATTGAGCATTTTATGGGCCTTGATATCATCTTGGGGAGCCTGAATGCTCGAATTGTTAGACCGAATGATCCCATACAACATCTACACGGTGATATCCCTCAACCCTTAATCAAGAAATCAGCTGAGTTTCCAGTGATGATGAATACTGTTTGGATGCTAGACGAATTCACACCAGAGATCGGTGCGACTCGAATTGTACCTGGATCCCACAAAAGCGGCTATGCCCAGACACCAGAAGGAATGGAAATCAAAAACGTCCAGACAGCGATCGCACCAGTGGGCAGCGTACTGATTTTTAACGGGCAATGTTGGCATGGAGGAGGGGCAAATACCAGCAACCGAGACAGACATGCCTTATTCGGTCACTACCGCAACGGAAGTTGGATGAGATTCCAGTGTGACCCCCATCACCGATTTGAGCCTAAATGGTTAAACCTACTGACCGATCGTCAAAAAAAGCTATTAAGAATGGAAAATGGCATTGAGAGTAAAATCGCAGCCGACTTCTACGAATAATCTAGATTTGACACTTCCTAATTGGGAGTTGGGCGAATGCGGATCGCTAGCTCCTTATATACAAGAATCTTCCGAATACACTCGTAGGTTGCCTTAATCTCACGAGGAACATTAGGACCAACGACACGAGATATCAGCATAATTCCGCCAAACTGAGAACGCTGGATTTCGACCTCTGCTACACGGACTATTTAGCTCTAGACTCGCACATATTGAAAAGCACAACTGATTAGGGATCCTCGAAGTTCCAAGAAACTGGGCTTTTCCTATTAAACTAATCTCATCAGAGTATAAGAACAAACGGTTCTTAATTAAAACAGCTGAACTTATTCAACACTTCCAGTTTTTCACTAATTCGTCAACCGTTTTCACCAAACGAAATTGGGGCAATCACTGAAAGAGTTGAATGTCCATTTCAAAACTTCGTTGGTGGTAGGAATCATCACGGCACAAGTTGTATCACGCTTGCATCATCATTCGATCACACGATAAAAAATCATGATTACCTTTTCCCTGATTTAGTTGGAGACGCACAAACTTCGCAAAGGTAGGTTCGATTCAGAAGTTCGGGTATTCAGCCCGTCTTGAAATTGGAACCGCCGCTCGGCACAGTTGGTGATAACCATCGAGCAGCAGATCCTNAAATATGCAGGTTAATCACCAAANAATTCCAATATCGGCGNATTTTCTTGACCCAACCATGATATTCAGATTTAAACCAACTTATACCGCTGTTTAGAAGGGTTTCTAAGACTCGCCTGCTGCAGCTTGACGTTCCAGCTCACTACGCCAACCCGCTACCTCCCCAGCTTTGATACGGCCGATGTCAAAACCTGGGTACCGATCCTCAAGTGTATCACCCAACTTCTGCGTTTCAGCCCAACGGTCCCATGCTGTCTTCATCCAATCGTGTGGCAAAGCTTCTCGTACAGCGGGATCGAGTTGCCACGCGTGTCGCACATCTGCCACAGAAGGTTCCCCGGTAAACGGCCCNGACCATTTCGACCAACCAATTGATAAAGTGTTGCGCTCGCGATCAGGAACAGTGTGACCAGTATGGATCGTTGTCCCATTGCGAATGAGGGCCTCCCCAGCCTTAAGCCGAATCGCAACCTGGTTTGGCAATGGGGCCACACCATCCCAGCTCGGTGTGTATGGTATTCCTTGATCCTTCATTGCTTGAGGAAGAAGAACGTCATGTTCAAACGGCGTACGCCATCGGTCGTGACTACCAGGTACAAGCTCGTGGCACTCATCATCAGCTAAAGCTAAGAACATACTGACTCCGTTCCGCTCGGTAATCGCCTTCACGTTTTTTTCACGGATTTCTTCCCAGCGGAGTTTTTCGACCTTCTCAGAATAAGCCTCAGGCCCATCCCCTCGGTCATCCTTCTGTGCAAAGTAAGGTTTTCCAGTACCCCACCACGTCGTATCCCGGTGCCAACTAGGTCCATTCTCATGCCGTCGGGGGTTACACCACAGAAGCATTCCACTCAGCGCCAGATCCTCAGGCTCAAGCCCGCCACACCATGAGCGAACAAAGCTGAGAAAATCTGGAGAACCGTGAAACTCAGCAAAGCCAGGTTCCTCGAAAGCGGGATGGATGATGCCTCGGATCGCCCAAGGCTCATCTTCTCTCGCACGGTGCACGTAACCTTTGGAACAGTCGACCTTACTATATCCATGCTCAGGCGAACACGCCTCGGTGACACGACGACCCGCCTCACGGAGAACTGGAATCATTGGATTGTCGACAAAGTCAGTAATGATGACAAAACCATGCTCCTTCAAATGGGCTAATCTCTCTGGTGTAGCTCCAGGAGCCGCGAGCTCAGGCTTGGCGTCAGCAAAGGCCGAGGCGCGATAAGATTCAGAAACCGGTTCAGACTCCGCCGGAGACGATTGACGGGCGCTCATGTTCATTCCCCTTTTTTACTATTTTGTTTTGTGACGATAACTAATAGGAAACTAAAATTTCCTAGATAAACCCATATACAGATTCGCAAAAACCTGCTCCTAATCTATGATGTACTTCAACTACAAAACCAATAACTGCTAGGGGTAATTGGACTTAAGGTTACCCCAAGTTACAGCAATTTTGCCCATCGAATCGACAGCAAAGATTTGGCGCCTAAAACCTTTCATTGCATCAGCTAATTCTGCAGTTGTTACTGCTCGGTTAATGATAGCGATCTCATCGATCAAGCCATTCCAGTAATCTCCTTCTGGAGCATTGGGATGCTTGGTACCAATAAANANNGGCCCAGTAGAAGGAACCATTTTACCAGTAGACTTCTGCTCTGCAGTTTGTTTTCCATCAATGTAAAGAGCTGTGGTTTTTCCATTGTAGATGCCAGCCACGTGGTGCCATTCGTTGTCTTTAAACATAGGACATTGNACNCGACTATTACTNACACCTGGNCCCGCATCAAAGCGGAAAAACCCACCTTCCCGCAATAGACGATATTGGTTGTCCGATCCTGGAGTTGATTTCTGGACGAATCGGCGGTTACCCGCTGTATCACTGACNAACCCCCAAGCTAAAATGCTAATTTGGTCAGTCAAATTCAGAGAGTCATGGTTTTCGACCTTTACCCGCTGTCGTTTGGCCGAGTTAAACTTGAGAGCTTTTCCAAATTTACCTTTGTCCCAAGCTGGTCCCTCGATCAAGCTACCATCATTCTTATTACCTGATGAATCTTTCAGGATTTTACCCGAACCTTCATCAAACAACCAAAGGGCAACAATTTCGCTTTTCTTGATTTTCGTCACTCCATNTACAGNNGCAAAAANCAAGAAACAGCAAATTAAAAGAAACCCTNAATTCTGTTCTTTCATCTGTGTTTATTCGTCTCCCTANTTTTTTCTGNNCTTCCTAGTAAGAAGACTTAATNTGNCCCCACATNGTTGCGGCTTTACCTCCNGCATCGACGGCCGTATCATTATNATTCAGAATCTTGTCAAATCCTTTCATTGCCTGAGATANCTCTGCAGTTGTTACAGCCCGATTGATAATNGCNACTTCATCGATCATACCCATCCAATAGTCACCTTCTGGCGCATNGGGATGCTTAGTACCAATAAAAATCGGNCCATCAGAAGGATTCATCTTCCCAGTCGATTTTTGTGAGGCTGTTTGTTTAGCATCAATATAGATAGCAGTAGTCTTGCCATCGTAGATCCCAGCTACGTGGTGCCATTCATTGTCTGTAAACATTGGGGACTGGACTCGACTATTACTGACACCTGGACCAGCATCAAAACGAAAAAANCCACCTTCTCGNAGTAAACGATATTGGTTGTCCGATCCTGGAGTTGATTTTTGTAGGAAACGGCGATTTCCNGCTTTGTCNCTAACAAATCCCCAAGCCAAAATACTAATTTGATCGGTTACGTTCAACGAATCACTANTTTCAACTTTAACCCGATGCTTCTTCTTGGAATCGAACTTGAGAGCCTTGCCAAATTTACCATCGACCCAAGTTGGACCTTCGACCAATTTACCGTCGTTCCCATTTCCTGAANAATCTTTTAAANTATTACCAGAACCGTCATCAAACAACCAGACGGCAACAATATCTTTCTTGGTGATTGCAGNCTGAGCTTGGTTGAAACTAACATGAAAGACGAAACAAATTAGTAAAACGAAAAAAGTGATCTTTAGAATTTTCATGGTGAAAGGGGNTCCTCCTGAGAACTAATATTGAANATAATCAACATCTTCCTCGACAAACCATCGAAGAATCCAATTGCTACAATGATAGTCGCTTTATAGCTTTCNNACATAAAATATTTTAATTGNTTGCATATTATGTTGAAANTTTTAGTATGTCAATCATTTTTTTTATAATTNCCCTCAACCTACNTACCTCTTTACCCAGATACTNTAGTCNTGATANAATANCTNACCCNAATTCTAGCTACAACTGAGTTANANAAATTAAATGATAGTTAAAAATTATGANATTAAACCTGGNGCTCANTTAAGAGGAGCNGGCTTGAATAGAGCNAACTTGGAGTCAGCCAATCTGAGTGGCTCAAACTTGAGCAAAGCCAACTTGAGAGGGGCCAATTTAAGATATACTAACTTGGAGNNGGCCAATTTAAANGGTGCTGATTTGACTANTGCTAACTTGANAGGGGCCAACTTAAGAGGGGCTAACTTGAAAGAATCCAACTTGGGTAGAGCTGACTTAACAGGGGCCAACTTGAGTCACACCGACTTGAGTGGAGCCCATCTGATAGGGGCTAACTTGCTCCAAGCTCACCTGAGAAGCACTAATTTGACAAATTCCAACTTAAGTGAAGCCAAGTTAGTAGCAGTTAACTTACTCCAAGCCTGCTTGATAAGGGCTAACTTGAATGGAGCGGACTTAACAGAATCCAACTTGAGTCACACCGACTTGAGTGAAACAGACTTGTTCCAAGCCTGCTTAATAGGAGCCAACTTAAGAAGTGCCAACTTAAATGATGCTGACTTGGATGAAGCTAACTTAAATGGGGCTATTTGGAACAACGAAACTGTCTTCCCTAAAGAGTTTCCCCAACCGGAACGGTGAAGTAATGATTATGCACTAGTCGCAACCAGAGAGGGATTAAAAATTGTGGTTGAAGAGCCCCAAACAATAAATCGAAATACAAATCCAATGAAAAACCAGTTAGAAAGAACCAACACTCAAAACACCATTCTTTGTTTCATTCCCTTGACACACTATACTAGGGATCACAAATCTAGTATTATCCTATTCACTACGAACAAACAGTAACCTAACATACCTGAAGAATCTATTAACTTGAAACAGCCTAAAACGAAGTCATCAACCTTAACGTACCTAGGCAATCGAAATATTCATAAGCACGATGAGACTCAGTGAACTCAACTCTAATTGCTAAGGTTATAGGTTGATTCAAATCTTCGGCGAATGTTCCTCCAGCGTTTTAGGACAAGATTCAAGGGGAACAGAGTACTATATATACAGATATTTTGCCTAGAAATTATAGGAAACTTCATTGAAGCTATCCAAGGTGGAAACTGGATATATTAAATAAAACAANCAGGTGAACATCCCTAACTTGGATAAAAAGTGTCTCCTAGCTTTAATTTCGTGTTCGGATTACCTCATGCTGGCATTGTATAACTACACTCATTCCTGCCAACCTATCCCCAAGCACTTAGGAAATAGGAATTGAATTTGATGTAACTTATGTCATTCATTCTTTTGAATCCTTGTCTTTTTCCAATGCTTCGAAGGCACCTATTTTCTCCAGTGCTTTTGCTGCAACAACCCGTAAATCTGGCTGTTGTAATACTTTTATAAGGTCAGGAACTGCACTTTTTGCTAACTCGATTGATTCTGATGTTCCCACATGAGCTAATGCCAATGCAGCTTTAACACGAGCTGTTGAATCTTCGTTCTGCAACGCTTGTCTCAAAACCGGTAACATTGCCTGGAATGCCTCAGGTGTTCCAATCTGCATTAATGCATTTGCCGCTTTACTCCGAACATCTGCATCATCGTTTTGCAATGCTTGTTTCAAAACCGGTAATACTAAATCTATTACTTCTGGTGTTTTTTTGACGATGGCAATTTGAATTAATGAATTTGTCGCCTGACTTCGAACTCCAGGGACATTATCTTGTAAAGCTTCTTTTAATGCAGATAAGATATCTGGTAGCATAAAATAAAATTCAAAATATTTCCCCGTCTTACTTTCTGCCTTTGGTATTAATTTTTTGGGTATGCCTTCTGACCCGATTCTGCCCAAGATCTCCGCCGCATTGGCACGAAGTTCTGAACGCCCGTTTTGTAATATTAGTACGAGTTCAGGCACGGATTCTTTTGCTGCCATCTTTAGTAACGCGTTTGCCGCATGTAACTTTACCGATGGATCCTTCAATAATTGTGTCATAGCAGGAACAGCATCTTTTCCTATCGACGCTAATGTATCCGTAACACCACTTTGAATGCTTAAGTCTGCCTGAGATAATGCTCGTACCAAAGCTGGAACGGCATCTTTCCCCATCTTGCCTAATTTCTTTTTCGCGGCCTCGCGAGGAGTTGTTCTCATCCATCGCAAGGATGGGGTATCACGTCCCAAATCTTGGATCAATGTTTGAATCTCTTCTTCTTGGGTTTGCTGAGTACAGCCTGTAAAAACTAATAAAATAACCAGCACCATAAAATTGACAGACCCATTCATTTTTTAGTCCCCCTTAATTTGGGATTACTTGGTGCATAAAAAGCATCTAAGTACCATTTTCCTCACACCAAGATCTCCATTTAAAATCCAATGTTGGCAAAATGAACCTCGCTTTTGCCGTTTTAAATTCACTTCTAAGCCCTCCAAATTTTGGATGGGAACAAATATAATGTATATTCCAATAACCTAAACCTATTAGGATTTATCATAGGAATTTGGTAAAGGATAAAGATGATGGTTATAACCATGCAGTCAAGACACTTAATCTAAATAGGAAACAATAAAAACACAATAGCCCTATAACTCCAAATATTTTCACCCTTAGTCTAATTAGAAAACATAAAAAAACGGACTATTAGCCTATCTAGTTAAGGAAATGACGCAACCGAGAAACTCCCTATAAAAGTTCAAACTAGCTTAAGGAAAAGGCTGATATATGGTTTCATCCATAAACACACCAATTAGGCTCCAAAGGCTACCAACTGTTAAATCTCCCAATGCCATTCCTAAGAAGAACGGAACTGCGTTTCTGTAAGACCTTAACCCACCATATTTAAAGATAGCCCACTTTATCAAAAAGCTAGTAAAAAAACAACTCCACAGATTGGACATGCCCCAATCTCCTGCCATCGCATACCCAAGTGGATGCAATGGGAACCAAAGAAAACGCGTTCGCAGAAACGTTAGCATTGAGGCAATCAGAAAACCAATACCCATAAACGAGAGTCCAACATGATCTGTCTCAGTTGGAAAATGGATCCAGTTTTGAAGCCGAGTAAAAGTTTCACGACCAAAGCCTAAAGTCCAGATTCCAAAATAACCAGACGATGCTCCAAACCGATAATACAGATCTAGATAAACCCAGAAAGCTACAACCGAACTCACTAGAACAGAAAGTAGTACCGCCCAAGTGAGCCATCTTGCAGGTGAACCTACCATCACCGACATTTTGAATCCTTCAAGNAGGTGGGGCATTGGATGGTTTCGATACACTCGATTGAAAAAACCGTAGAGTGAGAAAGCAACCAACGTCTCTTTNCNAAAAGCTTTAGTTCCAATACCAGCGAGAATAATCCGTCTCGGTTCTAAACCACCCAATCCATGCACACACAACCCCAGTTCAGCACGCATTCTGGTAATAAAAAACGAAATTAGAAAATAGAATCCAAAAAATACAGGGACTACTGCTATTGACATTCCAACCCGTGTTGAAACCAATAGCAGAAACAGAAATCCGGCAATCAAACCAAACACGGCAACACGTTCAGACGGGGGATTTGAACCTTCTTTTTGCCTAGCTGTTAAGACCACATCCCTCAACTGGGCCTTCCCTATCCAAAGCAAAAAAAATGTCAAACTCACAACCGCACCAAAAGCCTGTTCGCTTTGATACGGAAATCGATTGAGACCTTGCCAACCAATTAACCCGATAAGCAAACGTTCAACTTTATATAACCAGTAGAAAACCCAGCACGAAAACAAAAGATCCAAAGGAATCAGAAAACTAACCCCAATCACAAAAGGGTAAAACGAAAGTTTCACACTACCCATNAAATTCCAAGGNCTCTCATTGAAAAGGCGTGAAATTGTACGCCGTTTAACAGGAAAATCTGGGAGAGCAGGAAAAAAGAAATGCAGACCATTATTTAGACTAATCAAGGCAGCTAAGAGCAATCCTATCCACATCAGTTTATTGCGAAAAAAAAACGGTTNCCCCGCCGATATTTCTAATGGCAGGTGAATGATCGGATAGGTAAGTTTCTCCTTCTCAATCCATTGCCAACGGACAATACGGCAAAAGCAGAGCATCATGAAGAGCAGAACCAAGATGAAACCAGTCCAAATTAGAATTGGCACAATCCATGGTTTCAAGTGATGTGGAGAGTAGAGAGTTGTACTACCCTTATAATAACCTTCCAGTGCTCCACTGTCACTAACTACCAACCAAGATGGCAAACTATCGCAAAAAAGAGTTTTCCATTCATTCTCCGGGGTGGCGAAGTAAAAAGCATGTCCCATATTGGAAACTAAAACCTGCAAAAAGTCTATTGAGACAATAGCCGAGGAAACACTTAGCATCAAGTAGATGGTAATCAGATCTAGTTGACTTAACAAAGGTCTTCGCCAAATCTTTACCACGACCTGATTAAAAATAGTAAAAAAGAGAAGGATGAAGATAACGTTGAAAAATGGAACAACTAAGGTAGGATGTGTATACCGAACAACCTCTAGCTGGGCAATCCAGTAAGTGTTTAGCGGAATAAGGAGGACTCCGAATGCAATACCTATATATGGATTGGAGGGATAATCTTTTTTGGAGGGCAAGACAGATGAATGCAAACTGGTTCTCTCATCCAACAGAAAAAAAGAGACATTTTAAAAAGCGAACGAATTTAATCACTTTATAGCTCAGACCAGCGGATAAACGAAATGAACAACA
>NZUQ01000079.1 GCA_002697225.1 Candidatus Poribacteria bacterium
CATACCTATGACATAATTCATATCACTGGGAAGAAGGTTGACTTCNNCTTTATGAATGGCTTTGTTGAGTTCACATTACCAGCTAGNCAACACAATTTCAAACTAGTCCAATGGTACCAAAAGAAAGCAAAAATTCTAAACAATTTTTATGGAGGGCATTTGATGAATTGGAATATAACTGTCTAAAAAGCNCCGTGTAAAAAGCTAATTATATTTACTTCGAAGCAAAAAAGAAATTAGGCAGGGAAAATCAATCTGTGGTATTCTCCTGCATAATCAAATGTTCACGCGCACGCTCCGCGTGGTCGCTTTCCTCCACCAATGATTCTTCTGCAGTAGCCAGATTTAAATCGATCGTAGCCTTTAAAAATGAACCTACAAAAAAAACCACCCCAGAAACAAACCAGACCAACCCAATTACCACCACAATGATCTTCGCATAACCTTGAACAGACGAATCAGCTTCTAGCCACTCCCACAATGGGCTTAACTCTTGTCCCGGCCCCGGATGGGCTTGCCAAANCCAAACGAAAGGACCAGCAAGGACAATCGCCCAAATGAGACACCTGCCCCATAACACAAACCCTCTTAAAATCTCTCTTCCCATTCTATCGCTTATCCCTCTTCTTTACATTTTCAGTCAAAATCAAGAACAACCTTAATTGCTTCATCCTGCCGATCAGAAAACAGGTCAAATCCACACTGAACTTCAGTAAACGGCAAATGGTGTGTAATAATTGGCGAAACATTGATTCGCCCTTGAACAATGAAATCCATTGCTAAAGGATAATCCTTTAGCTCTTCCGGCCCCACAGTGCTTATTAGATGGATGTTTTGTCTAAAAAAATCTCCATATCTGAAATTGTAGTTATTATCGTCCGGCACACCAAAGGCAAGGATTGTGCCACCCCGCTTTACAAGATCTAAGCAATCATTAATTGTTTCCGTTTGATGACCTACCATCTCTACCACCAAATCTGCCATTTTACCATTGGTAATATCCTTAACAATTTCAACGGGGTTTTCCTTCTTAGAATTAATTACATGNGTTGCTCGCATTTGCTTGGAAATTGACAACCGGTAATCTAGCTGATCAACAGCGATTATGGTACTCACNCCCAAATTGCTCAGCATGTGCGAAAACAGCAATCCCATAGGACCTTGACCTACAATAACTGTATCCTGATGCAACAAATTTCCAAGTTTCCTGCAGGCCCATATTACCGTACCAAGTGGTTGTGACATCAAAATATGATCCATTTCATAACTATGTATCGACTTATCAGGAAGTGGAACTGTCACATTTTCATTGGAGACAAAATACTCTGAAAGACCAAATTCACGAGGAATCGAAAGTACCATATCGCCTACATCAAAACGGTTAGAATTGCTGCTTGCAATTGTTCCGATACATTCGTGGATAGATCGTCCCAATGACAATGGGTAGGAACCCTCAGGATACTTCAGGTCAAAGAGAGGCATATCACTACCACAAATGGCACTTTGATATGATTTAACGAGAACNGTACCTTGCGGCTCAGATGAGATATCAGGAGTATCCACATCAACAATANCAAATTTGCGATGACTAACAATTTGAGCGGCTTTCAATCGCAACTCNCCTCAGGAAAGTGTAAACAACTTGCAGATTTTATCATTGGGCCAATTACTATGTCAATCAGAAAAGAAATCCAGTCCTGATGATTGAAAGTAGATCACAGACATTCATAAAAAAACAGACCGGGNAAACGATTGAATTGACTCCTTTATAACAATCAACCTAGGTTCAAGTATAAACACTAACTTAACTGGCAATTGAGGCTTTCGTTATCTAGAAGAATCAGCGATTGGTGGGAGTTCAGGATAGTTTCCACGTGCTGTNCGCAATGCGACAAAACCTTCAATAACCATCCATATTTGCAAAACCTGAATACTTATTCCAACNCCCAGNAACAGATAATTCCNTGTAAAATACCAACCNGTTTCCGGAGCAAACATATTCCACATCATTGCCCATAACGGCATGATGATCATCAATANCATCGGTACTACNACAAACCATATTGGCTTGTTTCGACGAATTAAATAAAAAACAATGACCATAAAAGCAAGGCCAGCCAGAAGTTGNTTTGTCGCACCAAAAAGAGGCCATAGAATTAAACCACCACTACCAAGTCCTTTTGGACCTGGAANAAGAGCCACAATNCCTCCCAAGATCAAAGCAACTGCTGTTGCAATATAACGATTATCTAACAACCGAACTTGCAGTGACAACCCAATTTCCTGGACGACATATCGCTGAAGTCGAGTTGCCGAATCAAGCGTAGTAGCAGCAAAACTAGCAACTAAAACTGCCATAATTACGATACTCATTTTAAGAGGAATGCCCACACTATTTAAGAAATTCCCTCCACCATCAATAAAAGCACCCACTTTCTGTCCCAGTCCGTGATTAGCCCAACCACCCACTTTTTTGATTGTACCATCCGGATTTTCGATCGTCTTAATTCGGGATGAGTAACGCANCATCCAAGCTTCGCGACCTCTTATATGCTCGCCAGTTTCCTGACTAACAGTTTTCTGATAGAAATAAGATCCATCATCCGTGCTAACCCGGGTAAAAAGCCCCATACCAATTCCAGAACAGCAAGCTAAAATCACAATTGTCGCCAAACCACCTTCAAGCAACATCGCACCATAACCAATGTACTGAGCATCTCCTTCGGACTGAACTTGCTTACTTGAAGTCCCGGAACTCACCAAACAATGAAAACCACTAATTGCNCCGCAAGCGATAGTGATAAAAAGAAATGGCATAATAGGCGGAGCATCAGGTGGTATGTCGCTGGCAATAGCTGGTGCAGATCCGACAAGATCAGCATGACCGGTAATGCCAGCAAATGCCAGTCCTACAACCAGTAATAGTAATGCAACAATCAATTCATGGCTGTTAATGTAGTCACGAGGTTGCAGCAAAGTCCAAACTGGCAACACCGACGCAATAAAACAATAAACAAACAGAACTAACGTCCAAACAACAACCACACTCGCAAAAGTATTATTAAATAAAGGAATATTAAACTGGAATCCAAGATCAAATAGCCGTGGCAAGTGGTAAGCACCTACATACATGGCAACATACATCACAACAAGTGCGATCAATGATGGTATCAAGAGACTTTTTCCCGCTCGATGGATCCAGAAGCCGATGGCAACAGCCAACGGTATTTCAATGAAGACGGATAATACTGATTCAGGATAGAGAGCAAAGATAACCGCAATCACCAAACCGAAGATTGCTAATACCACAGTTAGTGATAAAAACAAAATCAACAAAAATAACATTTTTGCACGGGGGGTAATCATTCGACCAGCGACCTCACCAATCGTCTGACCACGATTTCTCAATGACACTACTAAGGCACCAAAATCATGAACCGCGCCAATAAAGATTGATCCTAGAACAACCCAAAGCAACGCTGGCAACCATCCCCAAAACACGGCTATTGCCGGTCCAACAATAGGTCCAGTACCAGCAATACTGGTAAAATGGTGACCGAAGACAACCTCTCTCTTAGTTGGCACATAATCAATACCATCCTGCAACTCCCAACTCGGAGTGACGGCTTGATCTTCAAGACCAAAAATCTTGTTAGCAATCCATCGACCATAGGTATGATAAGCAACAATAAAACCAACAAAGCTAAGGACGGCTACTATCAGTGTATCCATAAACTAACCCTGTTTAATATAGTTGAGATTTTTGTGTGCCATAGAAACAATATCTTAACAGCAGCGCCTAAGCCACTAAACACTACATCTGTAAAAGCCCAAATAACTTCAGACTTTCAAGTGCGATACGTGTTTACCTTGAGGTGCGACAAAGCTCTGACTGTTTTCACCAATGTAGTGACAGATGAAACTTCTCCTCCATCGATCCGCGGTAGAATTCCGATAAGAACCATGTATCATCTTACCATCGAAAAACAGCACATCCCCCGGCTCCATATCCAAACCAACTTGTTCAGCATCTTGTGGTATAACTGATTGAACATTGGTAAACGAGATGGATGTATCGGCTGGTTCCACCTCAAGCAATCCATACTGATGCGACTTTGGGATGACAATCATTTGACCAACAGATTGATCAGATTTATCTAACGCTACCCAGACACCTATCAAGGGATCAGTTGTAATATATTGCTGGTCCTGATGAAGTGCTTGACCACGACCTCCTGGAGGTTTGAAGTAGAGCATCGTCTGACAAAGAACAGGCTTATCATTTATCAGCTCTCCAGCTATATGAATGAGTTCTGATGCAGTTGACCAATATTGTGTTGATTGATCCCAATCATGCATATTGATCATGCGTGGAAACTCGTGATTGGGATCGTTAGGAACATCCATCGTTCCTCCAGTATCACCAGGTTTCGATCCCTCGGCCCGCATTTTCATATAGTGTGCAATCATACTGCCAGCCAACGGTTCAAACAAACCACGAACAACAATGAAACCAAATGTATTGTATTGATTAATCTGTTGTTCTGTTAAACGCACAATACCATTATCCCTTAAAGAATTCCTTTTAGAGAATCCATCAAACCATCGGGTGGATCAAANGGCAGTTGAATTGGCTCATGTCTCAANGCACTAGCGTAAATCCCCATNAGTANGTTAAATTCCGCTAAAGACTGAGCCAGATGGGTTGGATGAACTTGAGCCTCATCATCAAGCCATGCGAACACTGCCTCGGTAAGCCCTGCCTGCCCTAACAGATCCTGCTCACCATAACTGTGTAACCCACTTTCGTACCCACCCTCCGGGGTACTGCGTTCCCAACCTGCCATCTGCCAATGCGTAAAACCACGCGTACCGAAGATAGCAACGCGTTTATGATGAAAAACAGAGTCACTGTCGTTGATTTTGGCTGCGCCTTCGGTACCAAACGCAACGGAGGCACGAACCCCATTTTCATACATGACAGAGGCTGCAGCATTTCCTGGAGAAGGTTGCAATCCTCCCAAATGATCTCGACCTGAAACTTGCCCNAAAACCTTTACAGGTTGAGAATTATCAATATAGGAAGAAACNAACTGCAACACATGAGGNCCTTGATCTAGCGGCGTCGACCTNGCACTAGCATCGATGAACTTGATATCTCCGATTTTCCCATCATTAACATCACGCTTAAGTTCTAAATTACGCGGATGAAAATTAAGTTGCGTGTTAACCACAAACTTTGTCTGGGTATTCTGACAGAGATCCATCAGGTCACGCCAANCTTCCGATTGAACAGCAATCGGTTTTTCAACAATTGCCGCAGGNACTTCATGTTCTGAAGCAATGCTCATCAATGAGTGACGGATTGGCTCACCAGTTGAGCGTAATATTGGAGCGGTAACAATATGTAGCAAATCCGGGCATTCCCGATCCAGCATCTGGTGGATATCAGTATANCGCTTCTCAATCTTGAAATCATCTCCAAAAGAATTAAGCAAATCTTCACTCATATCGCAGATAGCAACAATTTCACCACCTTNAACGTGTTGATAGGCTTGCGCGTGACCTCGCGCGCGCCCACCACATCCTAAAAACGCACATTTGTACATATCTTCAACCTCTTAAAGGAATTAAGTTGTAAGCAACAAGAACATCTAAAAACACGAACACAATATAACCCAATATAAGTGAGAGGGAATAACAAATATCAGGAACCTAAAAACTCTACCTCACACCAAGCAGCAGTTCGACTGTCAACTGATCGAGTTTCTCATAGGAGTGGCCTTTCTCTGCGATCTTGTCAGGTTGAAAATCGATTGCTTGAAGAGCCTCAACATTCCCATTGCTGTAGGTTGCAACAATTCGTTCTAGCGATTCGTCCCGTTGTTGATTTTCCGACAGCAAGCCTTGGATTTCCGGGTCTTCATTGAACTGCCGTGCCTTATCTTTCAGAATCAAATAAGTTCGCATACAACCCGCGGCAAAGTCCCATACCCCTTGTTCATCCTCAGTTCGATACGCATGTGCNTCGAAGTGACGCATACCTGACCATTGCATATCCTCTAAAAATTTGACCAGAAAAAACGCAGCCTTGATACTCTCCGATCCGAAACGAAGGTCCTGGTCAAAACGTCCCATCTTCTGATCGTTGAGATCAATATGGAACAATTTGCCTGCTTCGTAGGCTTGTATCACACCGTGTAAAAAATTAAGGCCCGCCATTGTCTCATGGGCAAATTCTGGATTCACGCCAACCATTTCGGGGCGATCCAATGTCTCAATAAAGTGTAGCATATGGCCAGTCGTCGGCATATAAATATCNGCCCGTGGCTCATTCGGTTTGGCCTCCAAGGCGAATTTCAGATCATATCCTTGATCAACTACATATTCTGCCAAAAAATTAATCGATTCTCGAAACCATTTGACAGTATCAGGACCATTTTTGGACGCATCAACTTCAGCTCCTTCGCGACCACCCCAAAACACGTAAATCTTGGCTCCCAATTCGACGCCCAAATCAATAGATCTAACCGTCTTTTGCAAAGCAAACGCTCGGACTTTTGGATTATTGGAAGTAAATGCTCCATCCCTAAAAACAGGATGAAAAAACAGATTTGTCGTCGCCATTGGCACTTTCATATTGCAATCATCAAGCACCTGTTTGAACTCTTTGACTATCTGGTCTTGTTCTCTAGCCGAAGAACCAAATGGAACCAGATCATTATCGTGAAGGTTCACTCCATATGCACCAAGCTGGCTGAGTTTCTGAACTGAATAAGTAGGTTTGATTATCGGGCGGACTTGATCTCCAAATGGATCGCGCCCGGGATTACCAACTGTCCACAAACCAAAGGTAAATTGGTCCTCCGGTTTAGGCTGCAAAAGATTAGACATAATTATTTCCTCCCAATAATTCACGGTTAAATAGCCAAAGCATCTTAGCACAAACACCTTTGATCACACAACAGAAAAGATTAGCTTGAACTTACAGAATGTTGCGTCTGATCCCCTTGGCGATGTGTTCGATTACTACGATAAACGGAACTCTCTCCAAAAAGCGACTCAATATCTTTAATGGCGTTCTCACTGTCCTTGATTCTAAACTTACCACCACACTGAACAATAACTTCTCCAAATTTTGAGTCGGTAAGCCGCAGAATCAAGTCATGCTCTCCTCGGTATTTGGCACACAATTTTTTCAGCTGCTCTATTGGTTCGGGGATAGTAACTTTAGGGATAACAACTTCAACTGATGAAGTCTTTGATTCAACCAAATCTTCTATGGCCACAACTTCATTCACTTGGATCTGGCGGGCATCGATTTCGTTACCATCATCATCCGTCTTTTTACTTCGCATATCTACGCTTATATCTCCACGAACCCATACGACCTTATTTTTCTCAATAAGGGCCCTTGACACTTCATAAGTCTCAGGAAATATAACCATAGGCACAGATCCTTCGAGATCTTCAAGGGTAACTATAGCCATCCGATCGCCACTCTTTTTTGTCGTTACAACTCGAACTTCGGAAATCATTCCTATNACGTAAACCTCAGCGTCATAACGATGNTCATAAAGAGATTCAGATGTTACAGTGGCATAGAATTCCAGCAAATCTTCGTATTGTTCAAGTGGGTGCCCGGACAGATAAAATCCGAGCATCTCCTTTTCGTTATCAAGCTTTTCATCGTAATTCATTTCCTCTAATTCCTCAAGCTCAAATTGAATTTGAGAATCAGCATCATCATCACCACTAAACAGTGACATCTGGCCCTTGGCAATGTCACTCTGCGCGCTTTGTGCTGCTTTTAAAGCTCGATCAAGACCAGAAAGATATTGAGCCCGATGTCCATCACCAAGTGTATCAAACGCACCTGCCATAATTAAGCTTTCAATCGCACGTTTATTGATTGCGCTACTGTCAACACGTTGGCAAAAATCCTGNAGTGAATCGAANGGACCATCTGCCATGCGAGCATCNACAATCGCCTGAATCGCACCTTGACTCACATTTTTGACTGCAGCCAGACCGAAACGGATGTCGCAATCAACCACTGTAAATGTGGTTTCGCTACTGTTAATATCTGGGGGAAGAACTCGGATCTCTGTCTGAAAGAAATCAGCAAGTTTCTTACATTCGGCCATATATTTCATTATTTTTTCACTGTATGCCGATTCCCCTGTCATCATTGATGACATAAACTCACGCGGGTAATGAGTCTTAAGATACGCCATCTGATACGACAAAATTGCATATGCAGTCGTATGTGATTTATTAAACGCATATCGCCCAAAGGGTTGAAGATACTCAAAAACTTCAATTGCCTTATCACTCGAAATATTATTTTTCACACAACCATCGATAAATTTTTCTTCCTGTTCTTGGAGAAGATCCGCTTTCTTCTTGCCCATAGCGTAACGTAGGACATCTGCCTCACCAAGGCTAAATCCTGCCATGGCCTGTGCTATCTGCATCACCTGTTCCTGATAGATACACACACCATAAGTTTCCCGAAGAATCTCTTCCAAAACTGGATGTAGATAAGAAACTTTCTCAAGCCCGAGTTTTCGGCGAATAAAACTATCCATCATCCCACTGTCAAGTGGCCCAGGCCTATAAAGCGCAGGAATTGGGATAAAATCCTCGAACTTATCCGGCTTGATTTGCATAATAACGCGTTTCATACCTGGAGAAGTCTCCAACTGAAATAATCCCGCGACAAACCCTTTGCCAATAAGCTTGTAGGTCTCTGCATCATCAAATGGAATATCGTCAAGTTTGAGATTAAGGTCATATTTCCTATTGACTCTTTCCAAACAATTATGAACTTCAGACAACGTTCTTAATCCCAGAAAATCAAATTTNACCATTCCAACTTTAGCCAAAGTCTGCAACTCAAATTGGGTAGCAATTCGATCGTTTTTATCCTTAAAAAGCGGAACGTAATCGGTAAGCGCACCATTCGCAAGCACAATTCCAGAAGCGTGAATCGAAACATGCCGTTTGATCCCTTCCAGAGAAGTTGCATAATGCATTAAATCCACATATTGTGGTTCAGCAGCAACTTCTTTAAATTGTGGAGCTTCATCCAACGCTTCATCAATTGTAATTCCGGGTATAGAAGGAATCTGTTTAGCCAGCCGATCTACTTCACCCAAAGGCATATCCAATACACGACCGACGTCCCTAATAGCCTGCCTAGCTCCTAAAGTGTTAAAGGTAGCAACATAACCAACAGACTCCGCACCATATTTATCAATCAGATATTGAATCACTAAATCTCGATGTTCAGGGGCAAAATCGATATCGATATCTGGCATATCGACACGTTCCAGATTAAGAAACCTTTCAAAAATGCAGCCATAGTCTATTGGATTAAAGGTTGTAACCCCCAAAGCATATAGAACCAAGCTACCACCTGCTGAACCACGAGCATTCAACGGAAATCCTTGGTTACGCGCATAATTGACATAATCCCACACAATCAGGAAATACCCAGCATAACCAGTTTGTTCAATCACTGAAAGTTCATAGTTAAGGCGATCCTCAATTNCATTTGGCGATTCACTTTTAGCAAAATCATTTANCCCTTGAAAGCANACATCTTTCAAATAACTGTCGGCTGTATGNCCCNCAGGCACTTTGTATTCAGGCATAATATTCTGGCCATACGAAAGGTTGAGTTGGCATCGGGTAGCTATATCAACAGTGTTAGTAATGACTTCTGCGGGATAGTCTTTGAACGCTTGATGCATCTCATCAATCGTTTTGANATAAAACTGATTTTCAAATGCCAAGCGCTGCTGATCATTCACCGATTTACCTGTCTGAACACACAACAGGATGTCATGCGAATTATGATCTCCTTTTGATAGGTAGTGAGAATCATTAGTACCTACCAACGGAAGTCCAAACTCCTCAGCAATCTTGATTAAAGTTGGCATGGCCTGCTGTTCTAAGTCCAATCCATGATTTTGAATCTCGACATACAGGTTGTCTTTGCCCATAACATCNATCAACGTCTGCAAGTTCTTAACAGCAGCAGCCTGATCCTCACCTATTAACGCGGGAACAAACCCATTAATACAACCAGTTAAGGCAATAATTCCCTCATGGTATTCACGCAGTACCTCCATATCAATTCTGGGTCTAAAGTAGAAACCTTCTATGTACGCGACGGAGACCAGNCGCATCAGATTTTTGTAGCCTACTTCATTTTCAGCAATTAGTGTTAAATGGTAAGGTTTTCTCTGGCTTTGTTCTCGACTATTCCGACTATCTGGTGCGACATAAACCTCACAACCTACAATAGGATTAACACCTTTTTCCTTTGCTNTTATGTAAAATTCGTAAGCACCAAACATATTNCCGTGATCCGTCAGTGCGACTGCGGGCACACTGTTATCATAAGCCCAATCAACCATTTCNCTGATACGGCACGCTCCATCAAGCAAACTGTACTCACTGTGATTATGCAAATGCACAAAAGCCGAGGTTGCCATGATACTACTTTTCTCCTTCAATATGAATAGGTGATATAATCGACTGTTTTTCAGTTATTGGCATCGACACCAAATCAACCTGAATAAACCGATCAACTGAACGTGCAACTAAAGGGACATTTACTTTCTGTGAAATCGGACGNGTTTGNAAGAAGAAAGCTGCCGCACAAATTAAAACAAACACAGCAATCCCAAAAGTCACTGAGTGNAATTTCAGCCACGATTGGTCGCATAAAAAAACNAACCACGATTGAAGTTTCTTGGTNTATCGAGGAAATAGNGCGAGTGGANGCTCTTCTTGTGGAGGTATTTCTGACACTCTCTGCATGAGTTCCAGCAAAAACTGATCTGTTGTCTCAATTGGANCTAGCTGCCTAAGTAAGTGATCTACTTGCGCGATCTGCATTAGCTCGAAGGCATCCTCAGCCGAATTTTCGAGATGTCGCCTAACTCTTAGTTGATTCTGCCTAGAAATCTCACCATCGAAATAGGCAGACAGTTGGATGTTAGTTTCCTCAAATTTTGGCATTGTGACTTTCACCAATCCCAGCTTCTACTAGTAGCTTTTTCATATTCTGTCGAGAACGGTGAATCAATGACTTTACCGCACTGACTGAACAGCCAATAATCTCGGCAATNTCTTCNTACCTCATACCTTGATAAGTTACCAAAATAAGACTTAGACGTTGATTCTCAGGCAGGCAGTTTATCTTCTGNTGAATAATTAATTCTCGTTCCTTTTTTTCATACANCCGATCNGGCATATATCGAAAATCAGGAAAAATGTCCAAGTAATCGCTTTCCTTNTCCTCAATTGATACTTCNGNAAGTAAATCGGTNTTTCGGCGACTTCGATCCCGAATCTCGTTTCGACACAGGTTAGTTGCAATCAGATATAACCAATTCTTAAATTTTGAACGAGGTTCGTAACTACCTGCATTTTTATATATACGTATAAAAGTCTCCTGCGCCAAATCTTCAGCTTGGTGATAATCACCAACCGAACGACANATGTAATTGATAATCTGGTCCTTGAAACGCATNACAATCAACTCAAATGCNGCAGCATCTCCACTTCGGCATCGCATCATCAACTCTTCATCTGAAATTCGCAAATCTAATTCTCTCGCTTATAAATTTCGTTGTGATTAACTGCCCCACTCCCTACCTGAACAAAACGATCCGGAAAATTTGAAGTGATGCCTTGTACTCCGAATTTGACAAGCTGCTGCATCTTAACCACGTCATCAACCGTCCATGCCCAGAGATTGACTCCCCGTCGCTGAACGTCCCAAGCGAATCTTGCATCCAGCATCTCATGTTTCACGTTTAGCGTCGAAGCACCAATTTTACAGGTGGTTTGAATAAGATCTATAGCCTGTTCAGGCTGATTGGCTTTGGTATTCCCTGAGGTCAAAAATCCAGTTGGTATTCGTGGGTCAATACTGCGCACTTCTGATAGCACAGAAGCATGAAACGAAATAACAATCACACTGCTAACCGATTGCGTATAATGAATCGCCCGAACGACTTCAACTGATACCCATTCATCTTTAACTTCCAACACAGTAATTGCCGCCCTCTTTATCAGGTCAAGTGATTCGACCAAAGTCGGCACTTTTTCACCAATGAACGAGGCGCCGAACCAAGCGCCAGCATCAGCTTCCTGAATTTCCGTTAGTGACATTTCATGAATGCAACCTGTTCTGTCTGTAGTACGATCCAAGGACTGATCATGCAAAACAACCAATTCACCATCTAACGTACCACGCACATCTAATTCTACTCCGTCTACCCCGATTTCTAACGCTTTACTGAATGCTCGGAGTGTGTTTTCCGGANCGAGNCCAGATGCNCCACGGTGGGCAATCCTGANGAAATTACTCCGACTCATTGATNATCTGACTATTATACAAATCTTTAGCCACATCGATTAATGGTGCGACCCANAGATGGTCGCGAGCTTCATCCAAATACTCACATAACTTCTCGAAATCATAACGTTCAACAGGCAAATGTCCTTCCCCAATCCCATGAAACGTAAAAATGCTCCATCCACCAAGGTCATTTGTTCGTTCAACCAAACCGATGAGGTCATCCGCTGATCGGNNCTCACATTTCCACGAATTCAAACAGTGTAAATCAGCATGATATGGTGAATTGATCGCAACTGACATCTCACAACCAGCCCTAGCCGCAAAAAAATGGCTAGCGACAACCGGAACATAGCTCCGTCGCTCCCTGCCGCGACCAACAAAAGTATTATAGCATGGATAGCAAAAACTCCATTGATTAATTTCGGGNAAAACCGCTCGAAACCGACGATCGGCTGCTTGCAATTCGAATTCAAGTTCANCAAAAGTCCGATACTCCAATCCAATATTATCTAAATTAATACTAGAGGCACAACTACACCAGTGATGAATAGAATGATTCCCAATTTCNTGACCATTTTCGAATACAGGTCTAAAGCGATCGAGAGATNCNANCCAATCTCCGTTTGCGATCGGATAGAAAGTTCCGGCCAATCCAAAATTTTCCAAGATAGGAATAGCTAAATCCAAGTGCGACTTCATCCCATCATCAAAAGTCAAACTAATGGCAGACTGTTTGTCATTATTCCACAGATACTTCTTCAGATNGTTCATCATTTAANCNTTGTATTCNNGNACAANANCTTTTAAAAAAACAACATACCCAACGTTAACATCAAACCAACCAATCCTCCCAAAACGGACTCAACTCATACTTTGGTTGGACACATCGAANNAGAACAGACGAACAACAAGCCAACAAAACAAATCGAACNATAAAATCACGTGTGAACAAGTACTNCAAACACCATAGAAACNCAGACAAAAACATNGTCCNCCTCTNCNCCCACATGAAANNACAACACATTCCAGTAAATCAATTTCACTCTACCAGTTTTTCCNGCTNCTCTAGCCCCAAGNCTNCTTCAATTGATAATCGGGNNAAACAATACTCCTCTCTAAAACAGATGGCTAAATTAAGTNCTGATTTTATCCGAGCTGTAATCCGCATACTTCAGCAACATCTTACCAAGCACGGATCTTAGACAAATCCGTTTGCTTCCGACACAACGATGCATAGGTCCCATCTTTAGCAACCAGTTCCTCATGAGTCCCAATTTCATCAACCTTCCCATCCTTCAAGATCAATAACCGATTAGAATATTTGAGTGTTGACAACCGATGAGCAATAGCAAAAACTGTCCGACCCTGAATCAGTCGCTCAAGTGCTTCCTGAATCTTTGATTCCGTTTCAGTATCAACCGAAGATGTGGCTTCATCCAAGATAAGGATCTGTGGATTTTTCAGAATCGCGCGAGCAATCGAAATTCGTTGCCTCTCACCACCTGATACCCTTGCCCCTCGTTCACCAACTATAGTATCGTAACCATCTGCAAAATTAACTATAAAATCGTGGGCATTCGCCGCCTTAGCAGCAGCAANGATTTCTGTACTGGTAGCATTCAACCTACTGTAACCAATATTCTCAGCTACAGTCCCATTGAACAAAAACGGATCTTGGAGAACCACACCTATCCGATCCCTAAGTGAATCTAACTGAATATCANCCAGATTATGTCCATCAAGAAGAATATCACCACCAGTCGGATCATAGAACCGAGTTATGAGATTAATTAACGTACTTTTGCCAGCGCCGCTATGTCCAGCTAAACCAATCATCTCACCCGGTTGAACAATGAAGCTGACATCGTTGAGGGCATCCTGTTCGCTATCATACGAGAAAGAAACGTTACGGAACTCAATCTCACCGCTTACTTCTTTAAGTTTAACTGAATTTTTACTGTCAGCAATATCTGGGGGAGTATCCAGAATCTCAAACACCCTCTCAGCCGAAGTTGCTGCTCGCAAAAAACGCCGGTTCAACCCGGAAAGCATCCGAACCGGTCCCAACAGCTGCATCATGTATCCCATAAACATAATCAGCTCACCAGTTGTCAAATCGCCATTAAGCAATTGACCNCCACCAGCAAACCAAATAATAATGGTACCTGAAAAGGTAATAAAACCCATCGTTGGACCATAGATCGACTCCCATCGGGCTGAACGGAGGCCAGTCTCAAGAACACGCTGACTTTGCTTGACAAATCTATCAGTCTCATACTCTTCACGACCAAAAGCTTTAACCACCCTAACACCTGGGATTACACTTGCCAGAATTGTACTGATACCCGATATTTGCTTCCAAACAATATGGTATATCTTTTTCACTTTCTTACCAAAATACACTGTGAACACAATGATAAGCGGAATTGGAATCATCGAAAGCAAAGTCAACTGCCAATTGTGATAGACCATAACTGAGAACATAAAGATGAGCATTAAGATGTCACCTACCATATCCTGAAGGCCATAGGCAATGAAATCCTCCAACCTACCAACATCGTGAGTGAGTCGAGACATAATGTTCCCAGTATCACGTTTTTGGTAGAAACTAATAGACAACCGGTTCAAATGCTGGTAAGCTTCGGTTCGAAGTCGGTGCTTCACCCCTTGACCAACAATCGCCATAACATAACTACGAATTGTGGAAAAGCTGGTAGTAAATACGTTGACACCAATCATCATTAGCACAATAGCAACGAGCCCCGAAAACCCAGAGGATTCAACACCCGCAGGAGGAGCAAGAACTTCGTCAAAGAGTCTCTTGTTGAGGATACCTGGGTACACACTTACTGCCCTGACAAATACCATGATTACAAATGCGCCTATCGATATTTTCCAGTGTGGCACGGCATAGGCAAGTAACCGAAAAATCAATTTTCGTTTTTCAATACAGTAAGTGCAAACATCCGTCCAATGTGGAATTGCTCTACCACATTGATCACATTTTGTCTTTTTTCGTCTGGCGTGGGATGACTTTGAACGCTTTTTCCCTTCGGTTTCATCCGAATCTTTCGGTTGAGTTTGTCGAACCAGAAAATCGATCTCAGATTTGGCATCGAAAAACTTTTCCGCGGCTGTTTTTGAATACCTCGCCACTTCAATACCACGATCATGAGTTCTAACTTTCATCACATTGTTACCATGGAAAGTTTGGATATCTAAAGTCTCAATATCCTTAAGGGGTATAGCATGTAGATCATGCTCTGGCATCCCATTCAGCCGAGCCATAATCAGCTGGTCAACAGTGGCAATGAGCCAATCTTGACCATAATTTCCATTTTCAAGCAGGTCGGTTGAAACAGCAACTTTAATTTCCTCTCCGCTGCCCAAAAATTCTTTGATTCTGGGCTNTAATTCTAAAGGTATCTGGTCTATAAGTGGGGGGTCCGATTCAGAACCATTATTGGAAGGCGCATTCATACATTATTCTCCTGCTAATGATGCTTTCAGTATCATAAACATTGGCTATCGNTCCATAATATAATNGNATAGCTAAATAACAAAAGTAAAATCCAACTNATACAATTGCAAAAAAACCTNAAATTGTCAAGGGTATATTTTAACTATTTTTTTCAATTTTAACCAGAGATANNGCGCTCTAAAAGAAAAAAATCGCGATTGACAAAAAAATGAGTACCAGTTATAATCAGGCANGTGTTCTCCTTCCCAACAGAGGGTTTGATGGATTATAAAAACTTGACGCTCGATACCTTCCAAGAGCAAGCAATCGAAGGTATTGACCAAGAACACTCAGTCTTGGTTGCTGCACCAACAGGTGCGGGAAAGACAATTATTGCTGAATACGCTATTGAGAAATGTATTCAAAATAGTAACAGAGTGATCTATACCGCACCGGTTAAAGCATTAAGCAACCAGAAATATCGGGATTTGATCGCACAGTATGGAGACCAGGTTGGAATTGTAACCGGTGATGTTGTACTGAATCAGTACGCTCAGATACTGATCATGACAACAGAAGTTTTTAGGAACACGATCTTTGACAATATCAACCGNCTTGATGATGTTGGGTATGTCATTTTTGATGAAATCCANTACATCAATGACATAGAGCGNGGTACAGTTTGGGAAGAGAGTATNATCTTTGCNCCACAGCACATCAAATTCATNTGTCTTAGTGCCACAATCCCAAATATCACTCAGTTCGCCGATTGGATGCGTGACGTACGCGACATACCAATTAAAATCATCGAGGAACATCAACGTCCCGTTCCACTAAAACATTTCCTCTACCTGAAAGATTATGGTGTTGGAACTTGCTCTGACCTACAGAATGTGCAGGAAAATTACGCTGACCCACGGGATTTTGCACGTAAGGAGTTCAGCAGTCTTGTGGCTAAAGATTTCCCCAACATTCACAGAACAGAACTGATATCTCATATCCAAAGGGAAAGACAACTCCCTTGTTTGTATTTCTGCTTTAGCCGGAAACTTTGTAAAAAGAACGCCGAATATTACGCTAAAAGTGAAAGCTTACTGCCAAAAGAGCAACAACGTCAGATCCTTGATCATTTTGACGCGCTGTGCAAGAGATTTGCTATCCTAGACGATAGAAATGTCAAACAGTTCCGGTTTTTGATTTCCAGAGGAATTGCATATCATCACGCTGGCATGTTGCCTACGCTGAAAGAAGTGGTAGAAAGACTGTTTACGTTGGGGTTAATCCAACTGTTATTTACAACTGAAACCTTTGCTGTAGGAATTAACATGCCAGCATGTTCGGTTGTTTTCGACAGTCTCGAGAAGTATGATGGAGTTTCGTCTCGATATCTCAAAGCACGTGAATATCACCAGATGTCCGGCCGTGCAGGGAGGCGAGGCATTGATGAAATCGGGTTTGTTTATGCCAAAGTCAATCCGAAGTTTGCCGATGCCAATCAAGTTAGCCTTACAACATCTGATCGAATTGAACCACTTGAGAGTCAATTCAACTTATCTTACTCTAGCCTTTTGAATTTATGTAACGAGTATGGAGACTTAATTTATGATGTTTGTACGCAAAGTCTTAGCAATTTTCAGAATGTAACTCGAATCCACTCAATTGATTTCAAACAGAAACAAGCTGCTAGCAAATTACGCAATCTCCCGGAACCAACCTGTATCCACCAAGAGATTGATCCACATGCTCAAATAGCCAGTTACAATCAACTATTGGAATGGATCACGGAGGAAGAACGGCGCCTGAAATCCGAACGCCGAAATCTGCACAAGCAAAAGCGCGGCCAAAAACATAAAAAAAACTGGCGTAGCCAATTCAACAGCATTAATCGGGAAAAACAAAGAGTTCAGCAAAAAAAGCAAGGCAATCTATGTGATTCATGCAACCAGCTTAATTCATGTAATCAACTTTACCATTGTATTCAAAAACAACATGACCTCCTCCAGCATCTCAAAAAAGAGAGGAATTACGTTGAACACTATCAGCAGCGGCAAATCGAATTCCGTCTCGAGATTTTACAGAAGTTAGATTACGTTGATAATTTCAAGCTTTTACCTAGAGGTGAAATTGCCTCACAGATCTACGGATACGAAACACAGACTACCGAATTGCTTTTCAATGGAATCTTGGACTCCCTTAACGAAAATGAGATCAATGTGTTAATGATGGCAATTGTCTGCGAACCTCGGAAGGATTCGTTTCGCCACGTTAAACTCCATCAAAAAATGTTACGCAATATGCTGAAAAATGCGGACAAGATAATAGATCGAGTTCGTCTGGTGGAAAGAAATTTCGATACTATTGAGCCAACACCAAAGTTAGAACTGATTTTAAGTTCTGCGATGCTAGAATGGAGTCAAGGTTGCAACTTTGAAGATCTACCACAATATGCGGATCTCGCAGATGGTGATTTTGTTCGATCCTTCCGACTTGTNGTAGATCTTTTGCGNCAAATCCGACGCGCNACNGTTGAGAGACCATCTCTTGGTGATAAATTAAGTCGTAGCATTGACAAAATCAATCGAGACGTAGTTGACGCAGAACGTCAACTGCGTATTGGACAATAAGTATCATGGTAATTGAAAGTCTTTTCTGACCAGTAATACTTACCAAATCTTTTTTAAACTGAAAATATAAATGGAGNATGGTGATGGCTGATCAAGCATTTGAATTCAGCGCAAAATTGGAGTTTCGTCCAATGAAGGACGACGATGTCCAAGATTTGCAAACATATTGTTTTTCCAACAAAACAATTGATGAAATAAAAGAGGAAATAAGCCAAGATCTCGACAGAATCGAGAAAGGTGAAGTGTTTCGAATTATTGCAGATGCTGGAGGCCACGCAATTGGACAAGTACGAATTGAACGTGCAACTGCACAATCTACTGTTGCTAACGTTGGTGGGTTGTATGTCTCAGCACCATTTCGTGCCTTCGGAGTTTCAGCAAAATTGATTGAGTCGGCAGTAAAAACAGCCAGTGAAAACGAGATTGAAACCCTCGAAATTGAAGTTATGAAATCTGACGTCGCAATTATCGATGCCTACAGGAATTGGGGGTTTGAAGAACGGCCCACAATAATACTGCAAAAATCAATTACAGTTGGAGGGTCTAACGAAGTACCTGATGTGTTGGAAGACGAGCTTGCCACCGATGAAGATGACGGTGAATTAAGCCTAGGGAATAATAGTTCAGAAGAAGTAAACACCGAAGAACCAGAAACCATCTCAGAAGATTTAAACGCACAGCAGGAACTACTGTAATTCGGGGCTACGTTTTCCCCGAACATACATAAGTAAAGTGACACATTAAGATAACTTGGAGTTGATATTTTTTATGAAGGCTATAGTGAACACTTTTCTTTGGGGCATTACTGTAAGCTCGCTCGTTTTCTTTGGAAGCGGCTGCACCAGTCAAAACACAGATCTTTCAAAAGGAAAGGAACTAATAAAATCAGACAAACGTCGAAAAGAAGAACGAGCAGTTGAAAAATTCAAACTGGCAGTTGGGGCAATTCAGAACAATACAAGAGATAGTGCAGAAGCTAATTATTTACTCGGGTTCTATGATTCTCAAGATTTTTATGATGCAGATAAAGAGACTGAGGCTTATAATGCCGCCTCTATCAGTGAGAGGGGTGATCATATGTACAAGGCCTACAGTAATTCACCCAAGGAATACCTGGAAATTCTCATTTTTGAAACTCTAAGATCACAAGATCCCAACATTCAAGATGCAGCTCGGCATGCGCTGAAAAAGGTCCACGAATACGGTAACCGACAGAAATTATTTAAAGCAATAAAAAAAGCAATAACGTCCAAGGATAATAGAGATCGCGAAGATGCTCGCACCATCTATACAGCCATTGGCAAGGACCCTAGATTCACGCAGGAAACAGTAAAAATCTTGATGGAACTCCTAGACCATAAACGTAAAGAAACACGATTAAATGTCGTGAAATCACTAGGAGAAATTGGGAATGAAATCGCAATTGAAAAATTAGTTAAAACCATCAACTCCGGATCAGAAAAGCGAAAAAANCGGAGAGAGGGTCCTGAAGTTCGCCGCTTAGCAGTTGAAGCACTGGGAAAAATTGGAGGACAAGCGGTTGGGGAATTAGTGGGAATCATCCAAAACAAAGGATCCTCAATGCGCGTCGATGCAATCCAAGCGCTGGAGAAATTGGGNGNTGAACGCGCCATTGCCCCACTACTAAACGTTCTCAATGAACAAGGTGGTCGAGAAGTCGCCGTTAGTTATTAGTTTTTTTAAGGAGNTTCAATGGACGCTAAAAAAAGATCTNGTTTAATTATTTTTGTNTGCTGTTCAATATTATTNTGCTTTGCTGGCTGCGCAGATAATGAGTATGTTGATACCACNCTTGGCTTAACAGTTCAACAACTTGACGGAGACCTAGACNATCGTTGGTCAACCACTGGTGTGGTAATTAAAAATATACATGCTGGTAAAACAAGCAATCAANCANAACTTAAGGNAGGGGAACTCATCTCACACGTAATTGGTGAACGAACAATTAACACTTCCTCCGACTTCAATCAGGCGGTTGAGAGTGCAATGAGAGACGGAAATAGCTTTACCCTTGAATTTACTAACAACAACCAAAAGCGACGTCGACAAAGATTTTCGGTGCGCCGAAAAGGTGATGATGTAGGTATTAGTGTTGACGACAACAACCGCATCAAGAAAATTAAAAGTGGGNCATTAGCTAATAACGCAGNTCTTAAGGAAGGAGACCAAGTACTAACAGTAATTGATGCGAAAAATATCCGTACAATCAAAGATTACCAGAAAGCTATCAAGGANTTTTCGAGATCAAAGGCTAAGATCTCGTTTCGAACCAAGGAACTCATAGGTGTCAAAATCGCAGCTATAAACGCATTGGCTAGCATCGCTGACGCGAGTGCAGTTGAGACAATGATTAGATTCCTTGAAGGTACCGATCTGTCTTTAAGGGAACCCGCAGCAAAAGGTTTAGAACGTCTCGTAGCTTTAAGTCAATTAAACGACTTATTCCAACAGTTCCAGCAAAAGAAAGCGGACCAACTATCAACTGAGGAACTGAACTCCGAGGCACTTCAACGAGCAGAGATACTTGGCTTGCTTGCTGTAGATCTCCAGACGAATCAAGCCATACTTAAGGACCCTGTAGGCACGGAATTCCGTCGTCGATCAGCAACCCTATACCAAAAGATTAGTAATACAAAAATCACGGAATTGGCGAAAAAATATATCAAGAGGGAAATTGAACCCAATCAGGAAATCCGCCGTTCCTGTCTCTCAATTTTGGGAAACTTACAGCCTGAATCAGTTATAGGTGATTTAATTGCTGTCCTAGAAGACAACCAAGAAACATCGGGTATTCGTTTTAAAGCAGGTTCAACCTTGAGCCAGATTGGTTCGNCTGCAGTTGAACCACTTATTGTGTCATTTGGCAATGGTGATTCAGGTATAAGAGATATTACAGCTTCGTCACTCGGAAACATTGGTGGCTCCCAAGCACGTCAAGCATTAATTGCCTTCTTAAAAAATGAGAACAATGAAACGACAAAACTAACCCTAGTTGATGCGATTGCCCAAATAGGTGATGAGACCTCAATTCGGATCTTGGAGGAACAGCAGGAAAGCCTAGATAAAAATAGTGGGTTGGCCACATTCCTAAATGAAATATTAACGCAGAGAACTGAAACAAAAGGACCGGAAGCAGAAGCTGATTCGCTAGATTTTTTGAAGGACCTTTAAAAGATCCAACTCTAAAACAGAGCTGAAAGATGAAGAAAAAGTCGCAAGTCCGTAGTATCCGCCTATAGATTTTTCGACCTTCCAATCCACCGCTAACACCCAATGTAACTACCCAAAGTTGCTTTATGCTAGGAGCTTGATGCTGTCTTGAGTCACTACTACGTGGGGNTNCACCTCCAAGAACTAAACATGGCCAAGCTGCATTGAACAATCGAAATCAATAACTGACATTCCTGTCAACTCTAAAACTTATAATCTATTCTCATTTGTGGCAACAAAATTGCACTCTAAAATCGCTCAGATCCACCTATCCATCGTTATCCTTCTACTGAATATAATAAAAGTTTCCGCTGACCATTCCAGTATACCAATTTTCGTAGACGTCACAAAGAAAGTCGGTATACATTTTAAACATGTAAATGGCAAAACAGAACACCGTCACATCATTGAAACTATGGGATCAGGAACAGTATTCTTTGATTTTGATAATGATGGCAACCTAGATCTCTATATTGTCAACAGTGGATATGTACCCAGTTCAGCCAACAAACAGACAGCAAGCAATATATTATATCGTAATGATGGCTGCGGACACTTTACAGATGTGACAGCAGCATCGAAAACAGGAGATATTGGTTACGGAATGGCAGCAGCAGCAGCAGACTACGATAACGATGGCTATCAAGATCTATACGTTGCAAATTATGGAGAAGATGTTTTATATCATAACAATGGGGATGGAACCTTCACAAATGTAACGGGATTGGCTGGTATCGATAATCGCCTTTGGGGAGCCGCTGTGGCCTTTCTAGACTTTGACTTGGACGGACACTTAGATATTTTTGTAGCAAATTACCTCAACTATAATTTGTCAATGTCTCCAGTCACGAACAATGGCTTGATTGTTTACGGACATCCTCGTACTTATGAAGGAACAGCGGATACCCTATACCATAATAACGGAGATAATACTTTTACTAACATTGCGGAAAAGGCTGGTGTTATCAATCCTGTTGAAGGCAGAGGGATGGGAGTGGTCGCCTGTGATTTCGATAACGATGGATGGCCTGATATCTATGTTGCAAATGATACTAACCGAAACTTCTTTTACCATAATAATGGAAATAACACTTTTACTGACGAAAGTTTGTTTAACGGTACAGGTTATGACGCAAACGGTATTGCCGAAGGATCAATGGGAGTAGATGCTGGCGACTATAATAGGGATGGTTGGCTAGATATCCTCGTTGCAAACTCGGAAACAGTAACGCTATATAGCAATAACCAGGATGGAATATTTATTGAGGAAACATCAGCTATTGGCTTAAGCGAACCAACATTTCAGTTTGTTGGGTTTAGCCCACTATTCCTTGACTATGACAACGATGGTTATCTAGATATTTTTATAGCAAACGGACATCCGCAAGCGGCTATTGAAAGCCTATCAGATTCAGAAACCTACGCACAGAGGGATCAATTATTTCGTAACACCAGAGACGGTAACTACAAGCAGGTTTCTACAAACGCAGGAGAATACTTCTCACAGGCATTTGTTGGACGATCTTCAATTAGTGGCGACTACAATAATGATGGATACACAGACATTTTTATCGTCAATTCTAATCAACGAGTGATACTGTTAAGAAACGAGGGAGACCATTCAAATAACTGGTTTCATATTAAATTGGTTGGAACTCGTAGCAATCGAGATGGCATTGGTGCTAAAGTTCGGGTCACAGCTGGAAAAACTATACAAACAGCCGAAATGAAAAGCGGGAACGGTTATGCTTCAGACAGTGACCAACGGCTACTTTTTGGAATAGGTGACCATAAAAAAATCGATCAACTTGAGATTCGTTGGCCTAGTGGAATAACCCAGCGAATTAAAAACCCCCCCTGTAACCAAATCGTTACAATTACTGAGGGAAACTGACCTTGCATATTTTTGACACCTACACCGCCATCACATTGTGAACAAACAATGAAAAACTAGTTCTGATATATACTAGCAAAAATATCAAGGCATATTTTATTTACTCCTACACTTCATATTTGAACCCTCCNCACCTTTCTGAAGAATATTGTGATCAAGTAAAACTCATGGCCAAACCAAGAAATGAGAAATGAAGATATTTGGCGATTAATTAAGACGTTACGTTTTCTGTTGATAGGANTTTTCTCGATTTTGCTTGTTACAAAGGGCATCTCGGCAAAACGGCCAGTGTTTGTTGATGTAACGAGAGAGGCTGGTATCAATTTCAAACATGCGAGTGGTAAATCGCAACGCTATTTCATCGTAGAAACATTGGGGTCNGGAGTCGCTACTTTTGATTATAATNACGANGGATGGNTCGATATNTATNTTGTCAATAGCGGTCAAGTGTTACANCGNNATCAGNCAAGCNAAAAANGTNTTGTATCGNAATAACGGNGATGGNACTTTTACCGANNCAACNNAATCATCAGGAACAGGTGATTTNGGATANGGNATTGGTGTTACNNTCGGNGATTANGATAACAANGGCACNGCNGATTTNTACGTTACCAATTANGGAAAAAATGTACTGTATCACAACAATGGGGATGGGACTTTCAAAGATGTAACGGAAAAAGCTGGTGTAGGACACCCAGGTTGCGGAACTGGTTGTGCTTTTGCCGATTTTGATTTGGACGGCGACCTTGACCTGTATGTAGCTAACTATGTGCCAAAAGATCAGGTAATGGCAAACACAGGCAGTAATGGATACCGAAATCCAATCTTTTATGATGGCGAGATTGACGTACTTTACCAAAACAACGGTGATGGCACATTCATC
>NZUQ01000080.1 GCA_002697225.1 Candidatus Poribacteria bacterium
AGCGGATCACGGTTGAAGGCGGCGTTTATGCAACGCTGAAAGTGGCCGTCTCTTTCCAACGTCAGATCGGTATCTAGTGCCTCAGCTGACGGTTCCAACTGCACCGAAAGCTGGCGGAGTTCGGCTACTTCGTCGGGGTTGAGGATGTCAGGCAGGTATACGAAACCGTCCCTTTCCATCGCCTCGATTTGCTGTTCTAAGCTTTCATGTACAACAAGTGGTATTGCTATGGTCATATTTATTTTATTCCTCTTAGTATATGTTGCATAACTAGGTTATAGGTNANANGNTANCTCCNANTGTTTGGTTCACGGTTCANCTAGTNATCATTTGACGGGTCGATTNNANCCTTACACTGANGAAGCTGAAAACCGGCAAAATCTGCAGTATCCAGACNAAGACCGAATTCTGGCCGGGCACACTCACATGGCCATGCAACTGGAAATTGACGGCAAGTTGGTTGCTAATCCCGGCACTATTGGTCAACCCCGTGACGGCGACTACCGTGCCCAGTGTATAGTGATCGAGGACGGGCAGATTCAGTACCATCGGGTCGATTACGACCTCGACCTGCTGGCCCAAGATTATCAATATAGGCCACGGTGGTACACACAATACATCGGATAATTTTTCAGTGCAAGAGACAAGCTTTCAAAACGGCGTGACCTCGCACTCCACCATTTTATTCAATACATCATTTTGATACAACGTTAAGTTTAATTATCGGTCATTATCAGGACGAGCAATAAAGGCAATAAAAAAAGCCTGCCAGTATACGACCACTCGATAGGCTTTTTCGTTTCTCTTGGTGTTAAAATGACATGATTACATTGCCTGTCCAAGGGCGAATACTGCTGCCATCAACAGCCCCTCCTTCAATCATCTTGCCAAACGCCTGTTGTGCTATTGGGGTTGCATTCTCCATTGTTTCCTGATCAGGATACCGGGCTATAACCATGCCGTTTCCTTCTCCGTCGGAAGCGACGTCTACAAAGTCTGCTCCAGCGCTTGAGATCAGTTCACGAACCGTTTCACCGATCTTTATTGCCTTATCCATGTTTGGGCCTACGAAGCGAGTAATTCTATACACTGCCATTTGCTTTCTCCTCATTTGGTTGATTTTATCTATACATGCCAAAGTGTATTACTATCTTCCACTCGCTGTTGCCACGAATTTACGAAAACAGCTCTCCGCCAACCTTAGTCAGCGGGGTGTGACCGCTAGACAGTGCTCATGAAATAGCCAATTTATTCTTAGCTTCTACATTAAGAGCCTATAGTACTGGCAACATAGTTCTCAATAATGGATTTTGCTACTATGCTTCTAAGATAACACATTGTATGAAAAGACAACAACCCTGGCATCTGCAGTTTACGCCTATATTTCAACTTGGCAATACTCTCCAACGAGAATCCAAAGCTCCACAACCCATCCATGCTGGTCTGGACTAGACTTTAGGCTGGTGTGGGTGGGTTCATTTCCCTGCATCACAGACTCAAACTAACCCACCGCTTTATCCTATGCGGCAATCGTGATAAAATGCCTAAGCTAGTCCCTTGAGAGTTGAATTCACGCTAAAGTGTAGAGTTCACTAAGCATCTCAATCTGTAGAGGGTCTAGGGGAGCCTACCGCTTTTTCAGCGATGGCAAATGGTTGAATTGAGTTTGATTGTTGGATTGGAACCAGTGTAGATGACATCAATAGAAAAGGAGAAAACCAATGAAGACCCAAATACTTATTGCTAGTCTTTTGGTCGCCTGTTTAAGTTCGTTTGTCACAATGGCTCAAGTAACCAAAGGGTTACATTTCTACATGCCATTTAACGAAGAACAAGGTGGAGTGGCTAAAGATGTCGGGCCTAACAAATTTGAAGCTAAGTTGCACAAGAGCGCGAAGTTCACCGCCAAAGGAAAGGTTGGAGGGGCCATTGAATTTAAGGGTGGTCCTGCGTTGATTGAAGACCCTGTGTTAGGGAAGCAAGACGATCTGTACGTCGAACATTTGACCGTTGCCGTGTGGATATTTCCATTCAAAATCTCCAACATTGCTCTTGGTGGTGGGCATGTCTATGGCAATATTTTCTACGATAAATCTGGTAAAAGCGACGACAATGTGGAATTTGGTCTAGGCAGTGGACAGGGCATATATTGGTATATTAACTCTGGACAAAAGAATATGGGGCCCTTTGCTGGCGGAGATCCTGATACAACAATTTCACTGCCTAAGTTAGGATTGAAAGCAAATACCTGGTATCATGTGGTAGGAACCTTTGACGGCAAAGAGGTTCGCATTTACGTTAACGGCAAGCTAGAAGGAAAGAACCCTGTGGACAAGAAAGGCCCCGTAATGGTCTGGAACGACAATAATATCGAAATCGGTGGCCGACCAGACACCAACGATGGTGCTAATTTGTACCAAGGAAAGTTGGACGAACTGGCAGTCTACAACCGTGCTTTAACACCAACAGAAGTAGTCACCGTGATGGAAGCCAAAGACATCCTATCCGTAGATGCTAGCAGCAAATTAGCGGTCAAATGGGGTTATTTAAAAACCAACTAAGGGATTTGATTGGACAATTAAGGTGTATGTCATCTAATAACTAGGCTCACCAGAGGTTATATGACGAACAAAAAGAGCCGAACCATCCATTTCGGGTTGATAATTCAGGAAGAGCGGGGGAGTGGTTTGCGATGGGTGTCTTGACACAAGAACAGCATTTACAGTTTGAAACGGAGGGCTACTTGCTGACCTCAGGATTGATTCCTGATGATATTTCAGAGCGAGCAGAAAAAGTGATGTGGCGACTTATGGAGATGGATCCAAGTGACCCTGCGACCTGGGAACATAAACCTGATCTTGCTGCTCAATTTCAGCCTATGAGTGGGTTGTCTGTTTTAAATGGCATTCAAGATCCCGATATTATGTCCTGTGTGACGTCTGAGTATTTGAAAGCGACGGCCGACCTGTTGGGTGAAGAGTCTGTGCATCCACCAGAGTCCGCCCATATGCAAAACAAAGTGCCGATTGAGACTCAGTGGTCTTTGCCGAAAGCACATATCGATGGCTTGCCCAAAGAGCATATGCATAGGACATTTCCAGGACCATATCGTATTGCAAGTCTGGTTTTTCTCAACGACATCGATCACAAAGGTGGTGGAACAGCGGTGTTTCCAGGATCTCATCGTAAGATTATGGAACTTGCGAAATCTGATGTTNAANAATACGAATATATTATCTCGTTAAATCGAGATCTTCCTACCNTGGACTTNGGAGAGGCGGTCGAGTTNACACCACGNCGAGGAGATGTGCTNTTTTTTACCTATTGTTTNGGTCATATTGGCACAGCAAATGTGGGAAATACNCCTCGGTGGATGNTGCGGTATATGTGTTCGTGNAAAAGCTGTCAAACAAAATGGCCAAAGACAGATAAGTGGGGTCTTTGGACGCCTTAGGGAAAACGAGATGAAATTGACCAAATCACAAAAGCAGGGTTTTATAAAGAGGGTTATTTGATCATTGCAGGCGCAGTTGCTTCCGTGATGGTTGAGGCAGCACCCTGATACTCCATATACGAGCCACTATACGCCACAGTGATACAATAAGTTGGATAGCCAGCGCCACAGAACAACTTCTAAGACAGCGTAGCACCGCATTACATCCCTTCATTCAGAACGTACTAGCATGATTCGTCAGAACCATTGCTAACAGCACCCCACCACTTTACCCAAAACCGCAATTGTGATAGAATGCTTAGGCTAATCATATTGTTAAGCGACAACTTATCTATGTGGTTTAAACCGATCCTCTAATACAACATGTTATGGCCATTTCGATTCGACATCTGTACCAAATAAATGTAAATGACGAATCCTACGCAATGACAGGGTGATTGAGAGAGTCAATGTCAGGAAAGCGAAATAGTGAAATAGTTGAAAAGGTTGACGAATCCAAGAGCTTGGCCATCAAGGACGCCTGTGTTCGCCTTCTCACCAATTGTTCCAAGGGCGTCGATGTCATCGTATCTCCTACCCAATTTGGTTGCAACAGAGCTACCTTCAAGGCCAGTGTGGAAGGCAATGGTGATTATTTTGTCAGGCTTTTGAATGAAGGATGGATAAGTAGGATTGCGGATGGACCTTACATCCCACCATCCACACTGGTGCAGTATACCCACGCCGTTGGCGAAGCGGGACTTGGCCCTACTGTACTGGCTTCTGATGGGCAGGCTATGATTCAGGAGTGGGTCGAGGACATGGTCCCTTTGCTTGACAACTTTGATACGATTATAGATGATGCCGAGCATGCGGTGGCAATCGGGGCATTGCTCGGCCGGATGCACCAGCTTCCGGTATACGCTGACAAGGCGATACGAGTTGGCCCCATCTGCTACACTCCTTGGGAGTTTGATAAAGTATTACCGGGACTGTGTGAACAGGATCAGGAGTTGGAGAACGTTTTGATCGAGTTCGACGCTCTACGGACGCGCCCTCCTCTCCTGGGGAACCCAGGTTCGCGGTTGGTCTTAGTTCACGGTGACTTTCACTGGCTTAACGTGTTGATGACCAAGCCCAAGGGAAAACAAGGCAGACCAAAGTTCCATATCATTGATCTGGAACTTTGTCGCATTGGGATCGCTGTCGAGGACATCGCGTGGTTTTTCAGCGAGGTGCAAATGAACCACCAACGTCCTGAATATCCACCTCTAGACTTCAGACTTGGTTTTGCACGTGGGTATCTACAGGCTTGCGGCTTGGATGATGGAAAGCGTCTTGTCAATGAGTTGTTGTTTGCGGTAGAGTATGAGCGACCTTGGATGATGATGCTTAGGATGAGTACTTGGGGGCGGCGAAGGGAAACTCTAAAGAAAAAGTGTGCACCCGAGGGCGTTTTTGCCATATCACGACAGCTACTTGCTGCGGCACAAGCGGGCAACAAGAGCATCAAACATGGGATTTTGGAGCAGGGAGTGATGGAATACACTCATGCGAAGGCACTGTAATATAATTGCATTCGGTGAAGCTATCAGTTTGTCAGGAACTTGACCTGGAGCCAACCGGTTTTACAGTGATGTTAAATGGCCAAATCAAGAATGTATGAAATTACGATGAAGACACCAGGATTGGTTGTGTCAGATACAAAAAGGGGATGTGATAAAACATTAGTTTCAGTAAACATCACAGCAATTAAACATTGATGTGTACAGTAAAACTAAGTGCCTGTTACAGAAAGGTGAGTATGATAGACATGAAACAAAATCTAGATTTCCATGAAACATTCAATAGGAATAACATGCGCATTTTGAATGAATTAAGTCGCTCCAGAGAGGGAGAAAGACCTCTCTCTTTTTCAGATCTGATCGACCGAGGTACATTTGATCTTGAATTAGCAGCTTGGCTGATGTCTCACGTTTCACGTGGGGCTTCATTTATAGTTGGTGCTGGCCCCGGTGGTGTGGGAAAGACTACGACCATGAGATCTTTACTTAGTTTGGCCCCCAGTAAACTCCCTTTTGGAATTGCACTACCAGAAAAGATTGCCAACACATATACTTTTCCACATTGCATCATATCACACGAACTCAGCGATCATCGCCCACCGGGTTACCTTTGGGGACAGGATCTCCGCGAATTCTTCAATTTGTCAGAACAAGGTCATATGTTAGTTGGAAACATGCACGTCGATGATCTTGATGAAGCACACGGTCAAATATGCGAAAGCAACGATGTCCCATTGATCCAATTTCGTTCTATTAATCTCTTCATTTTTCTACGCGTTGAAGGTGAAGACCGTTCGACTCGGCGCATCAACAATCCATCTGCAAGGCGAATTACCAATGAAATCTACTATTCCGATGGGGTTGAAACACACAAATTAGTATACACTTGTGATAAAGGTCTTCTCGAAAACACGCTCAGGGATTTGGATTACGAAACATCTTGCCGCGCGTTTCTAAAAGACACTCTGGCCAACCTACCATTAACAATTGAAGAAACACGACACCGTTTTCTTGACTGGGAAGAAACCCACAATAGGTCCTTTTGATTTTTTAATCTTTATGTTTACAATACGCCAGAGGCGCAACATTATCAAAAATGAGTTACTGTTGTAGACGATTTCGGAATTCAATTTCCAGTTGAACAGGAGTGAACGCAATATTCTCGCTGGACCAAAATTAATTTTCTGCAGTTCCATCCGGACTTCGCAGCGGGTTGTAGTGTAACGAATCCAAGCACGATACGGGTTTATTTATAGGCTTTCCGCTATATTGTTCATATTATTTGAACCAATAAAGGTGAAAAAATCTCCTGAAAGTTCAGCATCAATCTGTGGCGAAATCTCAAATTCCAACAATGGTATATATCTGATATTTATATTTGCAGAGCTTGAATCATTTTTCACGAGCTGTTCCAAACTGGGAAATACCCCGCTGAATTCAACCTTCGGGGTCGATGCGAAAAATGTGCTGGTCACCAAACCCATTGTTATTCGTGTCATCTTTTATCTGCTAATTGGCACTGTTTCCGCCTACCTTTTTAATACAGAATTTAATCGTTCAAACAATACCATAATTAAATATTTGTATTGTTTTTTTGATCTTGGTGCTTCTCGTCAGAACCAATTCCTTCTAGTGCCTCACCACTTTACCCTGATATGCCAATCGTGATAGAATGGATTATACTTAGCATGGGTGTTTCTGACATGTTGAACCATAATCTTAATTTGTCCATTTTCAGTATAGCTAAGTAGCTATTGTATTGGCCCGGCTATTCGTCGTGTTAGAAAGGATGTGACGGTGAAAATTACTGACATTGAATTAACTTACTTGGACGTTCCCTTCACTCCACATACCAATGAGCACATGCAGTATTGGCTACCTCATTGGCGCATCGTCCAGATTTGCAAAATCACGCTCGACAACGGTGTGACCGGTTGGGGGGAGACAATCCCCAACTACACATGGGCAACAGTTCCTAATGACATTGCAGATCGAGTTGTGGGGGGGGACGCAGGTGGTCTCCTCTGGGAAGATGGTTTGGGGGCGGGCGTGCAAATTGCTCTCTTCGACGCAATCGGAAAAACCTTAAATATTCCCGCCTACCGTCTATTAGGAACTAAGATTAGGGATTGGTGTCCTCTTTCCTGGTGGGGGATGGATATGTCTCCAACAGATTGGGCGCAACAGTGCAAAGATGCGGTTGCCCAGGGCTACATGTCCTCTAAGCTGAAAGCGCGGACATGGTACGACTTGCATGCAGCGATCCAAGCGATTATTGAGGATACGCCTCCACAGTTCAAACTAGACCTTGATTTCAATTCAACGCTTGCTAATGCTGCTAACGCAGTAGATTTTCTCAAAACTCTGGAGAGGTACAAACAAGTAGCGATGATTGAAACTCCCATCCCACAAGGCGACGTTGCGGGCAATAAACAGATCCGTCAGCGGATCAATCGTCCCATAGCCATGCATTACGGCTCTCCACCTATCCTAACCACACTACATGAGGACGTCGCCGACGGTTTTGTGATTTGTGCAGGTGCGTATCGTTTGTTGAAACAAGCGACTGTCTGTGAGGAGGCGAACAAACCTTTCTGGTTGCAACTTGTCGGTACTGGTATTACCACAACATGGGCTGCGCATCTAGGGGCTGTGTGCACGCAAGCCAAGTGGCCAGCTATCACCTGCATGAATATCTGGGCGAGTCAGCTTATCACAGAGCAAATTGAACTCCGTGGAGGTTTCCACCGCGTGCCGGAGACGCCAGGCATCGGTGTGGATGTCGATCAAGCAGCAATGGAGAAATATAAAGTGGATTACGCCTTCGTTGATCCACCTCGCCATGTTTATCGTTATTCTCGCTTTAATGGTGAGGTCACATATTACGGTTGTAGCAAACAGGAACTCCACTCCGTTTATCCTGAGGACGCTATGCCTACCTGTGAATCCGGTTCCAACTTTGATGTGGTTTCCGACGACGGTAGCGAAGCATTCAGGAAACTTTACGATTCTGTTCAGGATGGTAACACTATCAGGCGAGTAGAATAACCTATAAATATCCCCGCGGATATTAGTGGTGGTGTTCATTTGACCGCACATTTGTATGAAATCTACTTAAACCACAAGAAAAACTCAAATTGCAACGTTAATTAATGACGATAAAAGATAATTCACAATTATTCCCTTTGGCCAAGCAGCAAGTAAACATGCGCAGTGTTCTAGCAGTGATGAATGCAGCCGAGCAACTACGGGATGCGTCTTCTGAACTAATACCTTCACTTCTCAGAGAATGCAAGAAAATTGATTGGATTTACAACCCACTGGAATATGCGTGGGCGCCTCATGCCGAATGGATCCGTCGGTTCTCTGGAAATGGGGCGCCCACGCTATTAGTCGGCATGAATCCCGGTCATGGTATGGGTAACACTGGCGTACCCTTTGGTTGTCCTGAACAAGTACGAGATTTGCTCGAAATTACAAATCTTGAAGTTCATCAACCAAATCCACTACATCCCAAACGACCAGTGTTAGGTCTGAAATGCCCCAAACCAGAGATCAGCGGCCGTCGGATTTGGTCTTCCCTAGCTCAGCGATATGGTTCGGCGAATCTAATCAGCCAAACGATCTATATTGTCAACCACTGCCCACTTTGGATGTTCAATCAATCGGGGAAGAACATTACACCAGACAAACTAACTGGCCCAGCAACACAATGTCTGGGATCAATCTGCAACGATCATCTGTTGGCGGTCGTTGATGCTATGAGTATCAAACGAGTTATCGGTATAGGCCGGTACGCTCAGCGACAGGTGGATGCTCTCTTTAAGAACCTAGAGCTTGGCTGGGTCCCGCACCCGAGTCCCGCATCCCCGTTTGCTAATCGTAATGGTGGTGCCGACTGGCGTCGGGCTTTCGAAATGGTGCTAGAACATTGAGTATATAGGATGTCTGCAGTAACCGGAAAAGAAGAGGATGACGATCACTTGGTTGAAAAANCCCTCTGCGAGAATAATTCACGCCTTTGCGCAGAGACGCCAACTTTGCTGGCTGACTTGTTCGTTGAAGTTTCCTATACTCTATATTTATGCGGAATAAATTCGATAGTTCAAAAGATCACAACCTTGGTTTTAAAGTGTACAGGAAATACAATGACCGCAGCTAATACAACGACGGAAAGAGGATACAAAGATATCTGGAAGACACCTAATTACTAACATTGCCATTATGTGGCAATTTAAACTATAGGTCGACATAGCAAGAATGGAGAAGTTATCTACCCAACTGATGTTTGGATAGGCGAGCAAATATACTAAATCAAATCGATTGGAACAGCTAAGGAGTTATAGACCGCGCAAATCAAGGTGTTGTTCTCGATTTACCCCACGAAGATCCATTTCGTACTCTATACCAATCACAGGTGGTCGAGATTGGTACCAGTTCAGCCCGTGTAGTTGATTAACATTGGGCAACACAAGATCTTCTGCCAGNTGGCTGATGCTATGATTGGTATAGATATTAACTCGATTGACCATTTCCCAACGCCCTCCTAGTTTTGTCAGACGATCTCCCATTACCTGTACTACATATATTGCCTTTTCGCGCATTGCTTCAATATTTGTTTCATTCCGGCGTATGATTCCCTCAGGCTCCAAAATTCCATCTATTAATTCTCCCGCACCAGCGACGACGAAAGTTGGTTGATATGAGTTATTCGCAGGCTGAATATATGAAAATGCGTATAGCATTGATTCTTGTGGTGGNTTTATCACAGGTGCGACATTTGTNCGGGCNAGAGGNTTGAGACCGTCAATGTAAAGNTNCCAGTCCTGAAGGACACTNCAGTANCCCTGATTNAAGGCAATGAAGTTGTCCATAGTGAATGGTTCTGGACAGCGAAGCTGCATTGCACATAATGCGTTCCGCTTGTGTCCAATCAGCTTGAGGTAAGCGTCGATTTTCGCAAAACCTTCATGCCATGGAATCAGGTGGGNCAAGGTAACATGAACAATCTCATAACCGGATTCTGCCACAACCCCACAAGAATAGGGNTCAATCCCCTTTAAAAAATAGTAGTGCCCATTCGGATTGTGGATCAGCATTTTTTCTTTAAAATGATTTGNGTTTCCAAGCTTTTCTTTGTTTCATGTTATGCTATCAAAACTCACTCTCAGCATAATCGGTATATCTACTTGTTTCAAGGCTNTTGGTGTAAGGATCGTCCGAAAACTCCGGTGACTAAAATTTTAACTGATTACCCTTAATTACCAATGAGGACTGAGACAAAGCGACAGACTCGTCGTCTCAGGGACTCAAGTAAGTAATTACAACCGACTGTAACCGTACCCATTGCCAGTTACTTGATAAAGAGCATCAGCNGCGATAAAATGAATATCGCTATCTGGATCTTTTAANGCTTTTTCAAGTACAACAACAGTTTTTTTAGATTTGGCCTCGGCTAGAATCCGAATGATATCCAGCCTTATCCCTTTTTTCTTGTTGTCTGATTGCAATTTATCAAGTTTATCGATTAAACTTGAGATGACTTGATCATTTCCGATCTTACCTAACGCTACGGTAGCATCTCGTCGAAGTTCTATAGCGTTGGTCTCGTCATTCAAAATATCAATCAAATCTTGGAAAGTGGAAGAATCAGCAAGCGCACCAACACCTTGTATTGCTGCTCGCCGGTCGTCCAGAATCCTGTTTTTATCTTTCATGAGTTCAACCAGTTTATTTTTAAATTGGATTTGACCNGCTTCACCAATTACTCTCACGATGGTTTGATGTCTAGCCGAATTATTGTCTTCAAGTAGNATTGTAAGATAATCTGCTGCTTTTTTCGATTTTGACTGGCTTAAAGCAACTATTGCAGCGTTTTGAACAGGATGATCTTCCCATGTATCTTCAATTCGGTCTATCATCTTTTGGTCTATNAAACTCGGTAAGTCAAAGGATTTTGCGGATGAAACGAGTGATTCCCATGTATGATTTCGTTTGAATCCATCTACATCCAAGTCAACCTGGTACTCGAACTGATCTATCAAACGCTTGGCTAATACTTCTGCTGCACGTTCATCCTCAATAGAAGCGAGAGCCGNCGCTGCAAGTTTCCGGATATCTGAACCTGAATCCAGATCCTCAACAACCCTAATCAGCTCAGGAACAACTTCTGTTGTTTTTAAACTACCNAGTGCTTTAATAGAATTTTTGAATATGTTTCCGGATTCAGACCTAAAAACCCTGATAATTAGAGATTCAGCACTTTTGTCACCAATTGAAGCAAGTGCATTAACNCATGCCTCACGAACCAACAAATCTGTCGATGGNTTGTCAAGCAAAGCNAGAATCAAAGAGACAGNATTTGCTGCCTTTATCGANCCCANAGCTTTTACTGCNTGCAATTGAATTTTAGNNATGTCAGTACCAAGNATTTTTATTAGATGATCAATAGCNCTNTCATCTCGCAANTTTCCNAGTGAAGCNGCTGCTTGAGCCCGAATCGATTTTGANTCAGANGAATTGTTTAATATTTCAATCAGNGGCTCAACAGTTGGACGACTTTTGTAATTACCAAGTGTAGCGACAGCCCTTTTTCGCACAATATAACTTTCACTTTTTAATTCATTGAGAATAGAAGAAACAGTTTTCTTGGTATGGATAGCGCCGAGTGCATCAACAACTGCCCAACGAACCCACTCATCCTCAGATTCCAAAGATTTCAATAAGAGATCAGAAGTTGACGCAGTACCACCTATCTTTAGCGAAACTCTGACTTGATCTAAAACCGAACGACTCTCTTGCTTCTCTTCAAAGGTACCAATACCTTTCCGAAGAATATTGACAAGTCCTCTGTCGCTTTCTTCGGTTTCAATTTCTCGTAATGCGATGGTCGCATTTCTTCGAGTCGTTTCATATTTGTCTTTCATGAGCCTGTCAAGTAAAGAAGCGACCACTTTATTCCCACCGATCTTTCCTAAAGCGACTGCGGCTGCCTGCCGAACTACACCTTGTTTATCCTTCTTCAATGCAGTAATGAGGTGTTTTCTAGCTATTTCACCTTTGATTTCTCCTAATGCCCAAGCGGCACTTTTACGAACAGTTGCACGTTCATCCTTTTCTAATGCTTCAACAAGGGAATTAACCGCTTCTGTATCTGTGCCAAATTTTTTGAGTGCTATTGCGATCTCACTACGAACCAACCCGGGAATAGGCTTCAACTCTCCCCAGTTGTCATAAGAAGGCATTTGATAATCGGGATGACCATCCCAATTAATACCAAACCCTTTAATATCAGCGGTGAAATTGGAAAGACTAGATTTGTATTTCCTCTTCATGTTTCCTTGAAATTTCCTGACATTTTCGTAACGAGTAGACAAAGCCCATATCAGTGCATGTTTGGTCGCATCATCTCCAATTTCGCCCAAGACTTTTACTGCTGCTCGGCGCAAGTCAGGACTGGTATCATCACTAAACATGATGCGTAGCATTGATTGCCTAGCCTGTTGAGGTTTCAAAATTACCAAGGCACTAAGTGCTTCTCGCCTGACCGTTTGCCTTCTTCTTTTATCCTGAGCAATTTCAATCAACTTCTGATCGGCGTTATCGTATTGAACATTTAATTGACCAAGTGCTTTTGATGCATTGATCACAATTGTGTCATTTTTATCATTCAACGATCTTGCTAATACTTCGACTGATCGGATAACTAGATCTTTACCACGTGCTCTCATATTACCGATTGCAGATGCTGCGATTGCACGTATCTCTTTGAGCGGGTCCTTCTCCAGAGCGTTAACAAGCACTTCAACAGCCCTCAGATCCCCAATATTGCTTAGAATCTGAGCAGACTGAATTCGAACTTGATTACTCCTCGTCATATCTCCCATAGCATTTATTAATGAATTAATGAGATTTTCCTCTGAGTTTTTTTTGCTAGATGCTAAACGTGGGAATTCCGGCTTTCCCATCGCTATGAGAGCACTAGTCACATTCCCACTCAAGTCATCATCATCAAGGAGATCAATCAGCTGTGGAATTGCCTGTCGGGCATTAAATATACCTAGAGCTTCTATTACTGTTCTTTGGACGTCCAATCTTCGTGATGTACGCCGATCTTCATCGATATAGGCAGTCGCAATAAATTGGGACTCTGACACAATACCAGAATTTTTATCCGGAATAATATTCACTGCTCTCTTATTCAAGACCTCAATAAGTGGGTCAATTGAAGGAACGCCAATATGGAGNAAAGCAAGCTGAGCCTGNCCCTTAACATAAGAATTTGAATCAGCGAACAACCTTATTAAGTCGTCAATAGCATCAGGCGTTTTCAATTGCCCAATTAATTGGGCAGAATACATTCGAACCTGGGCAGAATTCGTTTGGATGGCCGTCCTAAGGATCGGTAGAATTTCGGGAGAAAGCATCCGTTCCAAGGCAACAACAACCTCGTAAAGCACTTCAGGTGATTCATTTTTATTTTTCAGTATCTGGTGAAAAACCGTGATGAACTCATTTCCTTCCAGATACCCAAGATGTTTTACCGCTGATTTGCGAATGCCGTTGGATGGATAGTTAATTGCTATTTGGGTCAGATGAGCTGAAACAGTATCTCCCATTTCCAAGATGAGATCTTCAGACAATTGCCGCGTTATCGTACTATAACACTGTTCTCCTTCAAGCAATACAAGCACAAGATCTTGGGTTGGTTGCAACGATTTCCCCTTAAGCACTTGGGCGAGAGAACCTGTGACAGCATTTCGGGAACGNATGAATGCTTCNAGTTGATCTAAGTCATCAGAATCTGGATCTTCTTTTGTCTCGAGAGTTTGAATTTCTTGATTAATCGGTCGAAGNCCCTCAACGATCTTCGAAATGGCTGCTGAGAGTTTGGCTGTACCAGTTTCTATATCTAGAATAATATCCAACAGCTTGGCTTCATGTGAATTCGGATTAGTCTGGAGTACAACATCAACGGACACCCGTGCGTCTTGATACTCTTGATTACTCAAAGCAAGTCTGGNTTTNAGAATATTCTTGTTCTCCNTCTCTCCACAACCCACAAGTAATCCTGCCACTAAAATAGTAAAAGCAATTAATGAAATAGGTTTAATTTGCATTTTCTTTCCTTCTAACACCTTCAATTCCCAGAGATAACTAGTTTCGTCAGATCACCAATCGCGTAGATTCTCTGGCCAATTGCATTTAAAAGTGTAAACCGATTTTGGCGTACATCCAGATCTTCAGCCATAACTAAAACTTGGTCGAAAAACTGGTCAATCGCTGGTTGGAGTGCCGATAATTTGATTAACAGTTTATCATAGTTTTGACTCTTGATCAACTTGTTCAAATCAGCATCCATTCCAATAATAAGTGAGCTGAGTTTCTGTTCGGCATCGTCCTCAAAAAGATCAGGATCAATTTCCTTTGGTAAGGAATCAGGTAAAATACGCAACACACGATTAAGAGCTGGATAGACCTGACTGAAATTGGCAGAACTGCGAAAATTTGATACAGCCTGAATTCTTTTTTCAATATCGCTGACATCAATTTTACCAGTTGCCAATACCACTTCAATTTCATCAGGCACATAGCCTTTTGTCTGCAACAGTACTTTCAGTCTGCCTCTAACAAAATCAAGCACTTCAACCTTGGTATTTTCAGATAAATTGACTTTATAAAGCTCAATTGCCTTTTCAACCAGTGAAGAAAACGAAACCGACAAATCCAGTTTTTGTAAAACGCGCAAAATGCCGATCGCCTGTCGCCGGAGTGAATAAGGATCCTGTGACCCAGTAGGTTTTTCATTGATACCAAAATAACCCACAATTGTATCGATCTTATCTGCAATAGAAAGAATCGATCCTTCAAGAGACGTAGGGAGATCGGAATCAGCTGCAACTGGTCGATAGTGATCCTCAATAGCGNNNGCTACTCGAGGTGGGGCANCAGCNTCAAGGGCGTAGTAGCGNCCCATAACACCCTGAAGTGTTGGAAATTCGGCNACCATTTGCGTCGTTAAATCAGACTTACAAAGGTANGCAGCTTTGACCGCATAATCTTTGGTTGNNTTNTCCACTTNCNTTTGCTGGGCAATGAAAGATGNGAGACTCTCTAGCCGCTTGACTTTATCGTAGAGCGATCCAAGTTTGACNTGAAAGATAACTGACTGCAACTTCCTGTTCCGGTCAGCTAATGTCGTTCTCCTGTCTTCNTGGTAAAAGAAGGTTGCGTCAGCAAGTCTGGCACGTAAGACNCTTTCGTTTCCATGACGAACAGTATCGATATTACNATCTGTCCCGTTTGAGATGCTTATGAACTTGGCAACCAGTTGTTTATCAGATTTAATCATAGGAAAATAACGTTGGTGTTTCTTCATCGAAGTAATTAGTACTTCTGCTGGCAAATCCAAATGGGACTCACTAAAACTACCGACGATTGCTTGTGGGTTCTCAACCAGGAAATTAACCTGATCCAGCAAATCTTGATCAATAGCAGTTTCACAGTCTTCACTATTCAGAATCTCTGTAATCTGTTTTTGGATTTCTGTTCGACGAAGATCGTGATTAACAATGACATTAGCCATTTCCAACTTGGCAATATAATTATCAACCGAGGCGGAATCAAGTTTAATCGGTTCTGGGTTAAGAGATCGATGCCCATATGTGATTCGACCTGCTGTAAGGGTATCAAGTTGGAAAGGGATTTCCTGATCTTCCAAGATGGCCACAATCCAGCGAATTGGGCGTGCGAACCGAAGATTATCCCACCGCATAGTTTTAGGGAAATCAAGAGAATTAATCCAATTCGGAAGGAAGTCTTCCAGAATATTCGAAGCAGAACGTCCCTTCTGCAATTTTGTCACAGCGACATATTCACCACGAGGTGTTTCGACAATACGGAGATCATCTGTATTAACTCCCTGAGATTTTGCAAAGCCTGCGGCGGCTTTAGTTGGATTACCTTCAGCATCATAGGCTGCTTTCTTGGGGGGGCCGGTTACTTCAACCGATTGATCCGGCTGCAGTGTCTCAAGATTACTAACCGACAAAGCAAGTCTTCTCGGAGTCCCCATTACTCTCAATTCCCCAAATGACAAATTTTGTTCCATCAGCGTTTCCTTTGCCATATTCTGCAGTTGGTCAAGCGCTGGAGAGATATAACTTGCGGGGATCTCTTCCGTACCAATTTCAAAGAGAAGGTCTGCCGTGTCANTTTCAGTAATTAATTGTGAGCGGTTTNCTTTGGGTTNTTGTTTTTTTTCTGCAGCCATCATACCCAGTGGATACCCNAGATCATCTCTTTGGTCNANATANGCTTGTGCGTTACGCTGNGCCATACGTCGNACACGTTCAATGTAACCACCACGTTCAGTAACGCTTATTACACCNCGGGCATCAAGTAAATTAAAGGCGTGAGAAGATTTAAGCACATAATCNGTTGCNGGCAAAACTAGACCTTGATCCAAACAGTCAAAGACTTCNTTCTCGTAGATATTAAATAAGTTAAGCAACATTTCGGTATTGGCAACTTCAAAACTNTATTTCGAAAATTCGACCTCACTTTGATGATGTATATCACCATAGTTCAAATGTTCGTTCCATCGAATATCATAAANACTATTAACATTTTGCAGATATAAAGCGATGCGTTCTAANCCATAAGTCAATTCCGCACAGATAGGATTAAGNTCACAACTACCCATCTGNTGAAAATAGGTGAACTGAGTAATTTCTGCACCATTCCACCAAACCTCCCAACCCAACCCGGACGCCCCGAGGGTTGGAGATTCCCAATCGTCNTCGACGAAACGGAAATCGTTCGTACNTGGATCAACACCCAGATTTTTNAAGCTTTCCAGATAGAGTGGTAAAACATCGGTTGGTGAGGGCTTAAGAANNACTTGATACTGGTAATAAGCACCAAGNCGATATGGNTTATCACCGTAACGACCATCTGTTGGNCGTCGTGAAGGTTCAATGTAGGCAGCGTTCCATGGCTCTGGTCCCAAGCAACGCAGGAATGTAGACGGATTAAAAGTACCTGCNCCTACCTCTATATCATAAGGTTGTGTNATGGTACAACCNTAATCCGACCAGAACTTCTGCAAGTTTAAGATGATTTCCTGAAAGGTCATATATNCTCTTCAATTCACTTTAAATTTTCAATAAACTGTAAACTCTTTATTTGTCTCNGGGTTTGACACGCAATTAAGGAGGAAAGAACCATTTTTAGTTCCTGGTGATTTTGTTGCGATANTTGNACGTNATNGGGTGATGATATATCTGCCTGTTGAAGTGTTTTCAATAAATTTATACTNTCTANTGATATTGAAATTGAATGTAAATCCTGACTTCGGCAATTCCAACAAATTAANCCGCCTAATCGGTCACTAAACNTNGCGGGGACATCTGTCAAAGGTTGACTACAAGCTATACAATGNGAAAAAAGTGGCATATAGCCAGTTTNNTCCAGCAAACNAAGTTCGAACATTCTNGCAAAAAGTGGGATGTCTTTAGNATACGGTAATGTTTTGAGAGCANAAATNAGCAAATCAAAAACATCNGGGTTAGCATCACCTTCAGATTCAATTGCATCTACAAGNTCGCTNCAATAGCANGCATAAGTTGTTTGNTCAAAATCCTGTTTCAATTGATCAAAGNAATTGATGAGATCGAATTCATTAACATTCTGCAAATCCCGNTTAGGCTTCTCGAAAAAAACCAACAAACCATGATTTAGCAGTTCAACATTACCCCTGAATTTGCTCTTCGTGTGTTTAGCTCCTTTAGCGACAGCACGAACTTTTCCAAACTCTTTGGTATAGAATGTCAAAATCTTTGACGAATCACTCAGAGAATAGGATCGAATAACAATAGCTTCTGTCTTTTGGACTGCCATCTTTAAGCCTAGACAAACAGATAACGCAGCAATTTCGAACATTGCTGCGTTATCTATCTATTTATCCAATTTGGAACAATCGGGGCGAGAAGATTTGAACTTCCGACCTCATCGTCCCGAACGATGCACGCTAACCAGACTGCGCTACGCCCCGACAGGTTTGGAACTACGGAAAGTCAAGTTTATCATAGGTCAAGTTTCGTGTCAAGATCTCCCCCGTTTCGGACACTTTTGAGGCAAAACAGCATTGGCGTTGACACTGCTTTTCAGTTGCGATATCTCGGCCAACAGTGCTAAAATCCAGAGTGTTTCAAGACAATAATCAAGAAGTTGAGCTAATAAGACATTATTGGAGATACGGCATAAAATGATCCATTTCATTTATCAGTATTCTATAGGGTTGATTGTATTCAGTATTGGGTTATTCTACGCTTTTAAACAAGGGTATGTTGGTGTCTCCAATGGCAAGTTGAAAAATCTGCTGGCTTTATTGGTCACTTTCCTATTTTTCTTTGTCCTTCACGGCTATTTACAATTTGCACCTATGACTGAATTGGATTCTGTACCTTACACTGGAAGTGAAACTAGAAAATCCACTTTGGGAACTCCTTTGGATTATGGAATCATGGTCGCCTATTTCATCATGATTCTGATTATTGGTACCAGGTTTAGCCGCAGGCAGAAAACCTTAAAGGATTTTTTCTTCGGAGGTCAGCGGTTCTCATGGTGGCTCATTACCTTCAGTTTGGTGGCAACAACAATTGGTTCATACAGCTTTGTTAAATATAGTCGCGTTGCCTATACCTACGGGCTAGGTAGCAGCCAAACCTATTTCAATGACTGGATGTGGCTCCCATTACTCCTATTTGGTTGGCTTCCCATTATGTATTTTTCTCGGTTGACTTCTATTCCTGAATACTTTGAAAAAAGGTTTGATCAACAGGTGCGCAGGTGGGCCACGGCTTATATTTTGATTTACCTGATCGGCTATGTTGGCGTGAACCTATTCACCATGGGAAAAGTACTAAATATCTTGCTAGGGTGGCCGATTATAGCCTCAGCAATCTTGGTGGCAGCAATATCTGCGGTCTACGTCACGGCAGGAGGACAGACCAGTGTAATTATGACTGATCTCTTTCAAGGGATAATGCTACTTACAACTGGAATACTGATCCTATTTTTGGGGATTAATTATCTTGGAGGGTTGGAACAATTCTGGGGACATCTCCCTCGTACGCACCGCTTAGCTTTTCCCAATTTCAATTCAGACCCGTCCTTTCCAAGTGTCGGGATATTTTGGCAAGACGGCATGGCCAACACAGCGATGTTCTTTTTTTTAAACCAAGGATTCGCTATGAGGTTCATGTCAGCAAAATCGATGATGGACGGCAGGAAAGCCATATTAGTGGTGGTACTAGTTCTGATGCCGGTTGCGGCAATTGTAGTTGCTTCAGGAGGATGGGTTGCAAAAGCACTGGTTCATGCAGGAATGTTACCACCAAATATCAGGGCAGACGAAGCTTTCTTCGTTGCCTCCGAGTTNCTGAGCAAACCAGGCGTTTTTGGGTTAATTCTAGCCACCATGACAGCGGCCTTAATGTCAACGGTAGACACACTTATCACAGCCATAGCGGCTATTGTGGTTAACGATGTATATCAGCCGATATTNAACCCTAATGCATCTGAAAGNAAACTTTTGAAAGTTGCTCGATGGAGTTCAGTTTCNGTTGCATTGCTAGGCGTCCTCTTGGTTCCAGTATTTATGTCTTTCAAAACAATCTACGANGCTCATGGNGCNTTTACAGCTGCTGTTACTCCACCTTTAGTTGTCACGCTCTTATTTAGTGTTTTTTGGCGTCGTTATACTCGGAAAGCAGCCTTATATACCTTAATCGGTGGAATGGGGGCGATCGTTCTGTCACTGTTTTTACCAGAANTNATTAGCCCTTTCGCACACGGTGTTCCGATAAAATCATCTGGGGACAGTATTTTTTCTGGCATGAGCCAGTANAAATTTATGCGTGCCTTTTATGGGTTGTCTATCAGCACNGNAATTGGACTCATAACCACNTTTTTNACNTCTCCAGAACCATTTGAGAANCAAAACGGATACGTTTGGGGAACAATTGAAAAAGCATTGGAACGNTATAAAGGATCNGCNGGCCAAGAGAGAAAAAGCCAATNCGATTTTGCTTTGCCGGTAACTTTGGATGAAGAAATAACCAGAACAGGTGNGCATCAATTGCCGTTGGTGTCGATATCCCAATCCCTGGCAGATGGACTCAATGCCAAAAACTCCGATCTGGTTTATATCACTGACAATCGCTGGTGGTTAGGCGGCTTAAATTCAACTCATGCAATTATTGAAGGGATTGAANCTGGNAATCAAAATTTGATTTTNCTTGGTCAGGATATACANACCCAAATAGTTGCTAAAAACAGAGAGAAAAGTCCACTACGAATTGAAAAATTGTATTGATTTCAATAACAACGTCTGAGAAAAGACAATAAAATGCATAAANACGTTGCCATAATTTCACTTTTGAACATGANACTATCNGGANCACCATGTCTTGAAGACAATGATTATGTTATCTAAACCANCGNTTCTAAGCCAAGCCGGCAGGCATTAATACTAANTCAGGAATATAGGTCCGTTCTGGAAGTGAAGCCACAAACAGGCATGTGTCCGCTACNTCCTGTGGTTGTAACGCTTTGGCTACGGTTTCTGGTGGTGTTGGAACCGGACGTTGNAATACAAGTGGTGTNTCCGTTAAACCGGGGAAGATCATTGATGTACGGATACCGTTTTCCTTTTCTTCTTTGAATGTACCGTGAGCCAATCCCACCAANCCATGTTTGCTAGCTTGATACGAAACNCCGGAAGTATCAGGNAACTGCACAGCNGCACTTGAAATATAGATAATAAGTCCTTTCCCCTGTTGACGCATGNTTGGTAATACAGCCTTGGTACAGTAAAATGCTCCTGTCANATTCGTCTGAATCATCATATTCCATGTTTGATCNGACAACATTTTAAGACTTCGGTCAGGGATATTCGTCCCAGTCACATAGATCAAAATATCAATTCGTCCGAAATGGTTTAGGGTTAACTTCATCAATTGTTCTACCTGCTCGGTATCTTGTATATCTGTTGGACAAGGAATCGCGTTCTCTCCAAGTTCTGACGCTAATGATTGCAGTTCNGNTTGGCGACGAGCGGCCAAAACAACTTTCGCTCCAGCTTCGACAAAAGTAATGGCTGTGGCTTTNCCCATGCCGCTGCTGCTACCTACAATAATCGCCACACNGTCTTTCAAAGNTTGANTCATAATGTATCCTTTCTAATCTCAAATTATTGATGTAATNGTTAAATAGAATTATACTAAGGAGTTAATTGGCTGTAAAGATTACTGTCAGTTTGGATGGGGTGGATAATCTTAATTATCATCGGCAGNNNGTAATCCCCCTACATTTTCTTTGATTAATTTGCTATTTAATNCTACTATCATGCATGTATAAAAAAATTAGTGAAGGGTATCATGGAATTGAAATTCTTTAGTCCTTATGTATTGNTNATCGGGGTTCTTTTATTCATTTCTGCAAATGATCCNAGCTATAGTGCAGAAGACAAATATCGTTTGGAACGAAGGCATATGGTTACGACTCAAATTGATTCTCGACACGTTTCAGGTGGTCGAGTAGGTGTCAANAACGAAGCGGTTTTGGANGCTATGCTNCNNGTTCCCCGTCACAGATTCATCCCCCGAAAATTATGGTCTCGTGCTTATATGGATAGTCCATTGCCAATAGGTTATGATCAGACAATTTCACAACCCTATNTTGTGGCCTACATGACTGAACAACTTAAACCCAAAAAAGATTACAAAGCGCTTGAAATCGGCACCGGNTCAGGATATCAAGCNGCTGTTCTGTCAAAACTTGTTCGTCANGTTTATACNATTGAAATTATCGAAGAACTCGGTAAACGTNCAAAAAAACGACTGAATGANATGAAGTATCAAAACATAACAGTCAAANTCGGAGATGGTTATTTCGGCTGGAAGGAAAATGCACCATATGACATAATTATCGTCACAGCAGCTCCCGATCATATTCCCCCTCCATTAGTGCAACAACTTAAACCTGAAGGGGTTATGTGTATTCCCGTTGGCGGACGATTTCAAGTACAAAACTTGACANTNGTTCGTAAAGACAAGGATGGGTCGGTAAAGACAAAACGAATAATGCCAGTTCGTTTTGTTCCTTTNACCCGTAAGGATTGATGTTAACAGAAATANTTGTATNCNAACCAAGNAACACAANNAATAATNGGTAATATCCCTATGACACACATCTGGAGGAAATACTCTCTGTCCACTCAAAAAACTATCTTCATTCGTTGACTTTTACTGAACTTAAGGATCAACGCATTCCACATGTTGCAGGTACAACTTTCAATATCTATAAAAAGAGGTATGAGTTGGCTTAAACCTTTCTCATAATAAGGACACTAACAGAAACCTGGCAGGTAGCAATGGAAGTTCTCCGGTTAAACTTTCTGGTGGCCAAAGTTGCCCGGTTAATTGAGGGAGGAGATATCCTCTGTCTCAGGGGATAAAAGAAATAGGGATTCCTTTTCATGACTAAAGAAAAACAACAAGGTAATAACGATCATAAAAAAGCTTTTAGTCCAACACCTGACATCATCACCAAGTTGCAGCAGGCTGTCACCTTTCACCAAACAGAACACTTGTCAGAGGCGGAGAAATTATATCAACAAGTACTAGTAGATGACCCTCAAAATGCTGATGCATTTCACCTTTTGGGTATTATCGCCTATCAGAGGAACAAGTACCAGTTAGCAATCGACTTAATCACTCAAGCCATAGCCACGGATCCAAACCAAGCCCCATTCTTTAATAATCTAGGGAATGCTTTACAAGACCAAGGCAAGTCAGAAGAATCGGTTCAAGCCTATCAGCAAGCCTTGCAAATCCAACCCGATTACGCTGAAGCTTACTATAATTTTGGGAATGTCCTACAAAAACAAGGTAAGTTAGAGGAATCGGTTCAAGCTTATCAGCAAGCCTTACAAATCCAGCCTGATTATGCCAAAGCTTATAACAATTTCGGAAATGTCCTCCATAAACAAGGTAAGTTAGAAGAATCAGTTCAAGCTTATCAAAAAGCTTTACAAATCCAACCTGATTACGCTGAAGCTTACAGTAACCTTGGGGTCGTACTAAAAGATCAAGGGCATTTAGAAGAAGCATTTCGAGCTTGTCAGGAAGCTGTCAAAAGCAAACCAACTTACGCCACAGCTCATAACAACTTAGGCGTTATCCTACATGAAAAAGGGGATTTCGAGAGAGCTATTGCATCTTATCACCAAGCTATTGAGATTTCGCCAGACAACTCAGAAGCTTATAATAACCTTGG
>NZUQ01000081.1 GCA_002697225.1 Candidatus Poribacteria bacterium
TATTGCTCCAGAGCGTTTTGGAGGATTAAGCACAAACTTCGGACACACTCAAATATTTAGTAGTGCGAAAATAGCCAAGGATATCCCCGAATTCCAACCTAAACAAAACCTAGTAAAAAGCTTGAAGGAAAATATTGCATGGATGGATAAACATGATCGTGTACATCGGAATAACGACGACGATCTAGAGGATAGAATCGTTTCTGCAATTGAGGCATTACCCAGTTGCTTTGAAAGTAATTAGAAAACTTTAGTTAATACCAAATATGCTACAGAATTATTTTACGATAACCACACCTATGTATGGAGAAAATGCTAATGGCCTTTAATATAAAAAAGCGCGGAAAATTGACTTACTACTATCATGGGGACACTCCAGTTCTCTCACCACTCGTTACAGAAACATTACCCGATGGCGATTTGAAGATTTACTTTTCCGGACTAACCGGTGGATATTCAGCAAAAGGAGTTCTCAACTTAGAGGAACTGGTTTCAATGAACCCTGATGATGAAATCCCACTGGTGTTCAAAAGCTGGGAGTCTTGGCTACGAGAAGCCAATATTTGTGACTCACTGAAAGCCATCGACTTTGTCGAGGTCCACGCGTTTGGATGTCAACCTAAATCACCAAATCCTTTGGTAGATCCCCAAGGATATCTTGCTGAACAGGAGAGGTTACGTCAAGCTTATGCTCAAGCCTACAGAAATTTCTTCAAAGATTATATGCCTGAGAATGGCGTACCAGCTCGATTTACGGTACACGTAGTTGACGTACCTGACCAAGCAGCCTCATACGAATTTTATGCTGTGGCACTCTACCAAAAATCGTTACAGACAAAATAGCAAACCCTTTTAGATTCTATATCTACCGGAGTGAATAATGACTTACGATCTCATTTTGAAAGGTGGACATGTAATTGATCCGAAAAATCAGATCGATGCAATTATGGATGTTGCCATCAAAGACAAGAAAATTACTGAGATTTTGCCAAACATTCCATCTACAGAAAGTAGCAAGACTATATCAGTCTCAGGTTACTACGTAACACCTGGTTTGATCGACATCCACGTCCATGTGTATGGTGGTTATGATGGTTGGATGTTCCCCGATGTCCATTCATTTACCAATGGTGTCACAACAGTTGTTGATACAGGAGGTGCTGGTTGGAAGTCTTTCGAAGAATTTAAAGAGACTATTATCACAAAGTCCCAAACCCGTGTTTTAGCCCTTTTAAACATTGTTGGGGCAGGAATGCTAGGTGCAGTTGAACAAGATATAAGTGAAATGGATCCAATCCCCTGTGCTGAAACTGTACAGAAGTATCCTGAATATATTGTGGGTGTTAAAACCGCGCATTTTAGTGGACCAGGTTGGGAGGCAGTAGATGGAGCTATTCGAGCTGCGGAACTAAGTAATACACCTGTAATGATTGATTTTTGGCCAAGACCAACGCGGTCCTATTCACATCTACTTCTGAAGCATATGCGGCCAAATGATATCCACACGCACGTATACGCACAACATATTCCAATCTTAGACTCAGAGGGAAATATTGAAAACTACATGCTTGAAGCCCGAGAACGAGGAATCCTCTTCGACTTGGGCCATGGAGCAGGAAGCTTTTGGTGGCGAGTTGCAGTTCCCGCCATACAGCAGGGATTTCTTCCAGACACCATTAGTACAGATCTACATAAGCGTAGCGCTCTTATTCCCAACGCAAATATGTTAACAACCATGTCGAAATGCCTCAACATAGGAATGCCATTAAAAGATGTCCTTATGCGGTCAACGACGAAACCAGCTCAAGCAATTCATCGCCCGGAATTGGGACACCTTGACATCGGCACTGAAGCTGATATTGCTGTTCTCGACTTGCAGAAAGGTAATTTTGGGTTCGTTGACTCAGGACATGCTAGACTTTTGGGGGACCAAAACCTCCAATGTGTTATGACCATCCGAAGCGGTCAGATTGTATGGGATCCAAATGGTTTAAGTTGGCCTGATTGGGAAACTGCAGGCGAATATACCACAATAAACCACTAATACTGAGAACAATAAAGACAGTTTGCCAACACACATCTAGATCGATAGGAACCCTGCTTAACCCTAGCAGGGAATGATCATTGAGCACTATAATTCCCTCCGCTCCCAAACCACCAAGACCCAGTCCATGAGCACCCTCAATTAAACAAAAAAACACACACAAACACAATAAAGTGACAATTCAACACACCAATAACACGTAGAACATTACCCCGTTTTATTGTTAGTTACTGAGTAATATTATAGAGGATAACAAAGGAAAGAGCCTGAAAGCTTCTATCAATCATAGCCCAAAAGCGCCAGAATAATCTTTAGACGTCCTTATTTGCCACTAAAAGCACACTTACACACGAAAACAACAGTCAAATTATAAGGGAACCAATCAGACAAACCTTGTTTTAGAAAATTTGAGTAAAAGTGCTTTTTTTGTTTCAAAAACCGATTTTTGGATTGCAAAATCAACATAGCATTATACATAATATTAAGTGATATACAGAAAACTAGCAACAACCTGAAAAAAATTGACTATCTACCCCTTACAAGTAAATTAATTTGACTCATGTATTTTTAGCAAGTAATTAATATAGTATAGAATATTTATATAGTATGGAATATTTGGTCGATCAAGGCTGGATGTCGTAACAACATGTGATAGAAAATTTCAAATTCTGAGATTAAGACTGTCGCACAAATAACAAATATATCATTATATTAGGAGAAGTTAGATTTTAATGAGTGAAAATCAAGTTGAATACTCAACCTTGGCAGATCAAGTCCGAGAAAATATTAAAAAACGAATAATTAATCAAGAACTAAAACCCGGATCACGATTAATTGTCAGCCACTTGGCGGCAGGAATGGGGACCAGTTTAACCCCTATTAGAGAAGCACTGAGACTATTAGTTAAAGACGGACTTGTCGAGATTATTCCGCATAAGGGAGCCCAAGTTGTCATGCCATCTCAGGAACAATTCAAGGACCTTTTTGAAGTACGTACTGTTTTAGAAAGCCTTGCTATTAAATTAGCTATCCCAAATTTAAGCCCAGCAGATTATGAAAAATTGGAACAAACCTTACAAGCAGGTGATGAAAGCATCGAATCCGAAGATCCAAAAGCTTGGTTGGACGCAGATGAAAAGCTACACAGCTACATTATTCAGAAATCTGAGAACAACGTCTTAGCCGAATTGCTGGATAATATTCGAAACCGTATAAACATCTTTCGCATTTTAACCGCGCAACTACCTTCCAGAGCGAAAAGAGCTCAAAACGAACATCGTTCTGTCGTTACTGCCATGAAAAAGCAAAAGAATGAAGAAGCAGAAGCACTGGTTGCAAAGCATATCAAAAACACCTACGAAGTTGGTATCAACGCCTAAAAAAACTCTGCTGCTGATATTTTTGATATTCCTTTAATGCTACCCTGGATACCATAGATTTCCATCATCTCTGCCCCACAATGACACTTAATTGTGGGGCAGATTTCAGTTTTTAGCGGAATGCATTAAAAACATGGCAAGTTTTGGGCAAATCCCACCTGTACCTTCATCTCAAAAAACGACTCTCTCAACTGAATATAGACATTTGAAAGCATTATGATATAGAATATACCTGATTGATGTTTACACTTTTTTGAGAAATTCAATTTGGCAGGCGGACTTAATCCATGGAAAAACTTATCATCACTGTTACATGTGATTCAACGATGTCATATCCGAGTAATCCTTATAATCCTAAAGGTGTCAAAAACCAAGCTGAAGAATATATACGTAGTGTCAATGCAGGAGCAAGCATTTGTCACTTACACGGACCATATACTGTCGACGAGCAAATCCAAGCTGATGGCACAAAACTGTCTGATTTGGATATTCCAGGGTGGGCAAACCTGAAAGGACTAATCGAAGATAAATGCGACCCCATAATTCAATATGGTATTGCAAACGGTCGTTTCCCACAACGCAAAGAACTTATGAAACAGAATCCTGATATGATGTCAATCTGTTTCAATGCTCATGACGAATGCTTTGATAACGAACCCGGAAATCCCCCGGTGGAACTATATGGCATCCATGATCGGGACGAACTGACTGAGTACTGTCAGGTTACGTCCGAATATAATGTCAAGGTAGAAGTTGAGGCATTTCACTATGGAGGCATCTGGAACGCCGTAAGACTAGTCGAACAAGGACTATTGAAAACACCCGTTTGGACAACATTTTTCCTCGGTTGGAAAGGAGGTTGTTGGACCCCTCCAACTCCTAAGTCAATGATGTATATGCATGATCATAAACCGGATAATTTCAATTATAACGTAAGCGTAATGGATCCTCCAACACACTGGCAGATCCTTGCTACGGCTATCATCTTGGGTGGACATGTTCGAGTAGGTATGGAAGATAATCCTTATTTAACTCCTGACAAATATGCCAGTAGCAATGCCGAATTAGTGGAGAAGATTGCACGCATTTCTCGAGAACTGGGAAGGGAGATTGCTTCACCAGAAGAAGCACGCCAAATTATTGGATAAACAAACAAGAGGTTACGGATGGCATGCATCAACGCTGTTAGTTTTCATGAAAACCGGAGCATTGAAGACATCTGNCATATCATACGACGTATAGGTTTNGAATCGATGGAAGTTTCCCGCATACCTTTCTTTGAAAAACTTACAACNACAAGCACACGAAAGGTCTTTGCTAACTGGGTAAAAGAACTGGGCCTGTCAACANATGGTTTCGATGCTTGGGTNAACTTTGATCCCTACCACGCTAGGGAAGAAACAATAAAAGGTTTNAAACAGGCAATTGATTTTGCCTCCGACCTTGACCTAGGTCAGATTATCACCCACGATGGNCACATGGATATCACCGAGGGGAAAAGCCCNGGGGAATGCCTTAAGNTTCTTATTCCTCTGTTCCAAGAAATCGCGGATCTCTCAGACCAAAAGGGATTAAAGNTTGTATTAGAACCTCATCCAGATACATTGAGCATGGATGATATCTTCGCCATTGACCTGATTGATGGCATTGATCGTCACAATATTGGTTTAGTCTACGATTGCTGTCATTACGGCGTTGGACAACCCAATACATATATTCAGGCAGTTAAGAATTTAGCGCATCGCATCCAACACATCCATTTTTCGGATGGAGATTGTCGAACTTACGCCTTGCATCTTCCTCTAGAAGAGGGGGAACTCGCACTGGATGCCATTATTGAAAACCTGCAAGAAATTGGTTTCAATGGCACCTTAACAAGTGATATGTATAACTATCCTTTGTTGGAAGAAGGTGCAAAACGTAATTTAAAGCGTATAAAGGAAGTAGAAGNAAAATTAGGNCTATAATTTAAAATCGCTTTTGCTCCTTGGATGATTAATTCCCAATTTCTTTTNAAAGAATNAATTAAACANATAATTATTCTCTATCCTTAANTATGCNATTGTCTGTTCNGATTCAACANAAGTTANTTTATATANATTATTAAGTNCTACATTATGANCAGCGNCAAACCCCANAGNAGGCACTAGCNACAAGNANAGNTTGAGATGAAGGAGTAGCTATCCGCTCAGAAACACTTATGAAAGCCGCTGTCTTACATGANGTTGGTAANCCTTTACGTATTGAAGATGTTCCAATACCAGAAATGGGACCAGATGANGTATTGGTTGAGACCAAAGCATGTGGNATCTGCCGNACGGATCTACACATATATAACGGACTGGCATATGTGCCACAACTCCCTCACATCCTTGGACATGAACCAGCAGGCATTGTGGCCAAGGTAGGCCANAATGTATCTGGTTTTTCGATAGGACAACGCGTCGTACCNCATNTCTTTTTCACTTGTGGGAATTGCTACTATTGCCGTGTCGGANTGGATGCTCAGTGTNTAAACCTCACAGGACTGCTGGGAGTGCTTAATGACGGAGCTTTTGCAGAATACTTCGTTGCCCCTGCGGAAAACCTATTTGCTTTACCTAACCAAGTTCCCTTTGAAGTTGGAGGTTTATCAAGTTGCGCTGCAATTACCGCTATCCATGCGGTTAGAAAGACAAGATTAGGACCAAATGATACTGCGGCAATAATTGGATCAGGAGGAATTGGTCAGATATTAATTCAGATATTAAAAGCCTCAGGAGTCANNGTTGTTGCTACCAGTCGNACNNCAGGAAAACTAGAAANAGCAAAAGAACTTGGNGCAGACCTNACACTGCGACAAGANCANCCTGANACCTTTAAAGAGATNANACAATTTTCGGNAGGGGATGGCGNACAATGTGTTTTCGATTGTGTNGGCACTTCCTCTACTATGAAGGCTAGCGCTCAATATGTTATGCGTAGCGGACAAATAGTGGTAATCGGAGAAGAGCCCGAATTCCCAGAAATTGATACTATCCAAATCGCACAGAGGGAACTGGAGATTATTGGTACTCGCAACGGTTCCAGACAGGACATTGACGATGTTATCAGCATGCTGGCCACTGGAATACTTAACCCTCCAATCGCAGAAACATTCCCATTAGAAAAGGTTAACCAAGCTTTAGACCTAATGNGAGCCGGAGGAGTTAACGGCAGAATTGTCATTACAGTCACATAGNCATGCTAATTGCTTGATCAAAAACCGAGATAACAGAGGAAAANAATGAAGACGAACGANGTTTTCCAACAGCAAGTTAANCAGTGGATNGATGAATTTGAANGGGGTGAACTGACTGAGAAAAGTCTATATGCTGGACTAGAAAAATTTGATCACACCATACCACAAAGGCAAGATTTACTCTATCTTCAAACAAGTGGAACCTCTTTAACTTCTGGGATTCATGGCATACTTCTGGTAGANAACGGTCAGGTATCTGAGATTCCTCCTGATCCTGATGACTGGCCTTATCAATCAGTGCTTGANGCNATCAGGGATGGTTGGCACNTTATCCAATTNCCTAACATGGCGCTGTTGATGGATGAATCACGTACATACGGTTTAGGTTGTGAATTCATCCTAGAGAAAAAGCACTAACGCCTCGTAATNCGAATTACATCAAATCGAAACATCTACCAAAGGAGAACTTTTTAACCGAGAATACACTCCAATCTTCAGTCACTTACAAACCGACCCATTCCTAATTTACTATCTTACCTCTTTGCACAAAAACTTAAGTCCCCCATAGCTTATACAATATATTTACAACCTGCTTTTAGACTTTCTATAAGAAATGCGACTTGCTACAAAGAATTACCTACGGCTATCGGAAAACGGATATGCCATATTTATTTCATCTATATTTTTGCTTTCAGGTGCAATCTTAGCTTGGAACCACGAAATGTGGAGGGATGAGATACAGGCATGGCTAATTGCTAGAGATTGTAAGACCCCAATTGAATTAATCAAGGTTTTAAAAAACTACGAAGGTCATCCTGGTTTATGGCACTTTGGTCTCTTTCTACTCAAATTCATAACATATTCACCAACTATCATGCAACCATACCATCTAATGGTCGCCACAATAACAGTTTATTTGTTTTGCAGGTTTTCACCCTTTACAAGGCTTCAAAAAATGCTATTCTCATTTGGCTACTTTCCCTTCTACGAATATGCAGTTATTTGCAGGAACTATGCTATTGGTATGTTACTGCTCTGCAGTTTCTGCACACTTTTCAAATCTTGGAGAAGAAAATTCCCAATTATTGGTTTAGTCCTCTTGTTACTAGCTCATACTAGTGTTCATGCATTAATTATTGTGATCTCTATCGTCGTATTGCTATTGGCAGAAGTTTTGCTCACCCCAGATCAACCTAAAAAATCAAAAATTGGAATTGGTTTTGCGCTGATACTTACAGGNATTGCAACTGCAATTTTCCAAATCGTACCAGCCTCAGATCAAGGTACCAGCAATTCTCAGACATGGATCCTAAACTTTGAGGTGAGACACCTACTAGATATTCTGCATATTATGCCAACGGCTTTTTTTCCGATCCCACAACCAACGCTACATTTCTGGGATCTAACTGCCTAAACAAATTACCTTCAGCCTCTAAAATCAAATTTGCTCTTTCAGTCCTTATCTTATTTTCTGCCGCTATTGTATTATTTAAAAGACCCACNGTGTTAGCCATGTACTTATGCGGAACAACAGGTTTACTAGCTTTCTTTTATACAATATACTATGGTTCAATACNACACCACGGTTTTCTTTTTTATGTTATTCGTCGNTTCGATATGGATCTCACATTATAGTTNTCAAAAAACACAAATCTCGAGNTTCCTTAATACTCCAAGTTTCAAAATAAACCCAAACATAATACTTACCANCCTTTTTGGCTTACATTTGATTGGAGNCTTAATGGCAGCTTGTTTGGAGTACAAACATTCCTTCTCTCAAGGCCAATCAGTAGCCAAATTTATCAAAGAATCCAAGNCAGACNAAATGCTGATTGCNGGNGCAGCCCCTGATGATTTAACATTAGAAATTCTTGGATATTTGGAGAAAGNTCAATTCTATTATCCTCGCACGAAACGATTCGGTTCTTATGGTATCTGGGACATGAAATGGCGGCGTGGGCGAAGCACGCCAATGAATAAAGTGTTACAGGAGGTCCAACAACTGAGTAACAAAATGGACGAGGACGTTATTGTTATCACTGCTCGACCATTAGAAAAAACAATCCTGCCGGATATTCCCGATGTTAAAGCACCTGTAGAAATTGGCAGAGCTGAAGGTGGAAATTATTTCACAGGATCTATCGATGAACTACTGATAGCAAAAAGGCCTTTAACTCAGGAAGAAATCCTAAAACATTTCGATTCAGGCATTGAAGAAGCTATAATTGCAGATCCGGATACTGTCCTTGCCATGATATTCAGTGAGGATAAAGGTAATACCACCATAGATTTATCGGGTTAGAACAACCATGGGACTCTCCAAAATGCAAAATGGGTAAACGGAAAATTCAACAAGTCCCTCATGCTCAACGGTACGGCCTGGATAAATGTCGAAGATGATGAGAGTTTGGATCTGGACAAAACTAACTTTACAATTGCGCTTTGGGTTAATTTCAGAGAAAAATCTTATGCCGCTTTTATTTCCAAAGACGAGGGANTNGGAGANAAAAACAAGTGGTTCTTAAGTTACAANCCTTCTTCTAAAAATAATCATATAGGCTTTCACATCAATCAGCCTGATAAAGAGGGCATTTGGATTAATACTCCATGGGANGGNNAAACATTCCAATGGNATCAAATTGTGCTGGTAAAAAAAGNATANANCTATATCTTTTATGTAGATGGACAGGAAATTGATAATGTTTCAATCCGACCACNATCNCTCCATGAAATAAAAAGATTCGGTCCTTCNATCATCAANGGGGAGGTACTGAACTATTGTCTGTATCGAATATCACCNTCAGAATAGNTATCCAAACAAATNAGTTCAANCAATAAGGTANCANTGCCATGATTTTTCTTATAAGGTGTAGANAAGTTAACTTGAATGAAAAANGNAACTATAATTAATCGACTAATAATCACTTTTTCTATCTTTGTCTTGACTTTTTTAATCAGTTGTNATTNGCAAAACAGAGAGGATTCAACNAGCANAAGCAAGGGNTGGCAGATAGTTCGTTCCCCAGGTNAGGATGGCAGATTAAACGCAATCTCATTNNACAAAGAANTTGGCTGGATTGTTGGAAGNAACGGTATTCTTTTAAAAACAGTAGACCANGGTAAAGTNTGGCTGAAATGTGATAGCCCAGTTGATGAAAATTTCAATGCGCTTTACTTTATTAANCCTAATTGGGGNTGGGTAGTTGGAGACTTNGGGATGGTGATTCGAACTGAGGATAGCGGTCATACATGGCGGCAGTTGCCTATCCCAAAAGAGATTGAACTTTATGGTGTCCACTTTCTTGATCAAGATCAGGGATGGGTGGTTGGCGGCGATTTGACCACAGGTTATATCTTTCACACACTTGATGGTGGTGAAAACTGGGAAATTCAGTACTCAGCTTTGAACCAACACCTATGGCACGTTACTTTCGTTATGGAAAAAGAAGGTTGGGCTGTCGGTGTTTCTGGCACNATCCTACATACAATGGATGCGGGCAAAACCTGGGAACTGCAANACTCAGGTACCAATCAAACAATCTATAAAGCGAGATTTGTGACCAGCGAAATAGGCTGGGTTCTTGGAACCTGGNGAACCATATTACATACCNAAAATGGTGGTAAGAACTGGATCCGACAAAAAGCNCCAGGGGAACATTTCACCGACGGCTACTTTCTGAACCAGAAACAGGGTTGGTTAGTTGGCCACGAAGGATCGCTTGCCCAAACAAACGACGGTGGCAAAAACTGGAAACGCAGAGAATCCGGAACAGCCGACGCCAATCTGCTGGGTATTGCCTTCGTCAATGAAACCGATGGGTTTGCCATCTCCTCAACTGGNGGGCTACTTTATACTACTAACGGAGGAGACCTGTGGAAAGGCAAAAATCTCAACCCACACGCCACACTTAAAAGTGTCGCTTTTAGATCAGCGAAAGAAGGNTGGGCAGTTGGTGTAAACGGCACCATCCTTTATACCCATGATGGAGGACACCTATGGCAACCAATTNCCAGTGAAGCAACAGGNGAATTTGCCACCATCCGTTTTGTTGATCNAGAACAAGGTTGGATTGTTGGTGATGGNGGATTTATTTTCGCTACTAAGGATGGAGGNAANCAATGGCAAGCCCATTCGACCATTCAAGAACANGGACATTTGGGTATTTGNGCTTGCCAGTTTTCCTGCTTCTGCTCCATTCCTTGTAGTTGTCCAACCNCCGAANCTACTTCACAGAATATCAATGTTGATAATANCAGCTTTTTTCATGANCTCTATGGTGTCTACTTTGTCAATTCGCATCAAGGNTGGGCAGTTGGCCATGAAGGCAGAATCCTTTATTCTGAAGATGGTGGGAANACTTGGACTCANCAGACATCACCGGTAGATTACCCTCTCTTGGGTGTTTGTTTTGTTAATTCCAAACGTGGTTGGATTGTAGGTTATCAAGGAATCATTTTAATGACAGAAGATAGCGGAAAAACTTGGGAAAGGCAACAGAGTCAAGCCGACATTCCCCTAATGGATGTTTGTTTCGTTTCCGAAAACGAAGGCTGGGTCGTTGGCGGAAACGGCACTATTCTACACACTTCAGACGCAGGAGAACACTGGGAATACCAAGAAGGACAACCTGTCAGTTTTTTGTGGAGAGTTCTCTTCAAGAATCGAAAAGAAGGCTGGACTGTTGGAAGTGAAGGCGCTATTCTCTACACGGAAAATGGTGGGCAAACGTGGATACGACAGCAAAGTCGTACCGANCAATGGCTGTACGATATCACTTTGGCCGACCAAAAGACACTTTACGCAGTCGGCCTTTACGGAGTTGTACTGAAAAACTCATTGTAAATCCATTTGATGATTTGAGTCAATCCAAGTCTGTTTTACGTCATATACCAGTCTTCCTAGCCCAGAGGGATTCTCGTGCCTCCTTAGCCTCGCACCAATTTACAGAACTCTGCATAGCTTATAGCCAAAAATTATATGGATTTAGACTTAATCACAACCCGAGATGGATCTCATACACTTGAGGTTCCTAGTTTAAAAGAGCGTTACCATTCTATCCATGGAGCGATTCAGGAATCAAAGCATGTATTCATAGAAATGGGGTTATGCTATTTCTCCTCTGACCCCATTTCTATTCTAGAGGTTGGATTCGGTACTGGNCTTAACGCATTTCTGACGTTTTTAGAAACTANAGATCAAGAAATATTGATCAATTATCATGCTCTCGAACCATTCCCGTTACCTTNNAGNTGNACAACAAAATTAAACTATCTACAACTTCTGAAAGCTGGAAAGTTCCAAGAAATTTTTAATTTGATGCATCAGACTCCTTGGAATCAAGCCATTCAAATTACACCGCAGTACAAATTCCAAAAATCCCTCCATCAGGTACAAGATACCAACTATAAGACAGAATTTGAATTAATCTACTATGATGCTTTCGCTCCACACGCACAAGCTGAAATGTGGAATGAAATCATATTTATAAAGATGTTTACGGCCTTAAAAAGTGGGGGAATTCTGGTAACTTATTGTGCAAAGGGAGATGTAAGACGAACTATGCAGAAAGTTGGATTTCGGGTGCAAAAGCTACCAGGACCTCCCGGAAAGAGAGAAATGTTGAGAGGTATTAAGCCCTAAATTTCGAATTCTCGCTTGTCGACTAACTCCGAGAACTCTTAGAATAAACCACCGAAATGCAATTAAGACACCTACAAACCAAATCGTAAAATTGTGAGCTATAAAAAAACAGAGCACATTCTGTACTGCGCCTAGAAAACATGAACTCCAACACCCTTTAGACATCATGGCTTCNCAAATTAAGTAATATTACAGCGCCTTATTTCTTTTATTCTGAAAATCCCCACACAGATAAAGCTGTACGCCCAAAAATCCATTCTCGATCTTCTCTGCCTAGATCCGAGAAATAGCTCAAAGGGAACTCAAGTGAATGATTGTAACCTTCTCTGGTACTAACCGGAGGATAATCGCTTCCCCACATAACTCGNTGCGGACTAAAGGCCTCAACAACCATCCGTGCCATTGGAGGGACACTAGTAAAAGGATACGGTAATCGGCAAAATTCGCCAAATCCTGGCAACTTAATTAACAAATTAGGATATCTTGAGAGAGCTAACATTGACTTGAATTCTTGATATGGTGGTTTCATACTGTGGTTAGCACCTCCCAGATGTTCGATAACAATTGTTAGACCCGGAAAGGTTTTTAGAACTTGGCTGAATTCATCACCCAAAAGTGTCGGTATGCTACATGGGACACTAACAACAAGATTTAATTTGTCAGCTGTCCTCCAATGTGCCAGTGGATCGATAGTACCAGATCTTGAATCGGCATGGAGACGTATACCCACGATTCCCTGCTCCGCCCAAAAGTCTATTTTTTCGCCTGTGNCATCGGCTTCGACAATCATAGCTGAAGCGAAACGATTTGGATGGGAATGAAGACACTGAACATGGTAACTGTTGTTAGTATTTCCTGCGTGTTGGATCAATACTGCTTTACTTACATTAGCTTGCTCCATGTGAAAAATTAGGGACTCAATCGGTTCATATTTGTTTGTACCTGTATGACAATGTGTATCAACAATGATCATTCATATTCCTCAATGTTGGTTTTATCAAAAGTAATTATCAAATGCATATTAACAACAGCCTTCCCGCAAACAATAAACAGGTAAATTNCCCTTAAAGAATATTGAGCAGCAACTACGGATCGGGAACTTAATAGTTAACTAAAGAGGTCAGTGTACGACATGTTAATTTGTCTTCATTTAGATGCTCAAATTACTTCATATAGATGCTCAAATTACTTCATAGAGTTGTTTCCCCAACCAGATAAGCTATTGTAGCACGATTTACATTTTAGTGTTAAAGAGACAGGCAAACCTCCATCCCATTTAAGCATGCTAACTAGATTCTGTTGACGTACCGATAAAAATTACTTAATATTTTACACTTGAAGACAATACTCCTGATTTTCATGCTTTGACCTAGTAATATGATAAAATGGGTTCAATTCTGATCAAACCGTTTATTGATTCAATTGGGATTAGAATTTGGAGGCTTTGCTAAATGCTCATTGATGCCATACACACATTTCCCCTTGCCTCCAAGGGATAAATGCTAGCTACGGCCGTATTTGGGTTGGAGAACAACAGATTCAATTGATGCCCACGTTAAATGAAGAGACCATATTTACTCCAGAAATGTCAATAGCAAACATAGATTGGGACGAAGTTGATAAAGCCATTCTACTTCAAGGCCCTTTCTCAAGATCGCGGATATCCCCCTTTTTCGGGCGGTGAAGATGAAGTGCTCGGAAGCAACTGGATGCTGCGGAATTCATCCAGGAAGCAAGTTGGATAATCCGAAGATTTCGTGAATATGGACTGAACTTGAACGGAGAAAATTGGTTCTGGCACTTGATTTAGGCGCGGTTGCTAGCCGATCGTATCAAACAGACGCTGTACGTATTGTTGTTGCTCATTTGGGACAACCCAACCCAATGGTTGAAACAGATAGACCTAGGCAAGTTAAAAATGTATGGCTTGACAATGCTGCTCTACCAGCTTACTTGAGCAATGAGGGCTATCCATATCCCGGTGCGGCTAGATACATACGTATAGCCATTGGGAGGATAGGTCCAAATAAATAATGTAGGGAACTGACATTCCAAGACTCTTCTCCCATCTGACGTACCTCCAATTGGCAAACTTGGCCAATCACCATACCAAATTCCTAAATCAAGAGGAACAAGCAATGGTGCTAGGTGGAAATGCAATAGAGATTTATGACTAAAGAATTCTAGAAAAGCTTTCACAATTGACCTATAACTGAATCAGATGGATGATGGGATTCTCCACCTCCTACGCTGTATGCGCAACATCAGGCTTAAGATGAATTCTCATCAAATCGGTAATACTAAACATCGGACAAACCCACAATAACACGTTGTTTATTATACCGATTTCAGCAGGCCGCATAACACAATTTTTAACCGATGTCTCTCTAATCACTTGGCAGAGAAACGATAGGAACAAATCAGACCGAAGAACTCAAAACAGCGTATAAAGACTTGCCAGATTGGTGAGAAAGGCCTTGTTATTCTCAAAAGGACTCTCCAACTAATATCAATGCTATTTGGAACTCTGCCTACCACTTTAAACTATTATCATATGGCTAGTGCTAACGATGAAAGGAGTCTCATATGACTTTCAATAAAAAACGAGCTTTAGACTATATGTCCCATTACAATCTAGACGTTTTAATCGCAACTTCTCCAACCACTATAACCTACTTTGCAGATAGTGCCTGTTGGCTTGACCCAAAATTTAAACAGTATATGATGATGCCAGGGGCATCTGCTCATTTAATGCCAACAACAACATTTGCGATTTTTCCAACTGAGGGTGCTCCTGCATTGGTCATCAATGCCCAGTTCGCAGCAAATACAATTGATTCTTGGATTGATGATTTGTACCTTGTGGGGAATGCCTCCCCAGATGGCCAATTTGTACCAAATATTCAATCTGATTCCGAACGGGCTTTTTTTTCTTCTTTAGACAAAGCGACATATTACACAAAACCAGTAGAAGCACTTCTAAATTTGCTTAAATCAAGGGGCCTAACTGATAGCCAGATAGGGTTGGAAATCGACGGAATTCACCCTGACCTGAAAACATCTGTAGATCAAACCTTACCTCGGGCATCCATTAAAGATTGCTCAAACTTGATCCGTCTAATCCGCATGGTTAAAACCGAAGAGGAAGTGAATCGCTTGACGAAAGCTACTGAGATCAGTGAGAAGGCGGCTGGCGAGAGCATCAATTTAGCTCGCTCTGGTCGACCAATTTCGGATGTTGTTCGGGCCTACCGAACCAGAATAGCAGAACAGGGTGCTGATTTTGAACATTTCGCATATAGTTTGCGGGGGTTGGGGATTGCTACCAAACCAGACTACTTATTGACTGATGGAGATTTTCTCTTTGTCGACTTCGGTTGTACGTATCGCAACTATGTTTCAGACAGCGGCTTCACTCTAGCAATGCGTCCATTATCAGGCTCACAGATTGACAAATATAATGCACTTCACGCTTGCATTCAAGCGGGTGTAGAAACAATCAAACCTGGGACCAAGTCATCAGAGATACAAACAGCTATGGCGCAGATTCTAGACCAAAAAAACGTTCAGGCCTCCTTACCACATGGACATGGTTTGGGACTAGAAATCCGAGACTACCCGATTATTGTTCCAAAAAATGGGCTCTATATTCGTGACGGTTGTATAGAAATCTCATCTGATCTACCATTGGAAACAAATATGGTTGTTAACCTAGAAGTATCTATTTTCAGGTTAGAAACAGGTGCTTTACACATTGAAAAATCCTTTCTTGTTACAGCAACAGGCTGTCAACCTTTGATTCCTCAAGATCGCGTATTGCCCCGATCACCAAAAACATAATCATTTCACGTCCCAACTAAGATATATGTGTTGCCATTCAGCATAATTTATTTTATTATGTTGCATCTTCTCCTAAAAAGCTAAATGGTGAAAACACAATCCAAGGACTCTTCATTAAGTTTTTTAACTTACTATTGAATAATTTATGAGGGAA
>NZUQ01000082.1 GCA_002697225.1 Candidatus Poribacteria bacterium
AACTGTGGACAATTAAGATGATCGTCGCCCCAGACGAGGTGGAAATATACCGGTTGGCCATCGGCGCTCAAGATCAATGGGCAGATTTCGGCCTCAAACTGGAAATAGANACGTTACAAAGAGATCCATATTACAATCGCAATTTGATGGGAGAGTTCGAAGCTATCTCCAGTTGGTCAAATGCTTCTGATGGAGACGCTACGGCCGATAAATGGAAGGCTATCTTCGGATTACACTCACAGTTTTATACACCTAATGGTAAATCCACAGCTACCACAGGAAGCACTAACACCCTGAGAGTAAAATCCAAAGAGATGGATCGGATTATTGATGAACTGGACCAAATCCATCCGGAGGATGACCGAGTTGTNGAATTGGGTCGTGAATTCATGAAGCTATGGGTTGAAAACATGTTCTCGATTATTACCATTAGTTTCAAGAACTTTACAACTGTTGATCAATATTATTGGACTGGTTTCCCAACTAATGAGAACCCCTTCGTGCAACCGCTCTACTGGTTTGGGGGGGGACGTTTCACTTTTCAGAACGTGGCACCCGCGGCGGGAAATACACCTAAGCAATAAAAAAAAGGAAACAGCCCATGAATCTTCTGAAAAGCTATTTTTTGCCCAGACTTTTCCAATGGCTAATCACCATCCTCATAGGAGTAACAGTAACATTTATTCTCCCCAGGCTTCTTCCAACTGACCCTGTAGAGAGAACGCTAAGTACACTTAGCAGTCTTCAAACTATGGATCCAAGAGCTGTAGAAAGCCTGAAGGAAGCATTAGAAGATCTATACGGTTTAGGTGGAAGTCCTTTTGAACAATATATCAACTATTGGAAGAGACTCATTCGGGGTGATTTAGGACCATCGATGAGTGCTTTCCCAACCCCAGTCATAGAAATTATTGGTGCCGGATTACCATGGACAGTGGGATTGCTGACCTGTACCATCTTCATATCATGGATTCTAGGCATTGTCTTAGGCACACTAGCCGGTTACCTTCCCAACAAGCTATGGTGCCAAGTTATGGATAAGATCTTTATTTCGATTTATCCAATTCCCTATTACATTCTAGCCTTAATTTTGGTTATGGCATTTTGCTACCATTTCCAAGTCTTCCCACTTGTTGGTGGGGCCTCAGGAAAACCTGAGATCAGTTGGTCTTACCTCAGCAGCATATTGTGGCATAGCTTTCTGCCAGCAACTTCGCTGATTGTCGGATCAACCGCCTTTAGATTCATCATGGCCAAGGCCTTGACTTCCACCATCATCGCCAGCGATTACGTAAACTATGCTGAAACCGCTGGATTGTCGAGATGGCGAATCGTTTTGTTCTATGTAATTAGAAATACTTTGTTGCCTCAAGCCACCGATTTGGGACTATCAATAGGAGGAATTTTCAGTGGGACAGTGATCACTGAGATTGTTTTCAGCTATCCTGGCATCGGTTATTCACTCTACATGGGTCTTCTCCAGGCAGACTTTAATCTCATCTTGGGAATAACGGTATTTTCCATTGTCGGAATTGCCACAGCTGCTTTACTTGTAGATTTAAGTTATCCCCTTCTCGATCCTAGGGTAAGATACAAATAATAATGAAAATTATCAAAGACTTATTTAAGTATCATCTATCGTTCCGTTTTGGCGCCATTATTCTTCTACTCATCTTCCTGCTGGCAACACTTTCTTTTTTTTCACCCTATGAGGCAGCGAAGCGTCGCGTAGTACCTAAGAATGAAGCACCATCTTTTGACCATATATTTGGCACCACATCCTTGGGACAAGATGTTTTCTGGATATTGACATTTGCTATTAGGAACACGCTTATAATTGCTGGTCTGGCCGTACTGATTGGCAGATCAATCGCAGTGATCTTAGGATCTTTTTCCGGGTATGTAGGAGGAACAACCGACAGGATATTGCAGTCTATCGTCGACAGCTTTATCGTCATCCCTCGACTGCCTCTTTTAATTCTTATCTCTTTTGTTTTAAAGGGAGAATTGAATTTCCTGCATTTAGCCTTGATTTTAGGATTCCTTGATATTGCCTGGCCCTCTAAACGCTATCGATCCCAAATCCTTAGTTTACGCGAACAGGAATTCACCTATACAGCAGTTTTCTCAGGCATGAATACATTTAAAATCATTCTAAAAGAGCATTTCCCATTTTTTATTCCTTATCTGCTGGCCGACGCAGTCAGCGGGTTTCTATGGGCAATTGGAATTGAAATCACGCTGGCGGTTCTGGGACTATGTGACCTGACAACCCCAACGATTGGCACCATGATCTATTGGGGAAATTACTATCAAGCACTATTAATGCAAAGACTCTGGGTGCTAGCAGCCCCAGTCATAACTTCTATATTCATTGTAGTTGGATTTTATTTAATCTCAACGAGTCTCAGCGAATACCTTGATCCTCGGACAAGATTGAAGCGTCTGGGGACAAGGGAATAACTTATGTCAATAATCGCTGAAGCTAAACATCTTAAAGCTTACTATATCACTCAATCTTACGGCATTGAACGTACCGTCAAAGCTGTTGATGATATTTCCATTGAAATCAAGGAAAAAGAGGTACTGGGCATTGCGGGAGAATCAGGGTGCGGTAAGTCAACACTACTCAAAGTCCTCCTAGGCACAATTGATCCGCCACTAAAGATCGTTGACGGAACCATGCAGTACGAATTTGAAGAAAGTTACAACGTACTGTCAATGTCTAAGGACGAAATCAAGCAGATAAGGTGGACGCAAGTTTCATACATTCCGCAAGGCTCCATGCATGTCCTCAATCCTGTGCGAAAAATACGTGATACTTTTCACGACTTCATTGCAACACACCAAAATCTGGATAAAAGTGAAACGACCAAATTGTCACAAGATTATTTGCAAAAACTAGGATTATCTGGACNGGTAATGAACGCCTATCCGCACCAGCTCTCTGGCGGAATGCGGCAACGTGTAACAATTGCTCTAGCTACAATTCTTTCTCCTAAGCTCGTTTTNGCCGATGAACCAACAACTGCGTTGGATGTCCTGGTACAGCGAGGAGTAGTGCAGTTGCTAAAGGAAATTCAACANCGTGAAGGAAGTACATTAGTGCTTGTGTCCCATGATATGGGAGTACACGCCAACCTAGCAGATCGTATAGCTATCTTATACGCCGGGAAACTAGTAGAAGAAGCAGAAACGCAAAGCATTTTCAAAAACCCCCTACATCCATATACACAGTACCTCATAGAATCACTACCGCGCTTGGATGACAAAACGGAAAGATCAAGTATTCCGGGGAGACCACCAGCCTTAGATAATCCACCAGAAGGATGTAGATTCCATCCACGTTGTCCTCATGCCATGGACGTTTGTACCAAAGAGGTACCACCCTTGGTTGACACAGGAGAAGGACATAAGACAGCTTGCTTTCTAGTTTCAGAGGAGAAAGTATGATCCACAGTACTGACGAAAATTTACTGGACATCGCAGATTTAACAAAAGTTTTCACCCTACGTCAAGGGTTTTCCACCACCAAGTTGGTTGCCGTTGACAAAGCCAGCTTTTTCCTAAAAGCATCCCAGCCAGAAATCGTCGCTCTGGCTGGAGAAAGCGGAAGCGGAAAAACAACCGTGGCCCAAATGATCCTTGGCCTAACTGAACCAACAAGCGGAATAATACGTTACAAAAGTAAGGATCTGACAAAATTAACACGCCAAGAAAAACGTTCATGGTTTTTAAAGGAAGTCCAACCGATCTTCCAAAATCCGTTCGCCACTTTCAGCCCTTTGAAACGTATTGAAACCTATTTGTTCGAAACAGCCTTTAACTATAATGTGGTTGGAAAAGAAAACGTAAATCAATATGTAGACGATATCTTGGGCTTAGTTGGGCTCTCTTTGGCTGAGATCTCAGGAAGGTATCCAAATGAACTTTCTGGTGGTCAAGTACAACGTGTATCGGTTGCCAGGGCACTTATCACAGCCCCTTCTCTTCTGGTAGCAGATGAACCAGTTTCAATGGTAGACGCCTCACTAAGAATGTCTATTGTCAATCTATTTAGACAATTAAAAGACGAAAAGGCTGTTAGTGTATTGTATATCACCCATGATCTAGCAACCGCATATTACGCAGCTGACCGAATTGCCATCATGCTCGGAGGCTGGATTGTCGAATCCGGTTCGGTAGAAAAAGTCCTGGGCCAACCGCTCCATCCCTATACCCAGAACCTGAAGCAATCTATTCCAGATCCAGATCCGGATCGAAAATGGGAAGGCCAGGTAAACCTTGCTATCCTTGAAACAGATGAATTCACAAATATGGGGTGCAAGTACGCGAGTAGATGTCCCGAAGTCATGGAGATCTGCAAACAAAAAATCCCAACAGACTTTCTCGTAGAAGACAGGACAGTTAAGTGTTTCCTATACGAAGACAAAAATCAAGCTTAGATAGTTCGACAACTAGAACTAGGTTACAGGCCAGCTAGTAGGAAACCTAAGATTCCGGGTCTTGAATCAGAAGGAATGGTACCGAGCAATTGAAACCCTGATTAAATCAGTGTAATCAGATTAATAAAAAACATTTGCCGGATAAGTTGATAAGATCATTGTTTTATAATCCCACGGAATCTTGAAAGTGTTAGTACTAGGAGATTTGAGATGAAGCATAATTTGTTTCTTGTACTACTCCTATTCTCTGTCTTGAATTACATTCAAGCGCAAACTGATAAGAAAAACGCTTTCTCAAAAATTACAAACGAAAATCAACACAATAGTAGGCGCATAAGACATGAAACTTCAGCCTTGAAATCAATTCACCCACCTCCTCAACGGTTAACCTCGAAAAACAGGGCCGAATTCGCGTCAACAGAAACACTTGCTGTTAAAACTACAAAGAAAAAATCGGAAATCAAGATTCAAAACGTGGGATTGCAAACTCCACTGTCTGTCAATACCCAACCATCGGGTGCGACTATCTACATCAACCGAAGACAGACCTCGCATAAAACGCCGTACATTTTGCAACTTGATACTGATACAAGAAAACAAAAAAAATAGTAGTTGGACTGAAACTAGCCGGGTACGAAATCGAAGTAATAGATGTAAAGCTACATAACACTGAATTAATTGAATTAAAAAATATTCGCTTAAAAAAAATAGAACAACAGAAACTTAAAAACGAAGGAGAAGCAACAGATTGGCAAAAAAAGCAAGCTGAAATGACTTTGATACCTGCCGGAAAATTCCAAATGGGAATGCTTGAAAACGACACAGCTGAATGGATAAAGAATACACATCCAGTACACACAGTTGAGTTAGACACCTTTTCCATTGACACTTATGAAGTAACAATAAAACAATATAATGAGTTTGTCAGTGCTACTGGACACAGACCCTTGCCAGATTGGGTAAATAAATACTCACCGACAGATAGCCATCCAGTAGTAGGTGTTAGCTGGTACGATGCCAATACCTATGCTAAATGGATGGGTAAGCGTCTACCAACGGAAGCAGAATGGGAATATGCAGCTCGAGGTGGACTGAGAGGTAAACGTTATGTATGGGGCAATTCGCAACCTAGTGGAACAGAATGTAACTACGCAGACAAAAATGCGGATCCTGTCTTAAGACAAATAGACAAAGGATATCACTGGTCGGATTTAAATATCGATGATGGTTATGCTTATACAGCACCAGTGGGCAGCTATTTTCCCAACGGTTACGGTTTGCACGATATGGCAGGCAATATCTACGAATGGTGTGCTGATTGGTTTGATGAAAATTACTATAGCCGTTCACCAACTCGAAATCCAGAAGGGCCAAGTTCCGGGGAAAAACGGGTAATTCGCGGAGGATCTTGGAACTACGATGCCTATAGTCTGCATGTAGCTAGCCGTATCGGCAGCAACCCGTATAATACAAACAGTTTCGTTGGGTTTCGCTGTGTATTAGGATCAAGGCCTCGAAAAGAACAAGCTAGCGAAAAAAACAAAGCTTCTGCGACAGCACCTCAAACCAATTTACTTTACAATCAGAATACGCAAGAAAACTTCAGTCAGAACTTCGAATCATTGAAGAAACAACTTGAACAAACAGTTAAAATTAATCCTTCTGCCGATGCATATTATCATCTAGGCGTAATTAATGGGATGCAATCACAATGGAAACCAGCCATTGCCAATTTGGAACATGCTGTTGCTATTAACCCAGGTTATGCGGAAGCATTCAACAAATTAGGTAAAGCCTACTTGATTGGCTTGGCACAAGCAAAAGAAGCAATTCCTTTTCTCAAGAAAGCTATTGAGATTGATGCCAAGTATGCAGATTCATATAAGCTGTTGGGAACAGCCTATCTTCATCAGGATTTGGGCCAAGAGGCAATCAAATACTTTGATAAAGCAGTACTTATTGATTCTACTGACATAGAATCTCTGTACCTTTTGGGCTTCTGTTATTACCAAGAAAATAAACTTAAAAAAGCTATTTCACATTTTGAGCAAGTAATAGAGAAAGACCCTTTTTATGCTCAAGCCCACTTCAACCTAGGAAATTGCTATTTCCGGACGGGACAAATCGATAAAGGAAGATCAGCTCTAAATAATTTCCAGCAACTGAATCGTGATCTAGAACAAATCAAGATCCTCGATCACTATTTGCAAAATGATTCACAGGATCTAGAAAAATGGAGTCAGTTAGCTCAACTCCTGATAAAACATAATAGGTGGGAGGAATCCACCAATGCCTTAGGTAAATGTGTGCTACTCAATCCCAGAAACCCTGATTATTATGAAATGCTTGGATATGCTTATTTACAAATCAAATCACATGAAGACGCTGTCAGAGTATACAAAGAAATTATCAACCTGTATCCAGATACTGCCGAATATAGAAACAGCCTCGGTATTGCCTATATGCTGACGGAAAGGTACATTCGTGCTATTGACCAGTTTCAGCTAGCAATTCATGTAGAACCTCTTAAACCAGACTACCACCTAAATCTGGCTAAAGCATACCAACAAATCAACCATCAGCAAAAAGCCAATCAGGCGTTAAGCGAATATCGACATCTAGATTCTGAGACACCAGACACACTAAACAGACATCAAGAATGAAGCTAGATCAACTAAACTATCTATTCCTCATACTTCTATCCAATCTATTACAAGCTGAACCACAGGTTCAATTTGTCGACATTACAGCATCAACCGGAATCAACTTCAAACATTTAAATGGAGCGAAAAACGACTATCAACTGCCAGAAACACTGGGAGCTGGAGGCGCTTTTTTCGACTATGATAACGATGGATACCTGGATCTTTACCTGATAAATAGCGGTGACTTAAATAACCAAGAAATCAGTACGAACTCTGACCAGTCATCAAACACAAGTGTGCTCTACCGAAACAACGGGGATGGAACTTTTAAAGACGTCACCGTATCGGCAGGAATAAGCAATAGCAACAATTATGGCCAAGGTGCAGCCGCTGCAGATTACGATAATGATGGCGACACTGACCTCTACGTAACGAATTTTGGACACAACCAACTGTACCAAAATAACGGGGATGGAACTTTCTTAGAAGTAAGTAAAGACGCGGGTGTCACAGCCCCTTCATGGAGTACCAGCGCAACTTTTTTTGACTATGATCGCGATGGGTATCTTGATCTTTATGTGGTTAATTACGTTGTTTATTCACTGACAGCCTCTTATCGCAAGTGTTATGACGACGACATTCGCAATTACTGCCATCCTAAATATTTTGAAGGATCCCCGGATCAACTATACAGAAACAATGGAGACGGTACATTCACCAATACGACAAAAGCTGCTGAGATTAGTGATGTTGGAGGCCCCTACCAAGGAAAAGGACTTGGAGTTGTTGCTGCTGACTTCAATAATGATCGATACCCAGATCTTTATATTGCTAATGACGATACTCCAAACTATCTGTTCTTAAATAACGGTGATGGTACGTTCATAGAAATCGGGATATTTACTGGATGCGCATATAGCAACGATGGTATTGCACAAGCTGGTATGGGTGTCGACACTGGAGACTATAATGAAGATGGATTATTAGATATCTTTGTTACCAATTTCTCGTATGAAACCAATGCTTTATACCAAAATAATGGGGATGGAACATTTACCGATGTAAGTTACAAATCCCAGCTGGGCGAGGAAAGCTACCTATCTTTAGGATTCGGCACCAATTTCCTAGATTACAATAACGACGGCTATCTAGATTTATTTATTGCTAACGGACACATTTCTCCCCATATTGAGCAAACCATAGATGTTGTAACATATGCCCAACCGAACCAACTCTTTCTGAACAACAAGAACGGAACATTTACGGACATATCCCTAGAATCAGGTCCGCATTTCCTGGAAAAGGCCGTTAGCCGTGGAAGTATTTTAGGCGACTATGACAACGATGGAGATATGGATATCGTCGTAACACAATTGAACGGCCCTATTGCGTTTCTACGAAACGAGAACGGAAACGCGAAAAATTGGCTGCGCATTCGAACAGTTGGGACTGTTAGCAATCGTGATGGCATTGGTACTCGCCTGACCTGCAAAGTTGGAGACAACGTTGTGATACGTGAAGTTCGGGTGGGGTCAAGCTATCTTTGCAGCCAAGATCCAAGAGTTCTATTGGGTGTATCAGACCATGAGTCTATTGAGAGGATTGAAGTCCATTGGCCTAGTGGGATAACGCAAGTTTTTGAAGATATAGCAGTAAATCAGCAATTAGATATCATTGAAAAAGGGACACCAAATCTTAACTAACTAGCTTTAAAATGCCCATGAAAGCAATCAAATAATAAAAAAGAACTTCAGGAGATCACATGTCAGAACCAGGACCAATCGTACCCACTGTGCTCAACTCCCAACTATCAGCAGAATTACAATCAGAAGTTGATTTTTTCCTCAAATGGGGATACTTGGTTATTGACAATGCATTAACAGAAGAGCAACTGGACATACTCAGAATAACACTTGACGAAACCCATGAAAAAGTCGATAAGGAAAAACAATCGCTAGACGAAGTACGTTCAGATTCACATTTCATTGGGGAACTCTTAGAACAGGATGAACGCTTCGGCTTTCTAATTGATCATCCTCCGGTAATAGAACGAATTAAAGCAATATTAGGAAACTGCGTACAACTTCATAGCGCGACGTCGCGTGTGACAAAACCGGGAGCAACCGATCAGGACTGGCATCGCGATGGTCCCTGGCCTGTTGATCCACGCGGTACACCTTATGGAAGTTTGCCCGGACAAATTAACTGCGGATATTTTCTTGATGAACTAACGATGGAAAATGGTCCTATCGTCATTGTCCCGGGTAGTCAGCGGGCGCTATTTCGTCCACCGGAAGGACACCCTACTTTCCCAGATCAAAAGTTTGTGCTTGCTAAACCCCGTCAAGCTGTTTTTTTTGATGGCTGGCTTTACCATAGAGGGTCGGCTAATAACTCACAACAAGAACGCCGAGTTTGCTTAATGTGTTATCAAAATGCTTGGATGAAGTCACGTGAGCCTTTTAACGGCCCTCGTGTGACTAAACTACGGGAGGAAGGATCTCCAGAACGAAAGCTCCTGCTTGGCAGCATAGGAAGTTGGTAAGACATTTCATGAATCTCCAACGTGTTAATGAACAAACAGATGGGTCCTGCATATCTTGAAGAATTACCTAGGTCACTTAACCTTACTCATTATTCTATCTGCCGTACTACTAGACTTTCCTGCGCCTTACGGATTCGCTGTTTTTACCGACGTGACCAAAGAATCAGGTATTCACACCGTCACCTACAGTGGCAGCCAAGAAAAAAAGCATTTGCTGGAATCAGTCGGTTGTGGAACCGCATTTCTTGATTATAATCGAGATGGAAACCAAGATATATATATCGTTAACGGCTGGAAAATTGAAGATAAGCATGTCACAGTTAAAGGTAAAAACGCACTCTATCGCAACACCGGTAACGGAACTTTTGAAGAAGTAACTGAACAAGCGAAAGTAGGCGATAAAAGCTGGGGAATCGGTGTTTGTACTACCGATTATAACAACGATGGCTGGATCGATATCTACGTTACTAATTTTGGCGCCAACCGTTTATACCGCAACAATCAAGACGGCACCTTCACTGACGTGGCAACACAAGTCGGAGTCAATGACAAACGATGGAGTGTGGGCGCATCATTTCTAGATTTTGATAAGGATGGTGATCTGGATCTGTACGTGGTGAATTATGTTACCAGCTCCATTCAGGAGGTTTTGGAAGCGAAATTATCGCAAGACTGGAAAGGAGTTACAAACGTCATGAAGGGCCCCCAAGGACTAAAAGGGGCAGCGGATGCTTTTTATCGTAACAACGGAGATGGTACATTCACCGACGCCACAGCAGAATCTGGTCTGATTGATATTGGGATGCTATACGGACTTGGTATCTGTACTACCGATTATGATCTGGACGGAGACATTGATATTTATATTGCTAATGACGCATCACCCAACTACCTATACCAAAATAATGGTAATGGCACATTTACAGAAATAGGTCTATACGCGAACGCCTCAGTAGCCAATACAGGGTTACCTCAAGCCAGTATGGGGATTGATTTCGCTGACTTTGACAATGATGGCGACTTCGACGGGATCTTAACCCATTTTAGCGGTGAATGCAGCACATTGTATAGAAATCTGGGGGATGGGTTCTTTGAGGATGCATCCGAATCGGTGAGATTATGGCAAAGAACATATCTACCTATGAGTTGGGGAACAGGTTTTTTTGACTATGATAATGACATGGACCTAGACCTATTCATCGCCAACGGACACATTTACCCTCAAGTGGATGGTCATTTAGCATATGGTGAATCCTATGCTCAACTGAATCAACTATTCAATAACAGTAAGGGCTATTTCAAAGAAACCACATCAGAAGCAGGAGATGGATTTAAGATACGATTGTCAAGTCGGGGAACCGCCTTTTCAGATTATGATAACGATGGGGATTTGGACGTTTTAGTAATTAACATGGATGCTTTACCAACACTCCTTAGAAACGATGGCGGAAATGCAAAGAACTGGTTATCCATAGAATTAAAAGACCAAAACAACATCAGCGGAATTGGTTCCATTGTCACTGTAAAAATAGGAAACTTGACGCAAACCAGAGAAATTCGATCAGGCAACAGTTACGCCTCCCAAAACGAATTGAGGACCCATTTTGGGTTGGGAAACGCTGACTTGGTTGATGAAATCTCAGTTAAATGGCTTAGCGGTGCCAGGACAACATTACACAATATTGCTGCGCGGCAATTAATACAGATCGTCGAACCCAAGACTAACTCTGAAAATTGAGTTCCTAATCCCAAATTGCAGCATGTCAATACCCACAC
>NZUQ01000083.1 GCA_002697225.1 Candidatus Poribacteria bacterium
CTAGAGCTCCGTGAACCTGGCGATTGCTACATTTATCCAGCGCCGCGAGTATTGCCAGATCATGAGCATTTGGCTTGGAAAAAGGTCTGGATTGAAGGCTGGCACGACAAATACGATCATAGTACCCTTTGGAAAAATTTTCTTCATTTGGGTAACCAGATTCTTGTCAAAGACTTGATCGAGGCTATTGAAACGGAAGCAGAACCACTTTCCAGTATTAATATGGCACATTACATCAACGAAATGGTCCAAGGAGTGTACCTATCGCACTTTTCCGATGGTCGCCGAATCGNCATTCCNCTGGTAGATCGTGCACACCCATTGGAATCCTNNGAATAGAGAACGATAGATATTNCCGAATTCTTTTAGTTGTCAANNCNCTTTAATAACGTTGTTCAGTTGAGTTTCATTAAAGACTTAATATTTCTGAGACTCCCTAATCTGCCGATCAANCCNCTCTAAACNATGTCCNATCCNCNATTGATATATNATNCCAACCAAAGATCAATTNTATCCATTCGTTTCTCTATGTTATATTGGAATCTCAGTAGTTTCATGTCATCNGACCTNTGATGTTCATCCTTTCCTGTNAACTGGCTTCTACTAACACCCAAATTTAAAGGTTCAATGCGTACACGATTATACGCTGGTATATTCTTAGGATTAATCTTAATTCCTATCAACGCTCACTGGATAGCCCTGGTAAGTGGTGTAAATCATTCACTTCAGCCGGCATATGGTTCTTTATTTATTGCCCCTNTCATTAATTTATTTTTTATTCTATNCCTAAATTTNATTTTAAAAAATGTAGCACCACAATTGGTACTAAACCGACTGGAATGCATTGTCATTTATGAGATGCTGGTTATGCTATGTCTTACCTCTGGACATAATCCGATGGATTTTCTGCTNGGNACACTGATCCACCCTTTCTGGTTTGCCTCACNAGAAAACGAATATGCAACACTCTTTCATAGACACATTCCACNATGGTTTACCATAGAAAACAAAGAANTCCTAACAGGACTTTTTAATGGAGAATCTTCCCTGTATACCTCGGAACATTTGACGGCATGGTTATGGCCGGTAATTCTCTGGTCAGGCATTACCTTTTTAATCTTTTTTATGCTTCTGTGTCTTAACAGTATCCAGAGATCACAATGGATAANCAGAGAAAAGTTGAGCTACCCAATTGCACAACTACCTATTGCAATGACAAAATCCGGCTTTTTCAACCAAAAACTACTATGGATTGGGTTTCTGTTTGTCGCATTGATTCAGATTCTGAATGGGCTAAACTTTCTTTTTCCGTTTGTACCAAGAATACCGCTGAAAATATCCAATTTCGGTTCCACGGTTTTCACCACTAAACCCTGGAATGCAATTGGATGGCTACCATTATTTTTTTATCCGTGGGTTATCGGGTTGACGTTTTTTGTGCCACTGGACTTGTCATTTTCAGTATGGTTCTTTTTTTTACTTACCAAAAGCCAACTTGTTATCGGTAATCTTGGTGGATTGAAGTTTCTACCCGGATTCCCATACTATAATCATCAAGGACTTGGGGCTTGGATCACTTTAGGCGGGTTAACTCTCTGGCAAAGTAAAGAGCATATTAAAGACATCATTTCCAAATTATTTGGCAACCAAACTGATAATCATGATACACCAACAGATCCATCAGGACACCGATGGGCACTGTTGGGAATGGTCTTCAGTTCTATTATCCTCGTCTTACTCTTTCGTCAAGCGGGAATGTCCTTCAGCATTATACTGGCCTTTTTTGCTATATATATTGTTATGTCTGTTGCTATCACACATGCTAGGGCAACCGTTGGTATTCCGTATCATGAAGTCATCTATACACACCCGCAGTTGATTTTAGTGTCCGTTTTGGGCACGCGATATATTGGAGCCAAAAACCTGACATTGATGTCATTTTTATACCCATACGTTCGAGACAATGTCTCTCACCCAATGCCAAGTCAACTGGAAGGATTCAAAATTGCCGCGGTTACCGGCATGAAGCATCAAAAAATGGTGTTAGTGATGACTGCCGGATTGTTCTTTTCCATCTTCGCCTCATTCTGGAGTTACCTCCATGTTATGTACAAGTATGGTATAAATCACGCAAGTGGTTATTTCATTGGTATTGGGCAAGAGAACTTTGGCCGAGTTTTGCTTTCTTGGTTGGTATATCCGCAAACCACAGATCATGTAGGACTATCGTTTACAGCTTTAGCTTCAGTATGCACAATCTTCTTAATGATAATGAGAAGAAGCTTTCTATGGTGGTCATTTCACCCAGCGGGCTATGCACTAGGAATGTCTTCTGGAACAGTTTGGGTCTGGAGTGCCGTTTTCACTGGATGGGTAATCAAATTGGCTATCTTAAAACTCGGTGGATTGAAGATGTACCGGAGGACGGCTCCATTTTTCTTTGGCTTAGTTTTGGGAGACTATGTCATTGGTTTTGCTTGGAGCATCATTGGATTAATATTCAATATATCGGTTTATCGCGTTTGGTATTAACCAAAACTATTCTAACTAACATTTAACAAAAACACATGTGTCGGATGCAATTATGATCAAAGCCTTACGAAACGGATTTCGTAGATGAAAAAGGTCGTCCAAAAGCAGATAACCACCAGATCTGTGCTGATTGGAGCCAGTGTAGCTATCTTTGTCAATCTGGCCTCTCCTTATACCGAAAGCGTTGGTTTCAGCAACTTTTCGTGGAGTTATCTTCCTGAAGGAGCAGCCATCCCGATGTTGCTCATTTTGGCTATTAATGCATTGATCCTGAATGTACGAAAAAAACTAAGTTTAACCCAGAGTGAGCTATTGGTTATTTTCGTTATGGGATTAGTATCTAACGCAACGTCGATCTGGTTAATTTACTTTTTTCTCGCGGCAATTGTTTCTCCTCGATACTTCGCTTCACCAGAAAATGAATGGCAGCATCTCCTTCTCCCCCACCTTCCAGATTGGTTAATTATCGGCGATATTAATCATGCTGTCCAATGGTTTTACGAAGGTCTGCCATCAGGAGCGAAAATGCCCTGGCAAGATTGGATCATCCCTCTAACAGTGTGGTCAACTTTCTTTGTTGCCCTCATCTTAGCCTCATATACATTAATTGNCTTCTTTCACCAACAATGGATAGAACGAGAAAAACTTGCCTATCCATTAATGCAACCANTACTCCATCTAACTGAAGGAAGNCGTCATCCTGAACTNTCCGTGTGGTTGAACCCNTTGCTTTGGTTGGGAGTTNCAATCCCATTTTCCATTGNTGTTTTGGATNTATGCCATCATATNAAACCNCAAATTCCATCCTTCCCAGTTGATCACCTNGGTTCGCTCAACTGGGGGAGNCCTTTTTCAGCCCCNGGTCTTTCATCGCTCGCNTGCTGTATCAACTTTATTGCCATCGGGGTCGGGTACTTTGTACCACAAGACGTACTACTGAGTATTTGGCTACTTTACCTCTTGATAAAAGTTGGAGAAGTCTCAGCATTGTCTTACACTGGTAAATGGTATCTTGGTTCTGGAGGTATGTTTGTCTGGGGAAACGCAGCGATTGCCTGGCAATCTTTTGGCGCATTTATTGTCTTTGTTATATTTTTTATTTACCGTGCCAGACAACATCTCTGGCAATTCGTTAGTTCATCATTGGAAAATACTCAGCCTGACCAAAACAGGCTGATGTCACCAAGAAGTGCGATGATAACATTTGGAGCTAGTATTGTCTTTATGCTGATATGGCTGACTCAATCAGGACTTCAATTTAAAATAAGCGTGATTTTTATACCGTTGCTGATGCTGATTTATCTCGGAATTTCTCGTGTGATTTGCCAATCAGGTATTTTTTATGTCGTCCCCCCAATGATTGCCCAAAACCCATGTATCCATCTTTTTTCACCCCGGCGAATTGGTGCACAAGGCATGAGCTCACTGGGTTTGACTTACGCTTGGCATGGTGATGTTCAATCNGTTGTGTCTGGTTTAAGCGCGGAAGGAGTGAAATTACAGTCCGCGATTGGTTGCACTGGTCGACAGTTAACAGGCTTGATCTTGTTCGCCTTGGGTGTAGGTTTACTTGTCGCACCATGGGGAGTAATTCTCTCTGGATATTGGCAAGGTGCTATAAACTGGAATACATGGTTATTCCGTGGATTCGGCCCTAATACATACGGCCAAGTGCTGACACAACTTGAATCTTCAATGGGACAAGAACAAATATTGCAACGTCTAGTTTATTTTGGAATTGGCGGATTGCTGACAGTAGGCCTAACAATTATGTACTATCAATTCCTTTGGTGGCCAATACACCCAATAGGACTTGCTATCATTTCTTCATTTACTCTGTATACCGTCTACCTTGGTTTCTTTATCACATGGGCTTGCAAACATACTATATTGCGGTGGGGAGGATTACGTCTCTATGCAAGAGGTATTCCGTTTTTTATCGGATTACTGATTGGTCATTATCTTGGACGAGCAGTAGCGTTAACCATTTACACTATCTATGGATTGCAATTTGCTTAAATCTTCTGCTATAAGATGCGATTACGTGCTATTTTATAAATTAAACACTAAATNTATTCAGATCCTAATGCACCAACAAAACAGTTACCCCATTTATTGGGGTATTATGGTGTAAAGACAAGACCTGATTAATAAAACGGAGTTTGAAATTGCCAACAAAATTTATCAGTTTTATTGGGATCTTTGCCATGATTGGTTTTGCCTACGCAATCAGCAATAATCGAAAGGCTATTAACTGGCGACCGATATTTTGGGGAATTGGACTGCAAATAATCTTCGCCGTCCTCATTTTACACTTGGAATTTGGGCAGATCTTCTTTTCAGGTTGTGACCGGATTGTAAACTGGTTACTCTCCTGTGCTGATGCCGGAACAGATTTTGTCCTAAGATCCCTTGTTACCGGTACCGTAGATCCTTCTGTAAAAAACCTTGCTTTTAGAGCTATACCCACAATTATCTTTTTTTCGTCCTTTATGGCTATTCTATATCATCTCAGGATCATGGGATTTATTATCTCAATGATTTCAATGCTCATGCAGAAAACGATGAGAACCTCGGGTGCAGAAACACTTTCTACTGCCGCTAACATCTTTTTGGGGCAGACAGAAGCACCACTAGTGGTCAGACCCTTTGTCAAAGATATGACGCAGAGCGAACTGATGGCGGTAATGACGGGTGGGTTTGCCACAATAGCCGGTGGAGTTATGGCTATATACGTCAGCTTATTAAAGGATCAAGTTCCAGGTATCGCAGGTCATCTTCTAGCTGCCAGTGTAATGAGTGCTCCAGCAGCACTGGCAATATCCAAGATTATAATTCCGGAAACTGAAACGCCAACCACATCGGCAACCGATCAAATTACAATAGAGCGGGTTGACCGAAATGTTCTAGAAGCTGCCAGTCGAGGGGCAACTGATGGAATGAAGCTAACTCTGAATGTTATTGCCATGTTAATTGCGTTTGTAGCTCTAATTTCCTTGGTTAATGGTATCTTATCTTTATTGAACCTTAGTTTGGAACAACTTCTCGGGTACTTTTTTTCCCCCTTTGCCGTCTTAATGGGAATCCCTTTTGCTGAAGCCATTCAAGCTGGCAGGTTGCTAGGCGAAAAATTGGTTCTGACAGAGTTTATTGCCTACACTAATCTATCGAATATCATGACAAGTTCCAATCCACTAAGCCAGAAAAGCGCTGTTATTCTTTCCTATGCACTTTGTGGTTTTTCTAACTTTGCTTCAATTGGCATTCAGTTGGGTGGAATTGGCGGGATTGCACCAGAACGGAGAACAGACTTAGCTAAAATAGGACTTCGAGCCATGATCGCAGGTGTTCTAGCCGCCAATATGACTGCAACGATAGCTGGAATCTTATATAAATCTACCTAAAAACTATATATAATAAATAGGGAACAAGACAACCATCAAACTTTTGGTAGTTGAAAATCTAAGGCGAGATTAAGATTAGCTAATATAACCTTCCTATTGCAGAAATTGATTAGCTTCATAGTTCCTCGTTGCTTCATCCACATATGTCTTATCAAGTTTGTATATCATGATTTCACCAAAACGCACACGTAATATAGAATTTGTGAAAATTTTTTATACTTTTCACAAAAAGCGCCTTATACTAAATAATTGATGCTAAATTTCTATATTCTAATATAATTTATACGATCTTTAAGTTGTCCCAACTCAATATATCTTTCAACGCAAAGTTCCGGCTGCGTGTATTTTATTTTACTTAAACATGAAGCAACCACTTCAAAACTTTATCGCTGTTAGTACAGAGATTTAAAAACAGGCATGCAGCCTTTATGCACTTCCAGATATCAATTTCATCTACCAAAAGCAGGCCTGATTTTGGTTATTGATTTCCCAAATTCTTATTGTTCTCTAAGCATCTTTTCATTACCCATCTTGATAGGTAAATTTCGTGTCTTTAATGGCTTGTTTTATGGTTCTATTTTTGTGTTTCTGCTCGTCCCATTTTCCACAGTATAATCCACTTCGTTGAAACATCCGGTCGATCGCATCGAAGTCTTTTTCCCAATAAAATGCCAGCTTTTTACATAGTGCTAACTCAGCTACGGATTGTGTTGGGTAATCTGTATTGAAAGAGTCTGAATTGCTCTCCCAGTCCCCAAACCACAAACTACTGAACTTGTCGTCCTTCATCGCAATATCCAAAAGCTTAGTGTCATCAAAGTTAGTCGTCTTAGTTTTTCTTTTCATAGGGGGCCCAGCTTCACATTAACTTAACCACTTGAATCATCCGCAGCTCAATATAAAAAAGGAAAAGAGTAAAAAAAGCATAACGAAGAAATTATTTTCATGAATTGATATTATCATTAAATTTAAAATTAATTTATATGGAGAAATCCAAAATGAGTTTTTTAAGCAACAATTGGCCATGGTATATCTCGGGGATTGTAATTGGGTTATTTGTTCCATTGCTTTTTATTTTAAGAGGAAAAGTTTTTGGCGTGTCTGCTAGTTTAAGGCATATATGCGCTGCATTTCCACTGTCCCGAATTAAATATTTTTCCTACAATTGGAAGGAGGAAGGTGCATGGAATCTGTACTTCGTGATTGGAATTGTCATCGGAGGTTGGATTGCTGGTTACATAACCAGTGCGAATGTAATTGATATTTCGGAAAAGACCAAACAAAGTCTGATTGCTATNGGAATNACACAATTTGANGGACTCGTTCCNCAGCAAATTTTTAACTGGGGTTACTTACGAACGATTCCAGGTTTAATTCAACTGGCTATCGGCGGCTTTCTCATNGGTTTTGGCACCCGTTATGCNGGTGGATGTACNTCNGGTCACGCAATCAGNGGATTATCAAANTTGCAGTTATCTTCACTTATAGCTGTCGTTGGTTTTTTTGCTGGTGGTCTCTTTGCTACTCACGTGTTATTACCTTTAATTTTAAACTGATTGGAGAATAAGATGAAAGATGTACGCTTACTTTTTGCTGGCATACTGTTTGGCATTGTTCTCACACGCTCAGAGGCCATCTCTTGGTTCAGAATCCAAGAGATGTTTCGGTTTCAGTCATTTCATATGTATGGTATTATCAGTTTAGCGATCATTATAGGTGGATTATCAATTCAATGTATAAAAAAGTGTCAATTAAAGGATATTGATGGACATAACATCGTCATTGAAAATCAGGAACACAGAACGTTCCCCCAATATATTATCGGAGGGTTTATTTTTGGTATAGGCTGGGCTTTTACAGGTGCTTGNCCAGGNCCCTTGTATGCATTAATCGGCAACGGTGTGTGGGTTATGATAGTTCCGTTGTTCATGGCCGTTATCGGCGCCTTTTTTTACGGTATATTAAGAGAAAAATTACCCCATTAACAGTTATATTCCTGAAATTAGCTTTTGTAGTCGACATACATAGGAAGGAGNAAAAATTATGCCAGATCAATATCGGGTCTGTATTGTTGGATGTGGTAGGATGGGAGGAACTATAGACGAAGAAGTNAAAGGAAGTAAACATGGATCATTACCATATTCCCATGCAGCCGGTTACACATCTTACCCACGAACGACTGTGGTTGCCGCAGCGGACGTTCTTGAAGAAAAAGCCCAATATGTCTGCTCCAAGTGGAACATTCCGAAATACTATCTTGATTACCGAGAAATGATCGAAGAGGAAAAACCGGAGATCATCAGCATCGCTACTCGNCCNGGGAACCACGCTGAAATCACNAGTTTCGCAGCTGANCATGGCGTCAAAGGGATCTATTGCGACAAACCTCTTTGCGCTTCTATGGAAGAAGCTGATGTGATGTATGATGTATGTGTTTCACATAACATCAAATTCAATTTGGGAACCCAACGCCGCTTCTCACCAGGTTATTTGAGGATGCGGGAAATTATCGAAAGCGGTGAAATTGGCGAACGCAGTTCGATAATTGCCTATTCAGGGGGAGCAGCACTTTGGGGGTATACACACGCAGCGGACATGCTTCTCTTTTTAGCCAGTGATTCCGACGTGGATTACGTCCAAGGAGATGTTAATATTGATGATAACGATTTCGAAGATAACCGAACTGAAGTTGATCCCTCTATTACAATGGGATATATTCAGTTTCGGAATGGAACTCGAGGTATCAGCATTCCAGGGAGTGCCTATGAATTTGAAGTCAATTGTAGCAATGGTGTTGTACGTTCGCTAAACAACGGTCTCGGATTCCAATTACGTAAGAGACATGGAAAGTTTAACGAGATATTAGACACAGACTTCCCCGAGTATGAACATAAAAGCGGAACTGTCGGCTGCATCGCTGATATTGTTGAAGCCATCGACACAGGGCGAGAAACCAAAGGGAATATCCGTCTAGCACGCATCAGTACAGAGATAACACTGGGCATTGTTGACTCCCAACGACAAAAGGGAACTCGTATTTACATGCCGATGGGCAACCGCTCCTTATATCTCGGACGATGGTAATTCAAAACCCTAAGGTTTATTCTCAAAGATTTAGGGTAACAAATCCGTAGGTTTTTAATCATGTTGCCTTCGCTAACCAACGTACGGTGTTCTCAACGATCTTCTTGACTTCCGGCATGTGGTAAATTGGGAAAGTTTCATGACCTGGTCGAAAATAAAACACACGTCCATTTTCCACTGTCCATGCTAGGCCGTCGCGCGTCAGTTCTGTATAGTTGTCATATACTCCAGCGAGAACAACAGTTTCAGCTTTTGGAACAGCATATGGTTCACCATACCATTCCACTTGTGGGATCGTAAAATCACTAACACCTTCGGCAATCGGATGATCCGGNGCTACGANCTTGATATCACCTTTGGTCCCATTTTCAACGTATGCNCGAAAAGAACATTCGGTTTCCATCAACGCTTTAAATGGACGAGCAAAGTGGGTTGAATGTAGCCCTAGAAACCCCAGACCATTTTCCTTGACGTGTTTTACAATTCGTTCCACGCTTATGTCCGCTACATCCCCATGTTTGATGTGACCAAACCATATCAATACATCTGCTGANTCAAGCTGTTCTTCACTNACCCCCTGGTCAGGATCTTCAATACCTGAAACACTGGCAGTAATACCTTGACAATTGTTGAGATGCTCTGCCAAACAACCATGTATCCCTGTTGGATAAACAGACTGCGGCTCTGTGAATTCTGACCAAGCAATCACTTGAACATCGTTGTTTCTCTCCATATTAAATCTCCTTAGAAATTANTTTATGACCATTCCACTATTATTTATGTAATATCGTCGATTACATAGAAACAATTTTCCGCATTCGTTCCGCTAGATCAATCTGCGCTTCTCTATCACCTCCAACCTCATGAATAACCGAATCTGTATAACCCACAGACCTAAGTTCTCTCATTACAGTTGACCAGTCAGTATCACCATCTAACAGATTTACAAATCGATGTTCCCCACGGTTGAAATCTTTTAGATGAACCCGTTTAATACGATTACCAAGTTCGCGAATCCAATGTTCTGGNTAACCATAAGCCATCATATTGGCTGTATCCAGATAGACACCAACCCAATCGCTATTAATCTCATCTACAATTTCCCGCATTTCCTTTGGACTTAACAGAAATTTGTTCCATACATTCTCAAGACCAATGGCGACTTGATAACGTTCAGCCACAGGGACCAAATCCCTGAGTGTGCCAACGAGGTTATCCCAAGCTTGCTGATAGGTNCCTTGAACNCTAAGTTGCCCTGGATGGACAAGAATAGCACCTGTTTTCAAGNTGCCNGCAATTTCGAGAGCTCTTTCAACCGATTTTGCTGCCTCTACCCGTTCAGAGGAATCTGAACTTAGAAGACTCCCTTTCAAAGCAGTTATACTGGTGATTTCAATATCTGCTTCATAGAATTTTTTGGCGACTGCTCGGATGTGATCATCGTCCAAATCAACGTGGATATCCTTACCGTCTCGGAACGTGAGTTCGACGGCTTGATAGCCTGCTGCCCGACAGAGATCTATGGTATCATCTATAGACATATTCCCAAGAATAATTTGTGTCACACCAATTTTCATCAGTATTCCTCGATTTGTTTTAAGTAATTTTTTGCTTGATCAATTCCAGTTTCATAGGACATTACACTAGACATGGCAGCCACCCCAAAAGCACCTGAATTTAAACACTCTGGTACCTTACTGGGGGTAATACCACCGAGAGCAAAAACCGGGATATCTAAAGCCCCCACAATCCGTCTAAGACTTTTAAGCCCAACAGCAGGATTTGGTTTGCTCATTGTCGGGTAAATTGGACTATAGGTCACAAAATTGGCTCCTGCCACCTGCATCTTTTGAGCAACATCAAGATCATGAACTGAACACCCAACCAATAGGTTCCTAGCCTTTGCCTTTTGGATAGTGTCCAATAAAGATTCTGGAAGATGGACACCGTCGACGCCTACATCCGTCGCGACGCCTATATTCGAATTAATGAATAATTTAGCAGAATAGGCTTTGCAAATGTGATTAATGGGAACTGCAACACTTCGCAGTTCAGTGTCTGATAAATCTTTTTCGCGCAATTGTATTGCCCGCACTCCGGTGTCAAGAAGAGAAGCAACATAATCCTGTATCAATTTCGGTTTACACAATCGCCGGTCGGTAATTGCGTAAAGTTTAAAATCAACCAATTTTTACTCAATACCCTCCCAGTATTTCCACATATCTTCAGTAAATTCGTCTTTTATATCATTTAGGTCCTTACGTCGCAAACGAGCAATTGCAGCGATCCTAATGTTTTGCCCTACATTTGAGCCGGCAGTATGTGTCATCTGATGATGCCAAAAACAAACATCACCTGCTGATCCAGTAAATTCAAATCCCTCACCAAGATCAAAAGGAGCTGCCCCTCCAGATAAGCTATCAATATCATGATACTGAAAGTACTCAGCCCAAACCATATGGCTTCCTGGCCAGATGGTGAAACCTCCCCCCTTCGGCGGAACCTTATCAAGATAAACTGTCGCGCCTAGCGTAAAGCTACTGACAACTCCTTTGGGAACACCATTTGATGGTGTGTGGTATCCATCGAGATGCCCTTGTTTTGGTGGGTTCCAGTCAACGTCTGGATTAGGGAAACCCAACTGTGGTCCAGCACCACCATCCGGATGCAGTTGACCTTTACCTACCAATTCTTCTGCCATAGAAAAGACAGGATCGCTATAGACGACACGTTTTAATGCTTCTTCACCACCAACAGGTACGCCACGATAACCTTGCCCGATCCATGTCTCTGGATTATTTCGGTCTTCCTCGATATTTTCCCATATTACATCTAGCGCAGCTTCAATACGCTCAGAATCTATCACCTTTCGTTTAATTAGATAACCATACGCTTTGAAGTGTTTTTTGTCTTCATTATTTAAAAGCATTACTTAGCCTCGGCACTGTCTGTTCATAGAAGTTAATTATCCTATATGCAGTTCTTTTTGTCAAAGAATGTATGATGGCATTGTTGAAAGTTTTTAACAATCTCCATATAATTTCGGTATGGACCACTATTGCTGGATCGAAGATGAGATTGCACAACTTAGACAAAACAATCTTTGGCGTTCACTCAGATCAGTCGAGAGCATGCCACTTGGACGAGCTAAAATTGATGGCCGGGAGATAATTCTGCTGGGATCAAATAATTACCTTGGCCTTAGTGCACACCCTCGGGTAATTGAAGCTGCAGAGAACGCTTTGACCAAATTCGGAACGGGATCAAGCGGGTCGAGGCTAACAACTGGGAATCTCAATCTATATATGGAACTGGAAGGAAAAATTGCTAACCTTAAACAAACTGAAGCTGCGATCGTTTTTAGTTCAGGCTATTTGGCTAACATTGGGATGATTTCGGCTCTAGCCGTCGAGGGTGACCTGATCTTGAGTGATGCACTTAATCACGCCAGCATCATAGATGGTTGTCGCCTCAGTAAAGCTAAAAAATCAATCTATTTGCATTCCGATTTGAATCACTTGGAACATCTGCTTAAAGATGCTGGTGAATATCAGCGTCGATGGATCATCACAGATGGTATTTTTAGCATGGATGGTGATATTGCCCCACTACCAGCTATATATGATTTAGCCTGTCAATATGGTGCGAGGCTAATCGTGGACGACGCACATGGGCTAGGAGTACTAGGCAGAAACGGCAGCGGAACGGTTGAACATTTTGGTCTTAGTGGGAATCAGGATATTATTCAAATTGGCACTTTGAGTAAGGCTGTCGGTGGTCTTGGGGGATACGTCGCCGCCAGCAAAAACCTGATTGATCTCTTGATTAATCAGGCCCGGAGTTTCATTTTTTCCACTGGTCTTCCTCCTGCAACTCTGGCAGCAGCGACAACCGCAATTGACATCATTCGCTCCTCTGTCGAAATTCGCCAAAAACTGTTGAAAAATGCGCAAAAACTTAAAAACGCACTTCTTCAAAATGGATTTGATCTCTTGTCAAATGACACGCAAATTATTCCACTGATTATTGGCCCTGCCAAGCGAACACTGCGTTTTTCAGAAATCCTGTTTGAACATGGCGTTTATGCCCCTGCAATTCGCCCCCCTACTGTCCCTGAAGGTACTAGTCGTTTGAGGATATCGGTTATTGCCACTCATACAGACAATGACATGCAAAGAGTGATCCAAGCACTGGTTGAATCACGTACTTCGGTTGACAAACTTCACTAACTGTAATAGAATGCTTCAAAATCTAACAAATAGTAATAGGAACTATATTGGAGACTGAATACTACGATGGAATTTGGGATTCCATTGTTGGACGAACGGATCGAAAACAAGTTGAGCGTGATATCATCGACGTCCTGAAACAGATCCAGATTTTTGATGGGTTAAGCAACCGGGAGTTGAGAAATTTCGCCAGAATTTCTTACCAACGCACATATGCTGAAAACGAAACTATCGTCATCGAAGGACAGGATTCCGCTGGGATGTATGTCATCCTTGATGGGACCGTCAAGGTAACAAGAAAAGTAGAAGATGGCTCAATCATCACTTTAAAGACTTTAGAAGATGGTACTTTTTTTGGTGATGTTGGTTTGTTAGATAGTGCTCCACGGACAGCTACAGTTACTGCAATTCGAACATCAAGAATTATCGGTTTTTTTCGACCTGAACTCCTTAATTTGATGGAATCAGATCCCAAATTAGCCTCGAAGGTCATCTTTGTGTTGGCGAAGGTTCTTGCCTCTAGATTGAGATTTACCAATCAAGAACTGCAAAAAGCCCAATTTGAAAACGATCGACTTCGGAACCTTACCAAAAAAACAGAAAAAAAGGCTGGAGATCTACACCAGAGTGTTGAAGATTTCAAATTGGAAATTGAATAATGAGCGAAAAAGATTCAGTGCCTAATTCTTCCAACTCGGAACAATCATTGAGTCGATCCTCTTCGACAGTAGGGGAGTTTTCTATTGAAACTATCTTACCAATCAAGGAAAGCTTGAGAGAAATTGCGTACTCTGCACATGATACAACGGGTGAGAATCGCGAACAGACCCATTACATCCGCGAAAGCAATACTATTCTGAGAATCATCTCCCTCAGTACCACTGTTATCGCAATCGCAATTATACTTGCCGGTCTTTACCTGATCAAGAACACAGCAACGTTACTATTATTTTCTTTTTTGATTGCTTATGTCCTCAGTCCAGTTGTTAAGTATGCTGAACGCCGAGGCGTTAACCGGTTAATAATAATACTGATCCTTACGCTATTTATCCTGTCTAGTGTTATTTTTGCTGCATCTATTGCGATTAAACAAGTCCAAGGACAAGTTCTGTATATGCAGAGTTCGGAGTGGAAGAGTGATTTAGCTGCTTCAGGAATTGCATATGTTGAACGATTACCAGAGTCTGCGCAATATCTTCTAAAAAGTATGGCCAATGTCTNTTTAGGCAATGTAGATTCCCCCAAACAAGAAGTACAGGATATCCTTATTCAATCAAGTATTGACAAAATCGAGGTCTTTCTACGTAACCAATCAGAGGAGGTTATCAATACACTTACCAGTTCTGCAAAAGGCCTGTTTTCTGCTTTTACNACTGGGATTATTGTTTTTTTCCTGACTTTTTTNATGCTCAATAATGGGGANGAAATAAAAAAAACGTTTATTCGAATTGTTCCGAATCGNTTTTTTGAACCATTTCTCGTCTTACTGGANGGACTCAATCGACAATTAGGTGATTACCTTCGCAGTCGTGTNATTCAAACAATACTNCTTTCTNCTTTGTGTGCAATTGGTTACTGGGTTTTGGGACTCAAGTTTGCCTTGATTTTGGGATTCATCGCGGGGCTTGCCAACCTTATACCGTACATTGGGCCGTTTATTGGAGCTATTCCNGCCGTAATTATTGCTTTAATTGAGATAGACACACGNTTTGGCTTTGGTTGGAGTTTNATAGGCATTGGTCTNATAACGATTGCNGTNCAAGTAATTGACAATGCTGTGATNTTTCCTCTTCTGATTGGTAAAAGTGTTGAACTTGGCCCAATTACGACTATTGTGGTTGTTTTATTGGGAGAACAGTTCTTTGGGTTTATCGGACTCCTAATGGCTGTCCCAATTACGGCAATGATCAAACTTACCNNTTCAGAGGTAATAGTACAATTCAATGGTTATTCAANATCAATTATCCANGGNCAATGAATGCCTCTGCCTCTGCGGNGTTTTGCAAATATAAATGTGGTGTTTTAAAGATATTTCATGTTAGGCCTTCACGAAGAATTCCAATCACTTGCTGCTATATTATCTGCCACTGCTCAGAAGCTACCCCACAAAATAGCCGTAATTTTTCGGGACGAAATTACCTCGTATTCGCAACTTGAGATAATGTCGAATCAAGTTGCGAATGCACTGAAAAATATGGGTATCGTTTTAGGAACCAAGGTAGCGTTGTATTGTATCAACTCACCTTGGTTTGTTGCAGCTTATTATGGNATTCTAAAAATAGGGGCAACTGTTGTACCCATTAATTTGTTGCTCAACATCAACGAGATTGAATATATACTGTCGAACTCGGAATCGAAAGCACTAATATATTTTGATGTGTTTGAGCAGAATGTTATCTCAGTCAAAGACCAGTTGCCACACTTGAAAAATCTNATTGTTGTTGGCCAAGCGACGGAGTTGGAAGCTCNACNGATTACTGACATAATTGCNAACGAAGATTCAGCNTTTTCTNCCGCTGAGGTTAATCANAAGAAACATGTTGCTTCNATTATCTACACNTCTGGCACCACTGGTAAACCGAAAGGGGCAATGCTTACACACCNCAATTTATTGCATAACGTAAATTCGATACTCCAATCAATAGACCTACANGATAGCGATATTTTTTTTACNGTGCTACCGATGTTTCATTCTTTNGGATCGACAGTCGGTATGAACACGCCGATTGCTGGNGGTGCTACNATTGTAGCNGTTCCTAGATTCATGCCGGAAGAAGTCGGAAAAATGATTTATNAAACNCAATCAACCATATTCATGGGNGTTCCATCGATGTATACNATCTTTGCNAATATCCCTGAGANTCGAAAACCAGATTTTTCTTCACTTCGAATATGCTTTTCTGGAGGAGCAGCACTCCCAGTAGAGGTGATGAAACGGTTTGAAATGAAATATAATGTTCCAATTTGTGAAGGCGATGGCCCAACAGANTGTTCTCCAGTAACTTCAATTAATCCGATATACGGGAAACGCAAGCCAGGTTCTATTGGNAAAGTAATCCCTGACGTACAGATGAAGATTGTTGACCAAGATGGTAATGAAATGTCNACAGGNAAAATTGGCGAGATTGTCGTTCGCGGTGAAAATGTAATGAANGGATANTTCAAAATGCCAGAAGAAACTGCCGAATCATTTTTTGGAGAATGGTATCGTACTGGTGATATGGGTTATGTTGATGATGAAGATTATTTCTACATTGTTGATCGNAAAAAAGACATGATCATCGTAAATGGTATGAATGTTTACCCACGNATGATTGAGGAGGTTATNTATCAGCANGTTGCAGTGTTGGAAGTTGCTGTTGTNCCAGAACCGGACGATTTACATGGAGAAATACCNCGGGCGGTGATTGCCTTAAAGCCTCNAGGAAGTGCATCCAAAGANAACATCTTGGATCTGTGCNGGAGNAATCTTGGCAGGCACCAAATACCGCGAGTTATCGAATTNGTTGATCAGTTGCCGAAATCTCCAACAGGAAAAATTCTCAAGCGAGAATTGATTCGNAAAGGTGAGATTGAAAGNGGAATCGATATCCGAACNAATTAATNCGAGTTTCTATAAGCAGAGATTCAATTGACGGGTTGTTTTCTAGGATGATATAATTTTGGCTTTTAATATGCAACATTGGGTAATTAAATGTTAGCAGTGGATTTGAATAAGACACTTTTCTACCGCCACCGCGGTTTTGATCGCGAAGGCTTTGCCAAATCCACTGAGTTAGCTAAAGATAGGCTAAAGCAGCTGAGGAGTGAGATTGATCTTGGGATAGCGTTTAGATCTTCTAGTGATTCTTTTATCTCCCAGCCAATATCTGAAGTACAAATACCACCAATAGTTAGTACTACATTATCGGTTCCTCGCTCGGTTCGTGTTGCATATTCCGCTCCAAATATTGCGCAGTCTTTACCAAACTACCAACAACTCGATTTGTCTATCGATCAGATTGAATTTCCGAGTCTTGATCTGTATGGGTAATCAAAATAGCATATTTTAGGAGATTGAATGCAAAGATCTGATGGTCGCCGTCGGGACCAGATGAGACCTGTGACTATCGTACGACACTACCTGCAACATCCAGAAGGAGCCGTTTTGATTCAGGTTGGAGGGACTGAAGTGATATGCACGGCTTCAGTCGAAGATGAGCGGCCTCGCTTTATGAAAACACAGAATATTAGGAATAAAGGTTGGGTTACGGCTGAGTACTCAATGTTGCCTAGATCAACGCATGATCGGATGCAACGTGAGGTTACGCGCGGGCAGGCTAGTGGGAGGACTCAGGAAATCCAACGCTTAATTGGTCGGTCAATGCGTGCTGTCACGGACCTTAAGGAACTTGGGGAACGCACTATATGGATTGATTGTGATGTTATTCAAGCTGATGGTGGAACTCGGACATCTGCTATCACTGGAGCATTTATTGCTTTATGGGATGCTTGTAAATGGTTGAAGGATTGCGGTGCAATCAAGAAAGTTCCAATTGAGACCAATGTTGCCGCAATCAGTGCTGGAGTTGTTGGTGGATCGCTGATGCTTGATTTGTCCTATGAAGAGGACTCAAAAGCAGATGTGGACATGAATATTGTTATGGCAGGAGACGGTAGATTCATTGAGTTACAAGGAACAGCTGAAGAAAGCCCTTTTTCAAAAAGTGAACTTGATCAGATGATAGAGTTTGGAACTGCCGGAGTTGGAGATCTAGTTCAGTTACAAAATCGATTGATTGATGAGGACTTGGATGAAGCTAGTATTAGCGACACACAATAGTGGAAAGATTTCTGAGTTTCGTCAAATCCTAGCAGATATCAACTCTATCAGCGTACAATCACTTCTTGATTATCCCATCATCCCTGATATAATTGAAAATCGAAGAACTTTTGCTGGGAACTCAATTAAGAAAGCAATTGAGGTATCAAAACACACAAATACTGTTACCATTGCTGATGACTCCGGTTTGGAAGTTGATGCACTTGATGGTGAACCAGGAGTCCTGTCAGCTCGGTATGCTGGTAAGAATGCAACACCAAATCAATTGATTGCTAAAGTATTGAAAGGACTCGAGGGAAAACCCAATATTAAACGGACAGCTCGGTTTAGGTGTGCAATTTCGTTGGTGAAACCAAGTTGCACCGACGAAATGGTGATTGAGGCTGTTGAAGGCGTTTGTGAAGGAGAAATCGCCCTTGAAAAGCGAGGAGAACGTGGATTTGGCTATGATCCAATCTTTGTTCCTTTGGGTTATAACCAAACTTTTGCTGAACTTGGAGCTGAAATCAAGAATAAAATTAGTCATCGTGCTAAAGCATTGAAGATGATAATGAAACTTATACTTTCTTAAGAAAGGAACGTGTAGTCACAAAAGGTGCTTAATATACTATGAACCAACAATACTCAACAATTGTAAAGGAAATAATTGCGGAGTTGGAATCTCGCAATCCATTTCCTCCGCTTTCTCCAACTGAAGAGTGGAGCTCTAGGCTAACTGCTAGACTCGAAAATTACTCACTTGGGGATTTGTTTGATGGCTTTGCTGTTACCGATTCGGAGTTTGGCGAGTGCGTTAAAAGCGGTCTGTTGCTTTGGAATGACGCACTAGATTCATCACATAAGATCGTACAGAATATCGGAACTAAAACGGGGAATTACTGGCACGCCATCATGCATCGCCGCGAAAATGACTACAGCAACGCAAAATATTGGTTTGGGAGAGTTGGCAAGCATCCAATTTATTTTGAATTACACTGTTATGCTCTAGAATTATCTCGGACTGAACAACTAGAAGAATATACAAATATTCTTGAATCCAATGGAGAGTGGAATGCCGTTCAATTCGTTGATTGGTGCCAAGCCGCAAGTAATTCAGAAGATAGGGTAGAGGCTTTTCTTAAACAATTACAACTCAAAGAACTGAAGTTACTCATTGATTTTTCCTGTAAAAACGCATTGATTTAATTGACATTAAAGTCCAAAAGAATAACAAGAAGCCAAGCAGAAGATCAAACTAACTGCTTGGCTTTTTTTGAATTCTTGTAGGCGAGAAATGTCTAATAAGTTAATCTCGCTATGTTGTCTGTGGGTCGGAAAAGAAAAAATCAATGCCCTCAGCCAAGGCACTAATACAAAATGAGTTAGAGTGATGTCGTTGCATAGGGTTGGTGGAAATTGCGTGGATAAATCAGAAAAGTCGCGATGTATGTTACTATGAAGAAGTTTCTCAAAGTTATAAATGCAGACAGATATTTAACAGCCACGGCTTTATACCTCCTAGTCAAAATCGAGAAGCAGAAGCAACATCAAATTCGAAAACATTTTGCAAATTTGTATAAAGAGGATTCTAGNGATTTACTNGCAATTACCATTCCTCAAGAGTCCAAATTCAGGTGTATTATGCCTAACATCTCTATATTATTTAGCTCGTTACNGGGGCATTTGGAGTTGAACCAGATCAGTTCATCAATAGCATGTGCCTAGTAGAGTATGGAATGCATTATATTTTCCTAAACCTGTTTCTTTTCTAGTAAAGAAAATACAGCTCGTGTCGAGNTAATTCTCCCAAAATCAAATTGTCTTTCCAGCGTTTCGTTTGTCATTGAAACCGCAAAGTNAACTCNTTTCANTCGATGTTAATGTTGTTTTTCAANAAATGAAGCAAAAGANATCACAGAAAAAATTGACTCCTGCGTTTTTTATTTTTGNTGTTNTGGGTTGGGGNGGATATTGGTTCTCTCCCTATTTACTTGATTCTACCAAGCCTGTTCTGAAAATTAAAGGACTCGTGGATCAAGAGATTTACAGTGGTAAAATCGATGTAGACATTATGGCAACAGATCCAACACATCGATCAACGGGGCTGAGTTCTGTCACTGCACAGTTTGATCAAGACGTTCCGATGAAATTGAAAAAACGCAAGCGATTCAGTAGATTTTACACGAACCGACCTCCTGCTCCGTTCGTAATTGATACAACCAACTTGGATGAAGGGTTCCATAGCATTACCGTGATTGCGACTGACAAATCACGAAATAGGAATCACGATCAAATCCAATATACTTTTTTTGTTGATAATCAGCAATTAAGAATCGAGATTCTACCAGATTCAATAAGAGTAACACAAGGTCAAACATCGGCAATTTTTATCAAGACGAGTGAACCTGTTACAAAAGTCAAAGCAAAGGTATTTGATAAAGATTATGTATGTTATCCAGTCAAGTTTGACTCCAGCCAAGGGCATTTTAATCGATTACTTATTGGTGTGAGTGTACAAGAGAGTGTTGGTATTCATCCAATAATAGTCTCGATGACTGACCAAATGGAGCGTGTAACCGAGAAGACCTTTTTTGCCAGGATTGGCAGGGCTGAATTCGCACACGGTGGATATGTCAAACTATCGCCAGAAAAGCAGACTGTCATGATGGACAAATCAAAGACCCGTGAGGATAATGCCAAGCGCTGGAAAGCATACAAACAAGCGAACAAAACAGAAGTGCAGCTTTGGGAGGGACATTTCATTCGACCGACTTCAGGGGCTCTGACATCACCGTTTGGAAAATATCGTGAATACAACACGGGTGTAAAGCGACATCATCTTGGAATTGATATTGCTAATCAGGTAGGAACCGCAATATATGCAGGTAATAGTGGGGTTATAACTTTGGTGGATAATTTACATGTGTATGGCAAAACCGTGGTCATTAACCATGGACAAGGGGTTTCAACGAGTTATAATCATCTCAGCAAAATTAAGGTTGAAATTGGTCGTCCAGTAAAAAAAGGACAGGAAATTGGTTTAATGGGAGCAACCGGTCAAGTAACTGGTCCCCATTTACACTGGGGAATGGTTGTAAATGGAACAGCAGTTGATGCCGAACAATGGATCGATCAGGACTTTTCATATGATGACGAGACTTTAGGACAATGATCGTCAAAAAATTGAAATTGAACCAAACGGTTCCAAGTCCAGTTTGTGTGTCATGCGATATTTGCTGCCATTTCCTCAGTCAGGATAGCTTAATGGCACCAGTTTTTACGTTCAAAGAACGAGAACGAACAATTGAAGCTGGATTTTCACCAGATCTTTTCGATCCTACTGACGATGGTAAGAGCTCACAGATTCGGCTAAAGGCTTATGAAAAAATGTTTATCTGTCCTGCCTTTTCACCTGAAACGGGCGAGTGTTCCATCTATCCAATCCGACCCATTGATTGCCAGATATATCCATTTGTGATTGCGTTTGATGAAGATCGAAAACAGGTCCTACTCTGTGTTGACAGAATTTGCCCGTATACAGAGATGGAAATCTCCAAGTTTTACCGAAACTCAAACCAAGTTGTTGCGTTTTTGGAATCGGATGCAGTAATGCTAGAAATCGTTGAGAACTGGAGTTTAGTTGGTTTGCGTCTGGAAACAGCAACGGTTATTTGTACTCTCGACAGGCTAACCTCTCATCTTGCTCAAACCATTAACAATTGATGACAAACCTGTTTTTGATAGTTATGCGTGTCAAGCAGACACTAAGCTGTCGAATTACGCTTTTGCATCAAACTGGATTTGGCAAGATCTCTTCGATTTTCAGTGGACGGTTATTAACGATCAATTTTGCCTGTTTGCGAGACAAATAGATAGCTTTTTTATGCCGATCATGCCGATGGGTAGGCAGCTCAACCAAAATACGATCCGGTATGTTTGGGATTTTATGATTTCTAATAGCCGAAATGATCAGATTGTTCGGATTGAGGCTGTGCCTGATGAGAAGCTTCCTCTGTTTCATCTCTTAGGATTTCAGCCCTTTTTAAAAGAAACGGAATACCTTTATGATAGAAATCAACTCACTTACCTCCGCGGAAATTCTTATAAAAGTAAGAGATCCTCGATAAATAGTCTTATACGAAGCGAGCAAGATCTTCGGATTGATACGTATCGACCAGCTATGTTTGACCAGTGCCTAGAGTTATATCATAGATGGCAATTGGAACGTCAGGCAAAATATGGCGATGCTATTATATACCAAGCCATGTTGGCCGATTCTTTGATCGCTCATCAATCTAGTTTAATCCATTTTGAACAACTTGAATTAGTTGGATTACTGGGTTACATTAACGATGAACTTAAAGCGTATACTTGTGGGTATCAGTTGAACCCTCAAATATTTTGCATTTTGTTTGAAGTAGTTGACCTTGAAGTTAAGGGCCTNCCACAATTCATTTTTCGGGAATTTTGTCGNAGTCGAACAGAATGTCAGCTGAGCACNATGGGGGACTCCAATCTAGAAAATCTACGGAAGGTAAAGTTGTCGTATCGTCCAATTCAAACGATTCCGGTTTATAACGTCAGGTATGAAGGATGAAAACTGCATCTATTTTTCTTAACGGTTACTATAACTTCGACCAGATACGATTTTATCGGAACGAAATTGAATCTGCACTTACACAAAATCTTCCATTAATTTGTGTGGATGGGGGCATTCATATCTTTCAAATGTGTGATCTAGTTCCAACTGTCCTAATTGGAGATCTCGATTCAATGCCAGATTTTACAACGATTGACGAACTAAAACAATCTGGTGTGAATGTTATTGACAAATGGATCGGACAAACTGATAAAGATTATACAGATGGTCAACTTGCAATCATGTATGCACTTAGGGAATTGGGATGTAATGGTATTATCATTTATGGAGGGTTTCCAACCTCTTTTGATGTAGATCATTTCCTCGGTAATCTTAAGTTGATGCGTTTAGGCTTCTGCATGTCGCTAGTTCCATCGAACTTCCGAGCAGAAATGCGAGATGTATTTCAGTCGATGTATTTCGTTACATCTCGGCTAGAAATTGATCGTAAAAATGAGAAATTACAGTATATTTCTCTAATTGCTGAACATGGAAATGTGAATGTGAAAAGCAGTACTGGTCTGCGGTGGGATGTATCTAACATGTGGATTGATCCAGATCAACCAAATGCATTAAGAAACGAATTTATTTCAGAATTCAATAAAGTTATTATTGAATTGGTTGAGGGTTCTGACCCTGTCTATGTCATTCACAATTGGTGAGATATGAGAAATGAAAAAACTAGGTATTATATCTGGTTCTGGGGACTTGCCGTTTCTACTTGCGAAATCTGTAGCTGATCACGGTATGGAACCAATCGTCGTCCAGATCACGCAAGAGATGTCTCCGGAATTGGGAAAAATTGTTAACCACATTCATCCCATCGGCATTGGACAAATCCGGAAAATTATTAAGTTATTCCTTGATTCTGGTGTCGATGAAGCTGCAATCATTGGAAAAATTGAGAAGAGCATTCTCCTCAACCCGCTTCAACTAGACACCGCGGCCATTAGAATCTTGTCGAGCCTTTCTAACAAAGGGGACCGGACGATTATGATGGCTGCAATTAACTACTTTGAGNGAAAGGGGATAAAGATAATNGANCANACACTCTACCTGAAAAANTTATTGCCTCCTACGGGGGTCTTGACTAAGCGNAAACCCACAGGACCTCAATGGAAAGATATCAAGTATGGCATCGANTTGGCTCGCCAAGTTGCAAGTATNGATATTGGCCAGACCGTCGTGGTTAAAAATATGATTCCTATTGCAATTGAGGCAATTGAAGGCACAGACTCCACCATCGAACGTGGCGGAGCGTTAGGTGGAAAAGGAATTGTGGTTGCCAAAGCAACTTCATCTGACCATGATTTCCGAGTTGATGTTCCGACAGTCGGGGANCGAACGTTGAAATTGCTTCATCGAGCTAATGGGAGCGTCTTGGCAGTTGAAGCGGGTAGGACTTTCCTACTAAGAGGCCATCAACTCTCTCAGATCGCAGATCAACTAAAAATATCCTTGGTAGCAGTCAATTGAGTTCCNCTATGACGTNAACAGATCTCNTTGGAACGGGATATCTGTTTACTATGGAAGCTTTTCGAAGATTTGTTCTGANGTTGGGAAATTCCCCACCTCAAGCTTCGAGAAAATTAATTNGCTGTTTAAAGATACTTCAAAACACCCTCCACNTCCTGGAACAAGTGTTAGACCTTTTATTGCCGTTTTATATTTGCTGAGCAGATCATCCGCCAAACTGGCGGCTCGTGGNAGATAGTTTCAAGCTGTACAATATTCGATGATTAGGTTCATTGAGCTCTCCTAGTTTCTAAATCAAATANGCCGATTCTAAAATAAAGCGAAACATTTTGCAAGTTTTTTTTATNAAATCTTTCATTGTAANTCANCTTAGAAATAGNCATNCTNAGGATTANAAGAATTTATTTGACAAACTACGCAGAACTATAGTATATTAGGGCCTGCGGAGTTGATTGATATCCTACACTTGGTTCTAATATTTTTTTGAATGTAGGTTTTTTTAGTTGACTGCTTTTCCGGATGTGTGTTACAGTAGCGCTTAGGTTTTTGCTTTAGGATAAACAGGGAGGATTAACTATAATGGCAGCATCCCCGCTGATTTCAGGTGGAGCAACTCCGGGTATTGCACAGACGCAGCCCCTGGTGTCAGTATCTTCGGCTTTGCAAAAACCGTCTATAGGCCCGTCCTTTCAGACGGGCAGGGATAGTGCTGCTTTAGCCAGTCGTTCTAAGGCGCCTGCAAATTCGGTGGTTGGGCGCTCTTTCAACGTTGCGACCTCCGCGGAATCTCCGGCGGCTGTTAGTCGTGATGCAAGCGGAAATTTGGTGGGTAGCGGTATTATTGTAGATTCTAGCGGTTAGCTAGTTCTGCAGCTTGTTATAGTGTTCGATTAGTTCATCGAGAATCTCAGGCTTCCCTGCGAATATACCAGCTGGTTTTTTTGTGTTTCTTTCATTGTATCTCATGGTTTGGAAGTTTCCATCCAGTACAACCCCGCCGGCTTCCCTGACGATTAGGTCCCCCGCACATATATCCCATTCGTTTTTTGGTTGCACTGTAAAGTAGAGGTTCGACGCTCCTGTAGCGAGTTTCCCCAGCTTATAAGCCACGCTGCCGATGTAATGCAAATCTCCAAGAATTGGGACAAAGTCTTCGAGCATTCCCCTCTTTTTTTCAGTGCGGCTTACCAGTGCGGATGCCCGCTTCAAATCATCACACCCAATGCACTTGATGGGCCTCCCGTCACAGAACGCACCTCCATCTGACACAGCATTGAAGACTTCACTTGTGGCAGGGTTATGTAAAACACCAACAATTGGGTTGCCATTTTCAACTAGCGCGATAGAAACTGCAAATTGAGATAACCCTTCAATAAACTCTTTTGTCCCATCAATCGGATCGATAATCCACACACGCGGCTTTGTTAATCTCTCCGATGAATCTTTTGTTTCTTCCGACAACCAACCATCATCAGGAAAATTGTCCATGATGATTTCTTGGATTTCTTTGTTAGCTTCGAGGTCTGCAGTTGTCACAGGATTATTTGGGCTTTTATCTTTGACTTCGTAGTTACTACGATAGTATTTCATTATGATTTCACCCGCGGATTTTGCTGCTTGTAATGCGACTTTAAGTTCTTTCATATCAATTCTTTCAAGGCAATAATTGTAATGCTATAAAAGAGGCATAAGGTCTAAAGGGAAATCTGGGGATTCAAGCCCCGTTAAAACTTTCCCAATTATAGCGATTTGGAATTTGCGACAGTATAGATTTTAAGAAGGAATCGAAGTTGCCAAGCCACTCGTTTGTTCGAATTGAAGCTTAAAAATCGCTCACCTCTTTCTCCTAAAAATAGCCGAGTGTCACATTTGTTTCATTTTAATAGCCACGATTTCTTTCTCTGGGTGTGATATGTCCTATTGTGAGAGGAGCAGATCCAACTCTGCTTCGTCATCTTTAACTTCAGACGCCGCCGCCCCCGGTTCTGTTCCTGTAACAAAGCCGTAAAGTTCGAATTCGGCAATCTTAGCTTGGGCTTTTGTTTTCCCGCCTATTTGTCGATAGCCAAAACCTCTCCGCACATTTTTTCTCCTTAAAGCTGCATCATCAGCAGTGCGACGGATACGGGCCCTAACGCCTGCAGTATGAATAGTCCTAGTTAGACGAATATCAATTTTATTTTCTTTATTACTCTTGACTTCCTTGACCTTTTCCCATTTTCCGTTTGAGTCTGTAATCCATATATCCAGCATCTGTATGACATTAGCGGAATGGATTACAACACGATGAATGGCTTTGGGTTCNGGAAGGATAACGACAGCCTCAGATGGAGCAGCATAAGTGGCCATAGTCCTAATATAGTTATCTTCACCAGACATTGAACTTTCAACATATTGTGTTTGTCCCACAGTTTTCAAGTTGCCATCAATTATGGCAGGGTCATTGGCCTGAGCACCCTCCATAAGCGCATAATTTGAACTCCATTCTTGCCCAGCAGAAAAATTTTGTAACGCTGAGCAACCAGCCCCCATTAACACCAAAGAAGCTACGAAAGTTAATTGGATTATTTCTTGCAACTTCATGATTTATCTCCTCACTGTGTTATTGTTAGATTCATTTGTTGGATCATTACCAAAATGTCGTTTCTTGACAACTTACTAACTTTGAACTTCAAATCCTGAAAAAAGGGGATTAAATCTTCCCCTGCTGATTGGCTTAAATAGTAGACAAGAAAGCTGTCTTTCATTGCCCCTGGCAGTTTTTGGTGTAAGCGATCTTCCTCAATTAAACGGAAAAAATTTGGGTAAAATTGACTACCGTATCGTTGTTTCAACTCTGAAACGATAGAATATGAGTAATTGTAACACCAATGGGTTAAAGGTCCCAATGTGGCACTACCATGTCCTCGCCAACTTTGTGCGGCATTGACGCCATCGAGATCGAGCTTCAAATCATCGTGAAGATCAACTTTTCCGTGTTCGTTCCCCTCTGCATATTCAACTTCAACCAAAACGGCAATTCCTTCGGCAAACCACGTTGGAAGCAAATAGATGTTGGTAAAAGCATGAGCTAACTCATGGGCTTTGACGGGCCTCTGATTGTACATTTCGACCGGAAAATCCATTTGAATGCCGGTGATCTTTTTGATAAATCCGCCGTTTTGATACTCGGTCCTCGACTGAGTCTGTGTTACCGCTTGATGCTTGGAACCATTGTAGAAATCATGCAAGACTATTCTAATCTTTTGATTGGGTTCGAAACCGTAAACATCTTGGTTGCTAGGTTCAAAGCCAAAGATATCGTGAACAAAATTGTAAAGACTCTCCATATACACAAGCGATCCGTGACCAACCCCGCGGCGTTCGTCCGCACTGTCATAATCTTTGAGCTTNTGAATATCTTCGCTAAAAATCAAAACATAATGTTTGCTTTCAAGCTTCAAGCTGCTGGAGGAATCCAAAATGCCTGAGTCAGACCTAGCCATTGTAACATATTGTTTTTTTAGATTGTTCCTAGCTTCTAGAGTCCTTCTTCTGTGCACCTCATTTAATTGGGTACAACTAATTGTAAAAAAAAAGATGACGAGTAACCAAGAGGAACCAATAATAATTTTCCATGGATCGCGCAATTTCATAGAAAAACACTCATCCAATCTATTGTGTATTAAATGCTACAGTTGAAAGCATTTGGTTGAAGGTCTGTAGATATTTCTCATAACTTGCTTGATCTGGAGCCCATAGATCATAATGATAGATGTAAAAAGTATTACTGGTTGAGCGCATGAAAAGAGAAGCTTTACTGTGCCTACCATCGTCAGCAATAATGTCGTAGTAATATCCGCTAACTCGGTCAGCAGACAGAATCTTCCCTTGATCCGTAACCTCCAAGGCATTTTTTTTCAGTGCTCCGACTTCATTAAGAAATTCTATCGTTTCAAGAAGACCTTCAACATAATCTTTTGGGGTGTTAATATCACTTACAGTCTGTTTTTCGATCCAGATCAGAATATGCGGAATTTTATTTTCCAACACATCAACGAGTTGATAAACAAAATCTGACTCGATTACCGGTTCCATTAGGAGAAGCGAGTCCATCTCATTTACTTCAACCTTAAAACCAAAAATCTCTTCCCAATCAAGAAACGCATCGATGGTATTCTTATTGTTAATTTCCCGAATAGTCCAATTATTGGTTGGTAGATCGAGGAGTTTAAACAAGTACCTTTGGTTCCGATATTCGCTGCCGTGTAATCCAAGTTTGGGAAGGCTAAGATTCTCTTTAGTAATCGAATCCAAAGCGTTATTACTACTTTCATCCCCACAGCTAAAAAGCATTACTGATAAACACAGTAGAAATACAATCACAGTTTTTTCGCAGCTTAACATTTTGAGCGTCCCGTTTTTGAGCATCCCGTATTGGTAAACTCCATATAGACCGATAGGGAATTTTACCACGAAAACCCTCTCATTTGCCACGCAGAACTGCTAATCATAAAATCCTTACGTTTTTCTGATCGTCTTGATTCGTGATAATAATCTAAAGTTAAGATTTGCTTTTGTTCGGTAGTGAATTCAAAGGTAGGTTGCCAATTCAGTGCTACGTCTACACTGTCTTTGTCATCGATGTTACTCACCGGGTTTCGGTTGACATAACTTGTTCGGTCGTGATAATCAGTTCCTGAGAATACTACTGCAATATTCTGAGTGTTTGAAATTCTAGCGATGCCAATCTTTATATTGTAGGTGGTGAGTCTAATGGACAGCTGAATCGACTGATTTGCTTATTATGCCTAGTATACTGTACACTGACTATCGTCCTTATACAATCTATATTGGATATTTCGATAGTATCCACAATGTAGTAGCAACCCCAAAACTCGCGAAAATTTCCCATACATTAATTGGAAATCACAGTTTTCCTTTGGTCGAAAGGACACCGACAATGCGTTCATCCACACTAGTTGCAGTATCTAGAGCCTTAGCAATGCCTTTAAAAATTGCTTCAACGATATGGTGGCGATTCGAACCATGAACAACGTTAATATGGAGTGTTGTACCACTGTGGTTAACGAATCCGTGGAAAAATTCCTCTACTAGTTCAACATCAAAAGTGCCAATTTTTTCATTGGTAAGAGGCGTATTGTAAACTAAAAAGGGCCGACCGCAAAAATCTAGGGTAATTTTTGCCAGAGCTTCGTACATTGGCATCTCAAAATTGCCAAAACGCCGTATTCCAGACTTNTCGGAAACTGCTTGCCGAAACGCNTCGCCCAAGCAGATTCCGACATCTTCAACAGTNTGGTGNTCATCGACTTGNAAATCTCCAACTGCTTTCAGTTCCAAATCGAAAAAACCATGTTTGGCAAACAACTCGAGCATGTGATCTAANAATCCCACGCCTGTTTGGACATCGGATGAACCAGACCCATCAANATTTAGNTTGAGCGAAATCTGTGTTTCNCTTGTTTCGCGATAAACTTCCGNTTTTCGTTCCAAATTTGGTAATCCTGAACCNGCTATTTTCTCGTCTGTAGAGTCTAGCACACTGATTTCTTCAAAATCAAGATAGAATCTGNATCCTATCACTTTCAAATTATCTATGTATTTTNCNTCAGTCCATGCTATAATCTTANNCTNTGTAACAGCATTCNGAATAGTATTTCACAGGCAGGTAAAATTGCAATGCATCAGATTCAAACNGTATCAGACGAAGAGTTGGAATTGCTGAAGCAATTCGATACACCNACCATATGTAATGTTATTGAACTCTTTGAGGTTCGTTCGCGTAATACCGGTTATATGGATCAGCGCATNAAATCAAACTTTCCTGAAATGCCTCCCATGGTAGGTTACGCAACAACAGCTACGTTTCGTTCCAATTCTCCACCACGTGAGAACGATGTGTATTCGGGACTCGAAGGGCAAATTGATCAATTCGGCGACATTCCGGAGCCACGTATTGTCGTTTTCCAAGACTTGGATAGCCCATCTGTAGCTGCGACTTTCGGTGAAGTCATGTGTACAACATACAAGGCCTTTGGTTGTACGGGATTAATTACCTCTGGGACAGGCCGTGATTTGGATCAGGTTCGTGCTATTGACTTTCCTGTTTTTACTAGTGGGACAATATGTGCCCATGGTTATTGTCATATCATTGANATTAACGTCCCNGTGCATGTGGGNGGGATAACCGTATATCCAGGGGATCTATTACACGGCGATGCAAACGGTGTAACCACAGTGCCAAATGAAATTGCAGGTCAGGTGGCACAATCTGCTGCTCATTTCGTCGAAGCAGAAGGATATATCCTCGATTGTCTCCAGAGTGGTAGTCGAGATAAAACGGAGTGGGCAAAATCACGCGAGGCATATAGCAAAAAGATTTCTGAACTCAAGGAGCAGATAAGTTCTTATTAATACCACCAGATGGGACTTCGCACTTGAAAAGCGTTTTTTTTCAATGTTATAATAGCTTTGTTTCTTGAACGACTTTCCTGATCGAGATTCTTGGTAATGTTCCAGTTAATGTCGTCTTTTTGGTAGCTATCTGGAGTAATTTCGTTTTGGAATCATACCTGCTTGGGTTTGACAATGATACCTTCTCTCTGAAAATTATCAGTCCGNTCGATCTCAANGGAGGTGAATTTAGCCACTTCATTTAGACTCAATTTGACTAACCAGTTGGATTTGAGNCTAATGTAAAAAAACACAATCCCCAGCAACATTCAGATTCGGATTCTGCCAGGAAGTTTTCCTGCTTAAAGCATCGTTTCGGTTTGGACTTTGTGGCTATAATCCTCTTGGCACAGAAACGGTATCCTTCGGTTATCAACCAAGAATTTAGGATATTAACCCAGTTCTTGAAGTGATACTAAGAGGAGCTAAATTTTTGAGTTATACTCTCTTGAGATAGTTGCTAAATGGTAGTTGATGTAATCGNAACTTTNAGTTGGGTTANTAATACATGTTTAGNTAATCGGAACGCTGATCAGGTGTTGGACATAAAATTCTGTTTTGCGATTCTGTTACAAAAGCCGCCTGTTTTTTCCGTCAGCGGGAATACTAATAACTGGAATGCATACTATGACAATTTTTGAGTTGTTTATGAAGGTAGTTTTTCTATTCCGAAAGATTATCGTTTTTGTGCTTTTTTTAGGTGTTTTCCAACATGCATTTGGTGGGGAACGAGAAGACTATACTTTCGCTTACAAGCTCTATAAAAACAAGGCATATCCAGTTGCCCAGAACCAATTCAATCAATTCATTAAAAGGTATCCTCGTAGTGATAACGCAGATGACGCAAGACTTTTGATAGCCGAATGTGCCTTACAGCTAAAGAATTTTGATGAAGCAATCCAAAATTACAAGCAACTGCTAGTTGATTATCCGGAAACCAACCTTTCTTTAGATGCTCTGCAAGGGGTAGCAATTTCATGGTATAGACAAGGAAAATATGAAGAGGCTATCAAAGGTTACGAAGAAGTGTTGGAAGTCGCAAGTGAACCAGAGGTTATTTCTCGCAGTCTCTATTTAATTGGCGAGTCATTTGACAATCTTGGTTTGTACCAAAAAGCAGGTGAATACTATGATCAGGTGATATCCGAATATTCGGAATCAAATGAGATGGCAGACGCACTTTATTCCAAAGGGTGGACATTCTACCGACTTAAGAACTTCCGGTCAGCGTACGAACTTCTTTCTGGTTTCGGTCAAAAATATCCGGATCACTATGCTGTTCCCGAGGCGGATTACCGTGCTGCCGAGTCACTTTTCAAAATGGGTGAATGGGCCAACGCGCAAATTGGGTTTAGAGATTTCATTCAAACTTACACAACTTCTCCCAATCGGAAGCAGATGGTTACCGATGCCCAATTTAGGCTTGGTGAATGCTATTTTCAGCAACAAATGATGAAAGAGGCACGACAAGAATTCAGTCTGCTTCTCAATTCGGGTGTCGATTCTCTCATTTCAGCTGAAGCGCAATATTGGATCGCAGAGATTTTGGCTGAAGAGAAGAAAGCAACTGAAGCTATTTATGAATATCAAAAAGTAATAGATTTGTATCCAGACAGTTCTGTATCTGACAATGCCTGGTACGGAATTGGTATGGTTCACTTTGAACAAAGTGAGTATGCTAAGGCACTCAGTACGTTTAAATTGGTGTCAGTCAACCTGCAATCGGAGTTATCAACTGCCGCACGGTTTCGAATGGGAGAATGCTTTCGAATGCTTCGAGAGTTTAACACGGCTATCCTTAACTATAAGAAAATATTAGGGGCTTTATCCCCCTATGCTGATGATGCCTCCTACCAAATTGGAATTTGCTATTTCCAATTGCGCGACTATCAAGGCACAATCANCGAGCTNCGCAAACTCGTCGAAATGTATCCTGAGACAGATCTTAGACCCTACGCACTTTANCATCTNGGTCTNGCTTATTTTAATTNGGAACAATACTTGGAAAGTTCNCAAACCTTCGACCTGTANTTTACTGATGTTCANGNTCGAAACCTTGAAAGTGCTCCAGCTGATGAGGCTNTGTTTTGGAAAGCACGAGCTCTGTATGAAGCGGAAGACTATGCTGGAACCATCAAAGCATGCAATCTTCTCNCACAAANGTATCCGCAAAGTGAACGCTTAACCCAATCCAATTATTTTATCGCTGAAAGTACATATTGGCAAAGTCCAACTAAAGAGTCNTATCGGTCCGCNCGTCAAAAATATCAGGAACTTATTGAGCAAAANCCTCGCAGCAAGTGGGCGGAGAAATCGCAATTTAGTATTGGTTGGACTTANTTTTCNGAAGCCGNAGTTTCTCAAGATAGAGAACGTCAAGATTGTTACAATAAGGCTATCACCACTTGGAAAACGATGATTCAGAAATACCCTAAGAGTGATTTACTAGATCAATCACTATACCAAGTTGGTGTTTCCCAAAGTAATCTCAAAAAATATTCGGAAGCAATTCAATCATTTAAGCGTGTGATAGATTCATATGTTGGCAGTAGCTGGCAAGATAACTCTCAATACCAAATTGGGTGGGCCTTTTACAAACTGGAAGAATATGGGGATGCCATCGATGCTTTCTCAGAGGTAATACGGAAATTCCCTTCATCTCGACTTCAACCTAACGCGATTTTTGGTATAGCAAATTGTTTTTTCAAACAAGGGCATTATAAAAACGCAATTAGCGAATACAAAAAAGTTGTCGAAAACTATCCAAATCTAAAGGTACCAACACGTGAAAGCGGCACGGAGAAGGCAGTTAACCTCCGCCCAGAAGCTCAATACTACATTGCTGAAAGTTTCATGAATCTAAAGAATTATAGTGAAGCTATCAAAGCATTTGAAAAAGTCATTCAGCATTATCCCAAAAGCAACTGGGCAGACGATGCGCAATACAGTATCGCTACAGCACATGAAAACTTGGGGCAGAAGGAAAAATCTCTACAGGCATACCGTACACTGATAAAAAATTATCGATCCAGCGGTCTTGCTCCAGATGTACAACTTCAAATTGGCCGGTTTTACTACGTTGATAGAGATTACAAGCGAGCAATCTCTGAATTCCAAAAAGTTGTTATACAGTATCCGAACACTTCATCTGCCTGGTTGGCTAAATATAATATAGGTAAATCTTACCTTATGCTGGGATCGTATAAGCAATCAATTGAAGCATTTAGTCAAGTTAATCCGGAAAGCGAATTCTCTGCCAGCGCAATGTTCGAAATCGGAAAAGCATGGTACAACAAAAGAAACTCGCGCCGTAATTTAACCAATGCTATTAATGTATTAACTGATATTCCTGAAGAACATCCGAAAAGTCCTTTTGCNGCAAAAGCTCTTGTACTTGCAGGTGAATGTTACCAGGAGCTGGTTCAATGGCAAAAAGCGATAGATCTTTANAATCANGTTCTATCCNATTACCCTCAATCAGATCAAGCAGAATACGCACAAATCTCGTTGGGACATTCTTATAAAGCGCANAAAAATTTTCTTCAAGCGATTGAAGCCTACGATATCATCCGNCANAAAGGTACAGATCGTTATCGTATAGAGATAGTTGTTGAAGCCGAACTTCATCTTGCCGAGACTCAGGCCATTCTTGGTCGGCATTACGATTCAGGTGTGACCTACCTGCGTGTGCGCCATCTCCGCGAGCAGCATGATAGCCTNACGGCCTTCCATGCTGCTGTACGTGCGTCAGATGCTTTTATTAAAGCCAACGATATATATATGGCAAAAGATACCTGCGAGGATGCACTCAGCTTGTTNGAAGCTAAGATTGCGACTGCCGATGTTCGGAAAAAAGGAGAATGGGATCAGCTTCACGACTATGCTCAGAACCAGTATAAGCAGATTTTGAATCAAATCGAGCAACAATAACCTCAGTAATGGTAAATTGACGTTTGGTATATTATATTAACGTCAGCGTGTATCATCTCATATCAGCTGGAGATTGTTTCTCCAAGTTGGATACATACCACCATATTACTTAGCAAATTAAACTACTACGATAATTCCAGTCAGTGAAAATTTCCCGACTTCAATTAAGTCTTTATTATCAATTTTGGGTTTTCNGGCTAGTGCGTTTTGCTCTTGTTTTGTTTANGTTTATTNCCTTGTATGNAGAGGCACAGCAGATTGTAGNAGAATCAGCACAGATACAGCTTGAAGAGGAAAAAATCCAGATCGTCGATACAACTCAAATTGTGCTTGAACCAAGGAAGAGATTTAANGATCCATCAAAGCCNAAGTTGATACACTCCTTAGCCTTATATGCGAAAGAAAGACTCTGGAACCTACCNCCCAACATTACCCCTAACAAATCAGTTTATCTAGATGATCATCGTTTAAAAGATTATCATTTCAGTTTGATCGCCTATCCAAGTTTNCCAGAGTCGCTTTTTTATAAGTTGACATTAACTGGACAAACAAATCAAACCAATGGGTTTGTTAGTATCACACGAAATCAGATTGGCAGTGAAAGAACAGACAATCGTGGGAATTATAGTCTTGATCTATTTCACGGCGGTTTTGGTTACCGATACGCTGCACATTCTTCTTTGAAACTCAATCTTGGAATGAAACTCAAAGAACTAAATTGGAAACTGAAAGCATCGCAGCTTCCAGTGGAATTCAAACTGAATTCTAAAACACCCAAATTGATATGGACTGATGTAAACCTAAACCAAAAAATCACGGAAAAAACAAAGGCAGATTTGAGTGTTAGATTTGAATCTTATGAACTAGATTCAAACAATCAAATCGATAGTGGAAAAGATCTCAGAATTAACCTGGATATTTTTACAGATTTTCCCCCTAACCGTCTAAGACATATTCTCAACCCCATGCATTTTGGTGGAGTCCTTGAATATCGCTCCATAGCAACTTATGGGACTCCGAGAAACACGCGATCTTCCACTTTTCGCTTGTATGTGCGTGATCAATATAGCACCCTCGGACCAATGATTTTTGACTTAGGTGGAGAGTTTGTGAGTTTCTTGGAAAGTGGTAACCAATTGGATGCAAACCTCACTGAGATAGATGAGGAGCCTACTAAGTTTCGATTAAATCCTTCTTTAAGCACAATAGTGAATTTAAATAGTCAGTGGAAAATGCAAGTTGAGTTATATGGTGCGACAGAAATCCCTCAACTATCTGCTATTTATTTTGATCAGGATTATGTGAATGTGCTTCCTGCATTGAGATCAGAGAAAATTTGGTGTGGCCAGATTACACTGAAACGTTATTATGTTAAAAAGTTTGAGGTTGACTTCTCCGGATTCTCAAAGCTAACAAATGATCTTGTTATTCTAAAAAGAGATGATTCAAGAGCATTAGGTAAAGCATCAGAAATTGCATGGATCCCATATAATTTTGATCAAAAGAAACTCATCTCCGGTGGGCAACTTCTGGTGAAAGCAAACCTCCTTAATCAGCTTAGCCTNAANCTCAAACTCAAACNNGAATTTCATAGAAGTATCCCATATCGAGCAACTGATTGGATNGATCTAGATCTGGTTTATTATCTGCCCTTGGGTTTTAAAGCAAAGTTGNTTGGTGAATTTCGTGGTGGCAGATCNACAGAAGNANGCAGCCAAAATTNAGGNCTNGAAGACTATGTTTTAATGAGACCCAAACTTGCCAAGCAATTTGGAAATTATATGAATGGTTTCATTGGCGGGGNATTTGTTNTTGGGAAGTATATGCAGTTTACTGANTACCNGTTTACGCCGAATGCTGTTGATTTTGGATTGGAGTTAGAGTTTTGAGCATACTTGAAGTAATTGGAACAGGGCTTGTGCAATTGAGNAAGGGAGGGGTAATTTTAATTCCGCTTATTATCTATTCTATTTGGTCACACACTATCATCTTCGAAAGGATGTTTCGGTTACGNCGCAATCAAATTATCCCATCGNATCTTGTTACACGNAGTATCTATGATGAGNTGGTGCAAGGTAATTCAGAAGCNGCAGTTAGCATCTGTAATAAACGCCCTAGTCCATTGACCAATATTTTTAAAGCTGGCATTCAAAANCACGGCAGAAGTGAAGANGCNTTNAAGGTTNTTTTGAAAGTAGCTATCAACAACGAGAAACCNGTATTGNATAGATATCTTAGCACTCTCANTATGTTGGCNCTNGTATCAATGTATACAGGTCTTCTCGGTACGATCNTTGGTATGACNGCGTCATTCAACGCATTATGGANGGACGATAGTCAGATTGGCAAACTACCTGAAATTGCAAATGGGATCTCAGAAGCGCTATTGACAACAGCTGCGGGGCTAATTGTGGCTGTACCAACTTATNTCGCCTATCATTATTTCACNAATCAAGTACGGGTTTTCATGANTGANCTTGAGAGATATTCTATGTCTCTTATTCGTTTCCTATCGGCGGAAGAAAGGGGGATGTTTGATGATGAATTAGAAAATATACGCGATTGGACTATAAAAGAATCTGGTGAGATTGATTCACCATGATTAAGTATAAAGTACGAGGAGGGGTAAGTAAATTTTTGATGCTTGCTGTTGCCGAACATATTGTTATTATTTTACTTTTCGCAATT
>NZUQ01000084.1 GCA_002697225.1 Candidatus Poribacteria bacterium
GCCTATCTTCAATACTCTTCCAGTATTGGAAAAGCAAAAGTCCTGCTACAAAAACATTCAACAAACCGATGATGAAAGCGCTTTGAATCAGACCTGTATATTTTAATAAAATCAGGGGGAAAATAACGGATCCTATTAAAGCACCAATATAGTCGAAGGCAAGGACGTTAGATAATGTTATACGGAGTGAATCATACTGTCCTATAATTCGTGTAAGAATTGGTATCTCTAGTCCGACAAGTGTACCTATACTCGCAATCAGAATGAACATAACAACAAGATAGACCGTAGCCGATTCATAGAAGATATATGTGTTGAAGAGGGTAGCGGACGATATACCTCCTATCAGTGCAATAGCGATTTCAATCAGTATGAATCGGCTCACTAAGCAACGTGAAAAGTATCTTGATAGGTAAGATCCAAAACCCATCGAACTCATGAATAATCCAATAGTGATCGAAAACTGATATATGCTGTTTCCGAGAAGATACGATGATACAGTAGCGATAATGAGTTCATATATGATTGCACATGTTGCTATTAGACAAACTGAGAAAAGCAGGGCAAATATGGCCCATTTGCTAGTCTCATGTGGGCTAATAAATCCTTGGTGGGAATTGTCGTTGTGTTCTGGTTGTATCATCATAAATGTTTAGAGTTTACTTTGATTTTTGAATGGGTAACAACGGCAGTGAGTTCTTCGACAAAGGAATGAAAGGTTTTTATCTCCAATTGGTTTTCATCAGCTTTGAGGACATTGATTATGGTTATTGGTTTAGTAGTTGTAGCTTCTGGACTAGGAAAACTATGTTTTAAATGAAACAGCGTCTTGTCATTATCTAGTTCGGGATTATTAGGAAAAGGCTTTTCATTTGGGTACTGTATTATTTTGAAACTTGTTTGGTACATAAATTCGCTACCAACGCGGAAATCGCAATGGCGATTCTCAAAGTTACGGATCAATTCGATTTGTCCAGTTGATGGCAGAACTTTTTCGTCAGCAGTAATCACTTCTGCTACCTCCGCTTGTTCAGTTTCAATGTTGACAACGTGACTGCTGCCAATAATCCAAAAGTTTGCTCTGTATCCACGTCGCTCAATGGTGAGCTTTTTAAAGATATGGAACAGATCTGGTTCTAAGCAACGTTGATAAAGGCCGAACTGAAGATTATTGATTTCTTGCTTAATGTAGATGGGTTTCAATGTCTTTTATATCCTAATTTGTATTGAAGTATAAAAAGTGTTGGACGGCGAAGGTGGAAAGGATTTGTCTTTAAAATCGGGAGTAAAAAGATAAGAGAATGGGAAATACCCCTCGCCGGTGATCTGTTTTGTAGAATGTTTGGGGAAGAACTATTGCATAGGCCAGGAAAAGAGGTTTTGATGTTTTTGAATCCACAGGCCTCAACAAATTTAGTTGTATCACAGCTAAAACCTGGTGAATTTATGACTTGAGCAAGGGCTATTTATAACAACCTCTCTTGGGAAATTACAGCGTTGATGGTAGGTATACTAAGTGTCTAAAGATTGCCAGCATAGTGTGCTTTTTAGCTCCTTTGGCTTGAATCAAGTATATTTCTTTCCTATCCGTTCAACAAAGAGGATGAATTGTGTCAAGGGGTGTAATCAAAGTATTGCTGCTGCTACAATCAGTCCCAAGGCAATCATTATACCAGCAACAATGACTCCTGCAGCAGTATTGTTCTTTTCCTCTATTTCTGTATTGAGACTGAAGGGAGTGATCCAGTCAAAAATTTTGAATCCGGCCATAAGTACTACAATGCCCAAGATACTGTAGATGACAGATCCAACCAATCCTTCTGACAAACCTGTCCAGGCGCNGTTATCTATTGATTGTGTTCGGTTGGTATTGTCTTGGGCTATCACAATAATGCTTAACATGCTCGTCACCAAGACGAAACTGTACTTTACTACTTTGCTTTTCATCTCACTTCTCCTGTGTAAAGATTGTCCCATTTATCTGAGATTATGAATTGTCAGACATACTATAAATCTCGATATCCGATTCCCGAATGTATCTACCAATAGAGGCTTCATAAGTGTTTTCATCCCAGTATTGGATATTAATGACATGCTCGTGTTCCTCATCTGCAAAATCCCAGTAGTAAAAGGACCCACCATTCGGTTCGCAATTCTCATNTAATTGGCTTTCTCCCGAGTCAATTATATGATATACAACATCTCCGAAATCAAACTCACCTGTCTGTTGGCTATCAAACATTTCTAGGTCTGCAGATGTCAATTTTAATTCGCCAAAGCCAACTTCCTTTGTAATGGCTGCGATCAGATCCCCATTTTGGTGCCAATTTAGCCAGAATGTCNTACCTCCATCACCAGTTAGTTTCAACTCAAACGATTCTTCACCTCCCTCTGTGTATCTGTTCTTTTGTTCAACTAGATACTCATTTCCCTTNACTAGGATAACACCTCCTGATTCCACATTGTCCAAACTCANCGTGGACAAATCGAGTGTATCCTTTTTCCTTAAGAGAAGCCAAGCCAACCCCGCTATTATAGAAATAGCAATAAGCAAGACGAAGATCTCCACGATTCCGCACCCTTTCTTTGATTAGGATTAGCCAGACGTGATTAAGAAGGNANATGGATTAACTGTCATTTTCCAAATCCTCTGCTACCTCCTCTGAAAGAACTGGCAGACCGGCTCCTTCTCAGGCCTTTTGACGAGGAAGATCTACTACTTCGCGACGAAGTAGTGTTTCTCCCAAATCCACCACTACGTGACGTTGGTGTCGCCCTCCGAGCTGCCATAACGCGTTTTGATTTCATGTTCTGGATGGATTTTGGGGCTTGCTGAGTACGATTTTTGGCTTTGCTACTTCTGCTTATGCTATTTGTTGCTGTTTTGGAAGGTATTGCTCTTTTATAGCGAGTGGTAGTCCGTGTTACTGTGCGTGTTCTCACAGGAGCNTGTTACNNTGCGTGTNCNCACAGNANNANNCCATCGACCATAATAACCNCCATACCAGCCCCCGTACCATCTGGGACCATACCATCCATAGGGGCTAAAAAGTATATCGCGTATAATCATGTACCGAAAATACGATTTCATCCAACTATGTTCATTAGTGTAATACGAACTTTTGTGATGGAGGGCTCTTCCTTCGTANACGTGTTGNTTGGATTCNGCATTAATTGTCATTGATGAGCTATTTTGATCATAAGTTAACGATACTGCTACTAGTTCTATCCCATCTTTTGCTATGTGGTGCCAGTTGGCATTTTGATCTGGATCTGTGCTGTATTGTTCTGGATCTGGTACGCGAAGTGAGTATATCGCTGACTGGTTCCNCACCGATTCGGGAACAACAAGTAGAGGATCTCGGTTTCCATCTTCATTGAGATCAACTTGGTAATTGACCTCTGGATCGTCCATGATCTTTTGGCTTAGGCTTTGCACAATTTGTTGCTGAAATTTTTTTGACTCAGGTTTCTCCTTAGGTGNTATTTCTCTTAGAACTTCTTTCATTACATCAGGGAGAATGGCTGGATTTAGCTTGTTGGTCAGATCAATCTTAGTAGAGACTGTCGTTCTGGCAACACCAACTGGGTAGTCCTGGGATCCCTTATCACATCCCAAAAAGAACATCGTAACAGCAGATACAGCACAGATTATCAATATTAGGAATATTCTTCTCATTTCGTCCTACTTTTAGTTTCCTAAAATGCTAGCCAAACAGCACCTATGAACGCTGTTGTTAAGAANCCNCCGCNTATGATTGNATATGGGTCGTAGTAGAAAGGGTCGTAACCCCATCCATNCCAAGTTACTTCTTCCTCATATTCTTCAATTACATCTTGNTGTGTTTNCAAGGAATCTGGAGGGTTCAAGTATTCGTCGTTATCGTTATCTGTGTCATCGGCCCATCTTCTTTGGGTTTCTTCAATTCCCTGCTCAATAATGTCGAGTATCACATTATCGCCTAATATTTCTTCGCCGGTTTTATTGTCAATATAACCTAGGTCCTCGGGCCAAAGATTTGTATTGCTGATTTCGTTAACTTCTTTCCAAANTTCACTGGAAACAAGATCGAATTGCCAACATTTTTCCATCCCAATNCGCTTTTCNGACAAAAGTGACATAAAAGCTATGGTGAAGGGGTTAAGGTCTGTCTTGCGNCCTTCTTTTTCTGCTAATCTCTGNTTGTAGATACAAACNGCTANTCTCAGGTCTTCCCATATGGGTTGTCCTTCTTCATCTACTTCATCCCAGTTAGCTTCGTCTTCAGCAAAAGTGCCTTCAAGCAAATCAACGCCGGCGAATATATCGTATGTTACTATGAAATCCCACCAGCGAGAAATGAAATTGTGGTAAATTAGTTCTCCTTTTCGAGTTGGTGAATAATATTCGGCCCCTTCCTTGATTGTCCAGTACTCATCGTAGTATTCACCGATGAGATCCTCTAGAAAGGCATAATCATCCTCCATTAAGGTAGGAACCTGTTCANCTCCTTCTATCATTCGATATAGTACGAAACGAGAAGCCAGTTTTTTCTGTAATTCTTCGTCCATCTGCAAAGTTTTTTTAGGCATCATGGATTCCTTANAAAGTTACCTCGACAGGACCAAAACATACTGCTTGTAAGTCGTAACTTGATTCCAACANAAGCCATTATATCTAAATATAGGTAACTGCTGTCAAGCAAAAAAACTGCATGCTTATCAAAGGTGCTAGTGAAAGTTAAACGAGTCAAATTAATCTTAATTTACTCTTTCGAGAATATCTGTTTAAATTTTCTGAAAGTTGCAGGAAATATTGACTTGATGTGTGTTTCGTGAGAATGTAGCAGTTGTTTATGGGGACTTGCTGTTTATTCGCNATAAAAAATTTTATTTGAATACAGTTCTATAAAGGACTTGGTATAAAATTGTCCTTCGGATTGAGCATCCTGATTTTGTTTGGTTATAATATTATAATCCTAATTAGTAAGGAGGATTTCGCATGAATGAACGAAAAATAATATGGTTGCTTTCATCGGAAGGTATTCTGGACCAAAGTGGTAACCTAATTCCAGANACTCCATTTGGTGAATCATCTGTAATTGCTGGAGGCGTCGGGCAAGATTGTTTGGCCGTTATTGTTGATAGTCACGATGTATGGACGTTTGTTTCGGGAACTTGGCAACAGATTACTTCTGCCGATGTTTCTTTGAACTGTCTTTGTTGGACTGCTGACAATCGCTTACTTGTAGGTACCGAAGGTGCTCGTTTGGCGNGGGCTGCCAATGGAGACCTGCACTTTATCGATGTTTTCGACTCAATTGCAGAACGTGAATTTTGGAATACTCCATGGGGGGGACCTCCTGATGTGCGCTCGTTAGCAGTTGCCACGGATGGGGCAATATATGCTAATATTCATGTTGGTTGGATTGCTTGTTCCAGAGATGCAGGGGGAACTTGGCAAGTCCTTCGAGAAGGTTTGGAGATGGATGTGCACCAAGTNGCTACCCANCTGTCTAATCCAAGTCAGGTNATTGCTGCCACCGCTAGCGGTTTTTATCTGAGTGATGATTATGGACATACATTTATTTGTCAAAGTGATGGCATATCCTATCATTATCAGCGGGCTTGTGCCTGTTTTGCTGATGAGGATATTTATCTGGTTTCTACTTCTAGGGGGCCTCATGGTCGTGCGGAAGCGCAGCTTTTCCGAAGCGAAAATNCTGGAAGAGATTGGGGATTGGTTGAAGGGTTACCCGAAAACATAGATAAGAACATCGATACCTTCCAAATAATTATCGTTGATGGAGNCTGTGCACTGGTAATCATTGAGGATANCATTCTCTATGAAACTANTGATTGGGGCATGACNTGGNATAAAGTAGGAGAANATTATCCTAGGTTATTCGGTGCCCTTGTTTTATAATTTGAGATTGTATTATGACGGTGGCTGGATTAGGCGAGAATTTCAGCAAAAAGTCCTGGTNGAGGTGACCAAGATCTNGGCGTTCNGGCGNANAAGCTCATTCGNCTACAGCTTAAATGTGGAGTGTTCCTACAAAGATATAGCTGATCCCCCATCGGNGNNCCTNCTTTTAGNGCTTAGAGNANCTCTTTAAGGTATTGNATCCGTGATGCATGACGAAGTTTNCGNAGTGCTTCGTCTTCGATTTGTCGAACTCGTTCACGACTAATNTCGAGTNGGCGTCCTATCTCNGCNAGCGTGTACTCTGTTCCGTCCCTCAACCCATAACGCCATTTAATGACATCTTTCTCTCGTTCGGATAGTGTACTGAGAACACGTTCAAGTGATTCTTTCTCTGAACTCACGAGTAATTCTTGTTCTGGTAGAGTTTGGTCTTCATCTGGCAAAAGATCTGAGATCGTGGCGTCCGATGAAGAGTCGCTAATGGGGGAATCAAGGGACACAGTACTACGGGTACTCTGCAGGATTTCTATAACACGTGACTCGCTTAGNTCTACTGCTTCCGCAATTTCTTTTAAGCTTGGATCCCTTTCTAATTCCCGTGATAGTTTTGACTGTGCTTGCCGAATTGATCTACGAGTTTCGCCAACATAGCAGGGAATTCGAATAATTTGACTCTGCTGATCGAGTGCTCGTTTGATTGCCTGCATGATCCACCAAGTGGCGTATGTGCTGAAACGAAAACCTCGCTTGAGATCAAATTTTTCAACTGCTTTCATCAATCCAATACTTCCTTCCTGCATTAGGTCCAGAAANGAAAGGGAAGATCTATTAAAGTTATGTTTTTTTGCAATACTGGCAACAAGCAGCAGGTTTGCTTCAACAATACACATTTTTGCATATTGGACTTTTGCAGTAGCAATCTTTAGTTTTTTCCAGAAGGAGTCAAAATCAAAATTGAGCAGATCCCTGTCATCAACTACTTCGTCGACTGTAACATAAGGATCCTTCAATTCCGTAGTAAGTATATCTCCCTCTTTGACAACAACATTTCCGTCACCATTTTNAAGGTCTGCAGGTGAAATTTCACCGTTTTCAAGGCTAGCTGTGACTNTCGTGTTAGGCNGATCAATNATTTGATACTTTTTAATTTCTGTTTCGATGCGCTTCAGTATAAGATCCAAATCCATCGGACTCCACCAATCTGGATCTTGGTCTGTTTGGTATTTCGTTCCACGNCGCCGTTTGGTTNTGGCTCGAACGCGTTCGAGGATGATTGGAGGCAGTTGCTGAAAAAGCTTAGAGACTTTCTCTTTACCTCTGTTGAAATCCTGAAAGAGTTCTACTTCTTGTTTAGGTTTTAGCAATGGGGTGCGAGCGATTTCTTGAAGATAAGAAAAGGCTTCGTCCCTAGTGCCTCCATCCATGCTGTCTCCAGCTCTTGGCTTATACTTGGAGATAAGATCATCCTCTGCATCAAGGGCATCTTCTCTATTATATGTATTACCTAGTGATTCATCCGCTGGTTGACTTAGGATTGGATTTTCATCTTCATATCGTGTTGCAGGATCCGATTGACTGTAAGTTACAGAACCTACGTCAAAATCTTGATCATCCGAATTTTCGCGTGCTCTTATCTTCGTTCCTTCAGACATGTATGTAACTACCTCTAATTTAGGTTTTCCTTTGTCTTATATTGTATTTTTAGTAGATATTCTACTTGTTTTATTGTAGAATTTNCCAAGTTCCTNAAGTGCNTTTTGTGATTTTTTAATATATCTGTAAAAAAACAAAGCAACAGTGTGCCAAATGAACAAATCCGATGTCCTCAAATGCTACGAAGCAGGCGANTTTTTCAAAAATGCAGAGTTAGTAGGAATCGACCTCAGCCATATTAGGTTGGCAAAAGCTGATTTCTCAGAAGCCAACCTACAGTTTGCGGAATTCAATGATACCGATCTGAGTGAATCTAATTTCAATTATGCGGACCTATCTAATGCTGATTTATCAGGTGCCATTTTGAGGAATGCTTTCCTTGTTGGTGCTAATTTAACNAATGCTAATTTAGAGCAANCNGACCTTCGTGGCGCGTTTTTNGGNGGATCAACGCTTTGTAGTACGAATTTCCGTGATGCTNACTTAAAAGATGCCATTATTGGATCCCCAAATTGGATTGTTCCNGATGCCTTTAGNCCTTACACAGACTTTGAAGGTGCNAACCTTGAAGGCACAACCTTTGGTGAAACAACCCCCAAGGGCGTTTCAATGCTAGGTGCTAAATTTACAAGCGCATATCTCTACGAAGTTAACTTTTCCGAATCGGTTTATTNTCCCCAACAACTTGAGGAAGCTATTACAAACAAAATTGTGCAATAGGTNACCTGNAAAAACTGCACAACCCAGATAAAGACGTCCTTTTTGCCAAAAAGGTTTACAGTTTTTTTATAATTTATAAGTTCTATTTATTCTAAACTAGAGTTAGCGGAACTGAATTTCGGTTAGTTTTTGGTAAAGGCCGTTTTCTCTAATCAGTTTTTGGTGTGTTCCTCTTTCAGTAATTTTTCCCTTGTTCAGTACGAAAATCTCATCTGCATTGATAATTGTTGAAAGCCTATGGGCAATGACAAATGTTGTTTGGCCTTTCATCAGGTATGATAATGACTGTTGAATAAGTGATTCAGATTCACTATCTAGTGAAGAAGTTGCTTCATCAAGTAGAAGAATCCGTGGATTCTTAGCAATCGCCCGTGCGATTGAAATTCGTTGTCTTTCACCTCCTGATAGCATAAGACCCGATTCTCCAACTTCCGTTTCGTAACCATTTGGCAGGTCAACAATAAAGTCATGAGCATTAGCTAATTTTGTTGCTTTGAGAATTTCAGAATCCGTTATGTCTGCTTTNCCGTAGGCGACATTAGCACGTATGGTTCCAGAAAAGAGTATTGTNTCCTGNGGTACAATTGCAATNTGNCGCCGTAGGGATNCTAAACTAAAATCNCTTATTCGGNAACCATCAATCAATATTTCGCCTAAAGTTGCCTCATAAAACCTTAGAATTAAATTTAACAATGTTGTTTTACCNTGTCCGCTTGGTCCTACTAGAGCAATAATCTTTCCTGACTCAATGCAAAAACTGATACTGTCGACAACCTTTTCTTGGTCGTTGTAGGTGAATGACACATTGCGGAACTCGATTTCACCGCGTANGGNAGGGAGATTCGGTTCTTTTTNCTGCTCCAGCCTTTCATCTTNAAAATNNAGTACGTGAAACACTCGATCAGCTGANGCTAAGCTTTGCTGTAAAANCGTATTGAATTGGCTAATGGTGCGTATTGGTTTAAACATNAAGCTGATCATGGCNACGTAACCAATAAATTCACCTGTGCCAAGGTTCCCGAGAATTACTTGCCTACACCCAAGACCAAAAACTACTACCACTCCGATTGCGCTAATTAGCTCAACTAGNGGGCCAAGCANCGAAGTTAAGCGGATTCGTTTTATTGTAGTATTATATTGGTGTTTTGTTGTATCCAANAATTTNTCGCGCTCAAAAANTTCAGTAGTGAAACTCTTAATTATTTGAGTTCCGTATATTGTTTCCTTGAGTTGAGAGGATAGATCCGCCGTATGCTGTTGGATTTCTCCAGATGCANCACGAATCCTTTTACCAAATTGATTGATCAGGTGTACAAGTGGAGGGAAAATTAATAGTACTAGAATTGTGAGCTTAAAACTGCTAATTAACATTGCAACTATAAAAACTGGGAGGTAGATAATCGCACGTATTACACTTGAGGTAGAACCGATGGCTCTGTGTAGAGACCTCACATCATCGGTCATCCGAGTAATTAAATCTCCTGATCGATGATCTTTCAGGATTCCTATAGGAGCAAAAACAATCTTTTCGTACACTTCGTTTCTCAGCCGGGTGATCAATTTTAGTCCGACCAGATCCATTAGAAAACTATTGAAGTAGGAGAAAATTCCTTTTACTAATACTAGACAGAATGCGCCTCCTAGCACATATCCAATCAAGTGGAGTGCTANCTGTTGATCTGCAATTGCAAATGGTATTCCGTTAAAAATTCTGTTAACTTTAAAGAATTTGATGATCAGTGGTTTCTCGCCAAATGTGTGTGTTTCTATTGATTTTAATGCGTCAATTGTGCTCGCTAGAACTTGTATATAGCCGAGATCTCCAATTGCGATCACAAAGGAACAGACCATCGANAAAAGAATCAGGCNGGTGTAGCCTCCCATATATTTGGNAAGACGGTCAAATGTGTTCATGTTCGATCCTATTCTTCTGACAGTCAAATTGAACGTGTATATGTTTGGCAACGCTTGATTTATATTATCAGATTTGCTTTGAATGGATTATATTTCAAGCCAACTTGCGGTTCGATTGCACAACAACCAGATGAGGCTTTAGCAGTCATTGCGTTGAGAAATTTAATTCATAGCGAAATGAAGTAGACGGTAGGATTTTTTGATTCATACTACTTGTAAGATTAAGAATTTTTTCAAGGAATGTTGGTTTTTGTTCAATACGTGTTATTTTGGGTTCTCCTTTGATCCCAGCAACTTGGGCTGCATGAGCGATTGTGTCTTGCAAATTGCCTAGCCGATCAATTAGCATGTTCTCGGATGCTTGTTTGCCAGTGAAGATTCGCCCATCGGCAAAAGCTTCGATTTGATTCCGTGTTAGCCGATCGCTGCGGCCTTCAATAATTGCCTGGATGAATTGAGATCTTACGTCGTTAACGGTTTTTTGGATTAAATTTCTTTCAGCCAGTGTCATATTGCGTTGTGATGCCCCGATGTCTTTATATTCCCCACTTTTGATGGTCTGATATTCAATTCCTATTTTTTCGTACAGTACTTTCATTTTCATAAACTGCATAACAGCACCAATACTACCAGTAAGCGTTCCTGGGTTTGCGAAGATTTCTTGTGCTGCACAGGCAATATAGTAACCACCAGATGCTGCGGTACTGCCCATGGATGCAAAAATTGGTTTACTCTTCAGCTTTTTAAGCTCGCTGTAAATCTCTTGAACAGGGGCAACACCCCCTCCAGGTGAATCAATTCGCAGTACGATAGCCTTTACACTGGTGTTATTACGATGATGATGGATGTGTTTAATAATCTGTTCTGAATCATTAATGACACCAAGGATTTCAATGATTGCTACTTTATCCCCGATTGCTTCAGGATTGATTAGTACTCGGCCAAAAAATAGTATGAAGATTAGGATTGCACCTATGATTAAAATGGTATATTTGACTTTGCGAGACATAACGAATTTCTCCCTTATAATTCTAGCATTTTTTTCGCATATTCTCGAAATTCTGAACCGAATTCAGGGTCTGCTAGGGAAAATCTAAAAAACGCTTCAAAGTAAGCACGATAGTTTCCTATATCAAATCGTTTTTCGCCATGATCGAGTTTCAGACCAAAAACTCTGCCTTGATTCTGTAATGCAAGCCGAATGGAATCAGTGATCTGGATCTCGTTATTTCTGCCAGGTTTTGTCTGGCGAATATAATCGAAAATTTCAGGCGAAAACACGTATCGTGCTGCAACTGCCAAGTTGCTTGGGGCTTTATCCACACTTGGTTTCTCCACAATATCCGCAATTGAAAAAGTTAGACCTTGCTCAAATTCAGGTGCAGCAATTCCATATTTGACAACCGACTCCAATGCGACTTCTTCAAATAATATGGATGCATTGGCTTGGTTTCTCATATGTGTTTCTATCAAACTTTCCAATACGTTACTCTTTGGTTTGGATTGGATAATGGAATCACCTAAACACACAACGAAGGGCTCATTATTAACAAAAGTTTCTGCCTTACTAATTGCATCAGCTAGTCCCTTTGGGTGACTTTGGCGTGTATAGAAAAACTCAATGTCGTTATCAATTTCTTGAAGTTGGCTGAAATGGTTTAAATGTGGATCAAAATGGTCTTCTAGTGCGCGTTTTTTCTGATTTGTGACAATTAGAATCTTATTGATTCCAGCGCCTTGTATTTCTTCCGCTACATGCTGGATTACAGGTTTCCGTCCAACTAATAACATTTCTTTTGCTTGGGATTTAGTTGCGGGTAGTAAGCGAGTTCCAGAACCTGCCGCAGGTATTACTGCTTTGCGTGGTCTTTGCTGTGCTTGATGAATGTCCGTCCCGAATGTCATTTAATATAAAATAATACCTAGAATAGTACGAATAACCCATAACATGTCAGAATAACAATTGCGTCTTTTAATATATTCTAGATCTATCTGCAATTTCTCTGGCATAAGTGTATCGATATAAAACTGTTCTGGGTTAGGTTTGCCTTTTAGTTTTTCTTCCTCGTTTCGGTTCGCAAATTGAGAAGGACCGGTTATACCAGGGAGTATCTGCAATATTTGACGCTGGTTCTGCGTATAGTACTGAACGTAATATGGGGATTCGGGGCGCGGTCCAATAATACTCATTTCCCCTTTAATGATGTTTATTAATTGCGGAATTTCATCTAGTTTCCAACGTCTGAGGAAGGAGCCGATTGGCGTAATGCGTGGATCACGATAAGCAGTGAGTTCCTGACCAAATGAGTCAGCATTCTCGACCATTGTTCGGAACTTGTACATTTCAAAAGTGATGCCGTGCTGTCCAGCTCTCTGAGATTTGTAAAAAGTGGGACCAGGTGATTGTAATTTTGCGCATATAGCAACTACTAAAAAAATTGGTGATAAAATTATCAAGGAGAGACTTGCGAATGTAAGATCAATAATCCTCCTCATATCTGTCTGGCGGATGATAAATTAATTACTTCAGTTTTGGTCTTCTGATCACTGGTATTAATTGGTTCATTGACAAAAANCCGATTTGGTACATAAGTTGGTACAATCTTTTGAAGTTCCCTAATGATCTCATCAGCTTTTAGGTGNTTGGCNAGGTCTTCTAACATNTGGATTTGATTCAGCAATCTTTTCTCTTCGATTGCTTCAAGATGTGCGACGAAAATCCGTTGGTGTTTGGTTGCAGTTACGCCTTCCTCTGCCGTCAGTAGCTCTTCGTATAACTTTTCTCCTGGTTCTAATCCTGTAAATTCTATTGGAATGTCACGTTCCACTTCAAGTCCAGACAGACGGATTAGATCACATGCAAGATCGAGAATTTTAATTGGGTCTCCCATATCCAAGATAAAGATCTCCCCTCCATTCCCCATTGCTCCTGCTTGAAGTAGCAGTTGAACTGATTCAGGGATAGTCATGAAATATCGTATCACGTCGCGGTGTGTTACAGTCACTGGGCCTCCTTTTTCTATCTGACGTTTGAACTTAGGTAAAACACTTCCACGACTGTCAATGACATTGCCAAAGCGAACTGCGACGAATTTCGTGCCGTTATGGTATGCTTTGCTTTCGATCAACTTTTCTGTTACNCGCTTGGATGCCCCCATCACACTGGATGGATTGACTGCTTTATCAGAAGATACAAGGATAAATGATTCAACCCGATGGTGCACAGCAGCATCAACTAAATTCTTGGTGCCGAGAATATTATTTTTAACGGCTTCGTCAGGATTAAGTTCCATGAATGTTACGTGCTTATGTGCAGCGGCATGGAAAATNATTTGTGGTTGGTAGCGGTCGATAATTCTAAAAACCTTGAGTCGGTCACGGATATCACCAATAATGGTCGTACGGTTTAGGTCTGAGTGGATCTCGGCTAATTCATGCTCAATGTGGTATAGGCTATTTTCGCCTCGGGCGTAAAGAATTAATTGTTCCGGTTTGAACTGTGAAATCTGTCGACATAATTCGGAACCTATTGATCCTCCAGCACCAGTTACCATTACTCGTTTGCCAGTTAGTGATTCGGAAACTTCAGCGAGATNAATCTGAGCAGTCTGTCGATTCAGCAAGTCTTCAACTTGAACATTCCGAATCTGACTAATGTTGACGTTTCCTGAAAGAATTTCGTCAATACTGGGCATTATCTTGAATGTACATCCTTTTTGTTCGCAGANGTGGATAATTTCACGTATTTTTGTCCCTGCCGCGTTTGGCATAGCAATAATCACGGTATCAACTTGGCGTCGTCGAACAATATAGGTCAAATCGCGTGTGGTACCAAGGATNTCAAGTCCGTGAATTCGTTTGCCTACTTTTTCCCGATTATCATCAATAAAACCAATNGGNAAATATCCTTTGTCTGGATTTTTACGTATGNTTCGTAGGACGTTGACTCCTAGNTCCNCNGCACCAATGATCAAGACATGTTTGCGGGGAANTNCAACCNGATTTTTTNNCCACTCCTCCGATAACCGCGNTGAAAATNTNAATCCGTTAGTAAGGATAAAATTGTAGAANCCATCAATTAGCTGAAATGNGACGATATCGCTAATCGAAGTCTGTTTGGCAATGCTGTTTGTGATTATAAGCAATGTGGGAATAAGNAGAACTGTAGAAATCCCAATGGCGGTAGTTAGTAATGTGAATTCGTATACGCTGGCAAAATGCCATATTTGTTTGTGGCATTGGAGTGCCAAAGACGTTGTAATCCGTATCACAGTTACAGCGGCGATAATAGCAAGGATATTTCTGCCAGACGCCCCCGGTATTTCTATTTGCTGGGTAAAGCTTAAGTTTAAAAACTTACTAGTGCAGAGAGTAAGAAAAAGAGCCGCATTAATTAATAGAAGATCAATCGATATTGAACTAATTAATTTGGTTCGTGTCTTCAACATGTTTTCCTTTTTTTTATTTTGGAGTAGATATCGTTTAATTTTTTCCCTAGAATTTGCCAGTTGTATTTCTCTTCAATTAGTTTTCTGCCTGAATTACCAATTGATCTGCGGAGTTCCCGGTCGTCGAGCAACATGTTGACGTGGTTTGCAAAATTATTTGGTGTGTCAGCTACTAACAAATCTTGATTCTCGATTGCCTCGATGCCCATTGACCCAATTGTCGTTGTTACGATGGGAATACCCATTGCCATTGCTTCAAGGTGTTTAACTTGCAATCCTGATCCTGATCGCATCGGTGATACAAAGACTGTTGCTTGATTAAAGTAAACACGCGTGTCGGGAACATAGCCAGTTACAGTTACATTGTTGCTTGCTAGCCGTTTGACTTGATCCGTCGGATTGTTGCCAACAATTGAGAAAGTTACATCAGGATGCTTGGCTATAATCAGAGGCCAAATTTCGTTATGAAAATAAATCGCCGCGTCATAATTTGGGAAATAATTCATTGTTCCTGTAAACAACAGATTTAATCCTTCATCTTCTGTACTACACGGCTGGAAATAATCAGGGTCAACACCAACTGGAATAATTGATAGGCTGAGCTCTGCATTTTGTTCAAGCAAATAATCATAGTCAGGTTTTGCTACTACTGTGCTATGATCAAAAATCCGAGCGATACCTACTTCATAATCACGTGTCCGTTTTTGTTCAATTTTGAGAAGGGGTAAAATAGCACCATGATCGATTTCGATCCGTCGGTTTAAATTCAATGCCATTGAATCGCAAAGATCAAGCATCTTTGGAATCCCTTTGCAATCGGCAACATACTGTCCCATGCGAAAGAGATGCGCATGTACTAGGTCGAAATCCATCTGTTGCAAAAGGTTGTCAATTGTCCTTTGCATCTTGGTTGATCTCCAATAATGTATTTGGAGAGGGTCCTTAGAGAAAAAATTGAAAACGCAATTCCTTCTTGCCTGTAAGCGGCTAAAGGGTATCAACTCAGCTCGCTCGCAGAATGACGCGAGTTCTGCGATATTGTCGAATTCTTGCTGAGATTCGGCAAATGAAACAACTGTGACAGCATGATCCTTTGCTAGGTACTTAATGAAATTATAGTTACGGATGCTGTCTCCACGGTGAGGTGGAAATGGGCACCTAAGGCTTAGAAACAAGATCCTCATTACTGATGGAAATTCCTTCGCTCGGAATCATATTCGGTATATCGGAAGTTACTCGGTAGACTGTCTTTGTATCTACTGTAATTAATGCTTCTTCAAGTGGTTCTTCAACAATTTTGTTGCCCATATTTTTTACTAAGCCTTTTTGTATTTTCTCATTCAATTCAACTCGCATCTCGTTGGGCAGAATTTTCAGTTCCACCTTGGTAACGGGGCAACATAAAATCTTCAACAGATCTTGTTTAACGGGCATGCGCTCTCTTTAAGTTTTCGTAAATTCTTCTTTAATTTTCTATCTTTTCCGTCTTTTCGGGCGATTGCTTCTAGCAGCCCTGGAAGTTCTTTGCCTCGGCATCGTTTGCTTTTGGTCGTTTCGTTGGGCCGGGATCCTGCTTCGTTTTTCCTCTCTAGATTCTATGTTAAGTTGGGTTTTAAAAATCCATTCGCAAATTTCCTCTTCTATACGTTGATGCATTTCTTCAAAAATGTCGAGTGCTTCACTCTTGAAAACAACAATTGGATCTTTCCCCCCCTGACCACGATGATGAATTCCTTCTTCGAGATAGTCGATATTGTAAAGATGATCCTTCCAATGACTATCGATCCGATCGAGAAGTATCATACGCTCCAACTCACGCATGATCTCAGCTCCCATCTCTTCCTCACGTAGCGCGTATATACTCTGCAAAGATTCAATGATGCTACTCCGAATTTGATTTGGTTCCTGTTGATCAATGGGTGGGGACCATTCAGATAAGTCAATTGGAAATGTTCGCGTCAGCCACTTGGCAAAAACCTCAACGCCACTTTCTTCTTCAAGGTCAGGATTAATCAGGTAAAAGTCGAGATTATCGTCAACAAGATTTTCGATCATCTCCCATATCTTATTCTTTAATTCGTCGCCATGGAGTATCTCATTGCGGAGGGAGTAAATCGTTTGACGTTGTATTGTCATCACATCGTCGAATTTTAGCAACTGCTTTCGGATTGCGAAATGCTTTTCCTCAACGCGTTTTTGTGCTTTTTCGATGGCTTTGGTGATCCAGTTGTGTTCGATTGGGGTTTCGTCGTCCATGCCAACTTTATCCATCATCCCTTGTAGACGATCTTGACCGAATTTGCGCATCAAGTCATCTTCAAGAGATAAGTAAAACCGNGAAGAACCAGGATCACCTTGTCGACCAGACCGACCTCGGAGCTGATTGTCGATCCGACGTGATTCATGTCGTTCAGTGCCTATGATATGTAATCCACCAGCAGCCAGGATCTTTTCGCGATTTTCGGCGCAGACAGCGTTAGCTTCCTGAAATGCTGATGTCCATTCCTCAGATTCCTGGTCTGTTGTATCTGGGTTCAAGCGTTTTTTTCGCAGGAGTTGCTTAGTAATAATATCGGGATTGCCACCAAGTAAAATGTCGACGCCGCGGCCTGCCATGTTTGTCGCAATCGTTACTGCTCCAGGCATTCCTGCTTGAGCGATAATAGTTGCTTCCCGGGCATGCGCTTTAGCATTTAACACCTGATGATCCAAATGCCGGTTTTTCACCCTTAGCATTTTGCTCAGTTTTTCAGAATTTTCAATCGAAATCGTGCCGACCAAAACGGGGCGTCCTTGTTCATGTTTTTCAAGGATGTCAGTAATTACTGCATTGAATTTTGCTTTTTCGCTTTTGTAAATTTGATCGGCANGATCCATGCGAGCCATGGGGCGATTCGTTGGGACAACAACAACATCCAAACTATAGATTTGGCCGAACTCGAGTGCTTCGGTCGCGGCTGTGCCGGTCATGCCCGATAGCTTGTCGTACATTCGGAAATAGTTCTGGTAGGAGATTCTTGCTCCTGTTTGGCTCTCTTGTGCAATCCGAACGTTTTCTTTCGCTTCAAGTGCCTGATGCAGTCCTTCGCTATAGCGTCTTCCTTCTTGCATCCTCCCGGTAAATTCGTCGACGATGATCACTTCACCATCTTTCACCACATAATCGATATCACGTTTGTAAAGAGCATGGGCGGTTAATGCTTGATTAATGTGATGTATGGTGTCCATATTGTCAGCACTGTAAAGATCTTCTACCCCCAGTAATCTCTGAACCTCGTCCACTCCAGGGTCAGTTAGCATCACTGTTCCTCGTTTACTACCCTTTTCATCAATCTCGTAGTGGTTATTCAGTTGGAGTTTCGCAATGGCACGACGGATCTTTTGGTATAGTTCAACTGGCTCGCCATGGGGCTCAGCGATAATTAGTGGGACACGTGCTTCATCAATTAGTACACTGTCTACTTCGTCTATGATTGCAAAGCTATGGCTGCGCTGGACTTTGCCTTCCAAATAGCGCGCTTTATTGTCCCACAAGTAGTCAAAACCGAACTCGCTATGTACACCGTATGTGATATCGGATTTATAGCCGAGTCGTTTCTCCTCATGTGACATACCACTAAGCGTTAGGCCAACGGATAGACCAAGGAAATTATATATTTGCCCCATCCATTCTGCATCACGTTCTGCTAAGTAGTCATTGACGGTGGCAAGATGAACACCTTTTCCTAAAAGTGCATTTAGGTACACAGCCAAAGTGGATGTTAGGGTTTTCCCTTCACCGGTTTTCATTTCGGCGATATTGCCTTGATGAAGAGCTATTCCTCCGATGAGTTGAACGTCAAAATGTCTCTGGCCAAGAGTTCGAACTGCTGCCTCGCGGACGACAGCAAATGCTTTAGGCAGAAGATCATTTAATGAAGCTCCATTTTCTAATTTTTGGCGGAAATTGGGAGTTTGCGATTTTAGTTGAGCGTCTGAAAGATCGTGAGTCTCGGGCTCAAGCTGGTTGATCTGTTCGACCAATGGCTGAAAACTCTTAAAATCCCTGTCTTCTTTGCTGCCGAAAAATTTCGTTAATACTTTTNGAAACACGAGAAACTTCCTTTGATTAAATTGGAACCAGTTGGTGTATCCTAAAAGCAGGAATCAGTTGTCGATTTTCCCTNCCTCATTGTCTGTNACTGTTTCCATTGCGATTTTCCCTTCAGGTGTTTGGGAAACTTCTGGAACNGACTCTGCATTTCCCTCTGNCTCGTTGGAATCTGTTTCCTCTTGACTTTGGTCTGGAAATGTTGGAATTAGATCTTCGTTTTNAAGTAAATTTTCGTCGTCAGTTCGTTTCCTTAAAATCGAGTAGATAACCGTATTTCCGGCTGAAGCAATCGATAAAATATAAGCCGCAACCAAGGCTAGGGCTGACAATATCGAAATTGCCATAATAAAGCCTGTAATTTTGAGTGCAATTGGGTCGGTACTCTGTGGCGGTAAGAGGTCAAAAACTACTATTTGGTTGAGGATGTTTGGTGATTTTTCAATCAGGTTGCCGAGAAATACGTTAGCATGTGACATGAAAACCCCCACTTCTTTGGGAATTAGAGCGTGAATNGGAAGAAGTATTAGAACAAAACCAATTAGGCAGAAAAACGACCAAACTANGCCNCAAACTATTTTTGTTAGCAGCAGAATACCTTCGTAAATAATGATTCTCCAAGGCTGATTCCAAATCATTGAGAAATGTTGTTCAATGGTTTCAAAAANATCCGAATCAGACGTCGCAATTACCGAAGGNGCGAAAAGTAGACTTACCCCTAAAACAACGATTAGATATGCCATTAGNAGACCTATTAAAAATGCTATTGGCATCAGAATCGATGACAACATTACAATCCAATGTCCAACTCCTGGAATCATCCCAAGTAAGCCAATAGTGATTGGCATGATTAAAGCGAAGGCAAAGATTAGTGTGATCCCAATGAAGGTGCCGAAAATTACTTTCCAATTTTTTTTAGTAAAGTCACCTGATTCACTTATTGAAAAGAAGTGGTCGCCTCGCAACTGTTGAATGGTAACCTTAGAGACCATTGTGCTGGTTAAAAAAAAGACTACAAAATAGCAAAACATCCCCACCCACATTACAAATTTTGTAATTAGTTTGAAGTCGCTATAGTCGGTAACGAATGGACATATTGGTAATAAGGCGTAACTATTCCAGAACTCCCTGGCATTATCTACACCAACAATAAGCAAGCTTAAATAAATAAGAATTTCATTGACAGTGTAGGCAAGTAGGAGACCTATGAAGTGGATGAAAATTTTCTTTGTGCTGAAACCCANTCGTCCAGCTCTAAGCACATCTCGAAANTCAAANCGGAAATCCATAGNTTCCTTGTCCAGTTTCAGTCCTATTTANTAGGATATATACATCGAAACCATATGATACACTAGCTGTAATTTTCTGTCAATTACATTGGCTTAAAATTGTGTGATTTTGGTTTCGACTTGACTTTGAAACCAAGGTGCACTAAAATCGAGNCCAAAATTTTATCTGGAATTAAGGGCAATTTAGGTATGGTGAGTCCAAAATTAACTACATCGCAGATTGAGAATGGAATTTCAAACCTATCGGGTTGGACAGTTCAAGAAGAAAAGCTTCATAAACAGTATCATTTCGATTCTTTTATTGAGGCGTTCGGTTTTATGGCAAGTGTTGCGCTAGTTGCAGAATCAATGAACCATCATCCTGAGTGGACTAATGTCTATAATCGTATTACTATAGACTTAACTACCCATGACTCTGGTGGGATTAGTGCACTCGATTTTGAACTTGCTAGGAGAGCTGACGAGATTGCAGGCTAATCGTTGTCCTTCCATTAAAAAAGATTTAATGGAGGTCGTGGCTTTTCGTTGTATAGCTGCAGTCTTTCAGTTATTACCGAGAAAAGTGGTTTTGGTTCTTGGGGTGTGGATTGGTGATTTCTCGTATATNGTATTTAAGCGACGTCGGCGCATAGCGNTTGCGAATTTGAACATTGCTTTCGCTGNAAAANTCTCGGCTCAAGAGATCCAGCGAATATGCCGTAAGACTTTTCAAGGCCTTGGTAAAAATTTGGCTGAATTTTTACNATTTCCTCGGTTAACAAGTGAGAATATTTGGGATTTGGTTNATGTNGAAGGTAANGAAAACCTAGATGCTGCTCTTGGTCAAGGTAAGGGCGCNATAATNTTTGTTCCNCATTTCGGTAATTGGGAACTTACGGGNCTNGTCACTGGCGTATTAATACCCAACCGGATAAAAGCCATCGTTTTTGAACTTAGGAATGAGCGTCTTAATCAATTGGTTTGGAAATATCGACAGCATCTTAGTGCTGAACTTATTCCTAAAAGGAAAGCCATTCGAANGACTATACTTGCACTTAAGCGAAATTGTGCNATCGGTTTTTTCGCTGATCAAGATGCAGGGGNGAGCGGTGTNTTTGTTGACTTCTTTGGCAAGCCTGCATCTGCANTTCGTAGTCCGATGATACTTGCTCTTAAGACTGGGGCNCCAATATTATTCTCAGTTTGTATTCGCCAACCTAACAACCAANACTTAGTCAAAATTTATGAACCGTTTGATATTGAAATTTCGAATAGCTTTGAACATGATGTACGGTACAATACTGAGCGTTTGTTGAAAATTCTTGAAAGTGAAATTCGACAATATCCAGACCAATGGCTNTGGTTGCATAACCGTTGGAAGACACAACCCTCGTAGAAATTGTCAAGTATCTGGTTGGGATGTTATAATTGCATTAATGTTTAGTNATTTTTAGAGTTATTAGAAGGATTGTCATGTTTCGATGCAGTAGGAAATACACTGTTTCGATTGCTGCTTTAACTGTAATTGCAGCGGTTTTAGTTCTCCTCTTCAACACTATTGGCAAAAATGCACTAAGTGGTCGTGAAGAACGAATAACGACCATGACGCTAATTAACAAACTGAATGAGGCAATAGCAAAATCTGAAACCTTTTATTACAAAGAGGTNGATCGCGAGAAGGTTTATGAGGGAGCCATCAAAGGAGCACTCGCGGCNCTTGGTGATCCGTATTCTTTCTACCAATCTCCAGAGTCCTTTCAGCGTGAACGTGAAGATCTTATTGCTGCTAAGTTTGGCGGATTAGGAATCCGGATTTATGTGGATAAAGGGTTGGTAAAAATTTTATCTGTTTTACCTTACACTCCGGCAATGAAAGCGGGTTTGCAGGCAGGTGATTACATTACCAAGATNGANGGGGAAGCAATTAGCATTGGNATTACAAGTGGNAAAACACTGAATGACGTCGTTAGNGTTCTCAGGGGGAGGATTGGTACTAAAGTCAAAATTNCGATTCGCCGCCGAGGAGGCTCTGAACCTTTCGAGGTTACTTTAACACGTGGGGAAATCAAAACTGATAGTGTTGAAAAGACTATGGTTAACGATGAAATCGCCTATATACGTATTACCAACTTTACGGGGCGAACTAGTGAAGAATTCCACCAAGCTATGACAGATCTTTTTGATTCGGATGACGTAGAACCCAGAGCACTAATTTTAGATCTTCGTAACAATCCTGGNGGCCTTCTTGATTCAGCCTATTATGTCTCAGATGCTCTTATTTCTGAGGGGATGATTGTTTCGACCCGAGGGCGTCATCCCCAGTCTAATAAAGAATATAAATCTAGTTCAAANATCCTTTGTCCGGAAGATATAGAACTCGTGGTGTTGATAAACGAATACAGCGCGAGCGGATCGGAGATAGTGGCGGGGGCAATTAGTGACCATGTTCGTGGTATTCTTCTAGGGAAGAAAACTTTTGGTAAGGGGGTTGTTCAACAGCGCATTCCTCTAAAGCATGGAGGTGCAGTNTCGTTAACTATTTCAACTTATTACACTCCAAATGGNACTTCAATTAATGANAAAGGGATTGAACCGCAAGTTGATATTGATACGACAAAACTCGAAATCGCTGATGCTGAGATGCGACAGAAAATGCGTAATGGTCGTTATGTGAATGATTTCGTGGAGAAGTGGATTGAAAAGGAAGAAAAGAACACTGGAAAAGTTCCTCAGGATTTTTCAAAACTTGAGGTTAGTCTCGGTCAACTATTTGAAATACTAAAACAAAATGNTATATCATTGAGTGCAGATTTGGTAAAGTTGGATGCTAAAAGGGTTTTTAATAATAATGTTGGAATATATCAATTAATTGATCTTGATCATGATGAGCAACTTGGAAAAGCAATTCGTATTATTGAAAATGGTGAGGTACAGAAATTAATTTCATCAAAAATNGCAGGTTCCACAGCCGATTTGTAAATTAGTAGCCTTGGNACAGTAAATATATTCTTGTTGGGNCTGTCGAAGTNATTTTCTNGAGTGTTGGTAAGNAAGGCATCCAGTNTTGTATTNGTTTTACCTTCCTGAGTTCTATTGAGTTCTGCATTTAAGCCATTCCTAGTTGAATTTCAATCTTGTAGATTTGTCTGATTTGTTATTTTATTGTAGAGAATAACAAATTAAATCAAGTTATAGATCCGGCTAGATATTATGAAATCACAGTTTGTGGTGTTAGGAGTGGCTTGGTATGGGATGATTCGCATCAAGAGGTTCAGCGCAAATATTAATATTAATAATCTACTCCTTATANGTGGTTAACAAACACCAATCTTGNTCGGCTTGGAATAGGATGTGAGATTAAGGATCAGTTGTTCTGATATACTGTACTTTGACTACATAGTGTATGTTCTTTAGTTTGAGTTTGAATAAAGTAACGAAGAAATTGGTTGATGATTGATGGAGCGGATAGAACTTATGAAATGTAGTTTAAAACATGGGAAGGATGCGGCGTACGGAATTCGTTAGTATGTGGGGTGCACCGTTCGGCCAATTTCTTGTAGCCTATATTANGGTATTTTTAACATTCTATTTNTGATGCAGGAATTCCCATCTTAGCTTATTGAATAGACGTAGGAAGTAAATAGCTGAGTTGTTATTTACAAGGAGGAGTAGGATCCCTGATGAAACATCTGAATTTTTAAANGGGCAGTAGGGTAGTTGGCTTGGTTGGTAGATATTTGCTCAAATTGCGTCGTAAAGCTGGCGAAAAAAGGGGCGCTTGGTGATTGCAAATATTAGAGGGTTGCTCACAATTGGTAATGTAGTGTCCGAGCGGATTCGATTGCATGATAGGGCGAGGTGATANCTGCGGAATGGATNATTATTGATCTAAGCTAAATGCAAATGGACTAGAACGTTCCAGGCTAAATTTACTGCAGCTTATTGGGGGGCAACGACTCGCTTATGGAATCAATGAGCACTAGTCAGCACAGGTTTTCATGTTCTGACTAGTGCCAATCAGNGGGTTTAAGGAAACATGCATTCTGTTTTTCTGACTGTGAAATTCTTTTGGATTATTGATGCTNGCCACCAGTTTCGTAAGGTCCTAGTTAATGCGTCATTTTTTGAGAGGAATGCTGTTCGTGAAATGAGNCGATCCTTTGANGTCTATGTAAACNGGAAGTGGGGNGGGGTTTCGTAAGGAGATTGTNTTCTTAATAATGATTTGTGTAATGTGGGGATTGGGGTATATTCTAAGAATTTATAGAGTGAAGAAAATGAAATAGTATCTATAATACTTTTGTTAAGTCCATATATTAAATTCATATGAAGGGNGATTAAACATATTTTTAGATGAATNGTAAACGTACGAAGATTGTTTGTACNATTGGTCCTGCCAGTAGGTCCGTTGAGTTGATCAAATCATTAGTCGTTTCTGGCATGGATTTGGCTCGNATTTCATTCTCACATGACACACATGTCGAGCATGCTGAAACCATTAAGAACATCAAAACAGCAGAAGCGNTGTTAGGTATAAGGATTCCAATCCTGCAGGACCTTTCCGGACCAAAAGTACGGATTGGTACGTTTGAGTCAGGCTCGGTTGAACTCGTCGAGGGTTCTCGATTTACTCTGATGGCTGAACAAACAGCTGGTGATGTAACCAAAGTATCTGTCAATTCTCCCGAATTCATCAATGCGCTGTCTGTTGGAGATCGAATCTTATTGGCAGATGGCGAGATTCAACTTCAAGTAATATCCACTGCAATAACTAGTATCNATTGTGTGGTGGTTGCTGGTGGGGAATTGAGCTCAAAGAAAGGAATTACTGTGCCTGGTGTTGGNCTGAACGTAGCAATTCCAACGCCAAAGGATATTGAGGACCTTNTATTTGGTGCAGAGCTTGGTGTTGATTGGGTTGCCCAATCTTTTGTGCGAAATGTCGATGATGTGAAAAATCTNAAATCGATTCTTGCGCAGTACGAGTTTGATATTCCAGTGATTGTCAAGCTGGAAAAGAAAGAGGCTCTGGATGATCTGGAAGGTATCATTTCAGAAGCTGATGGTGTTATGATTGCTAGAGGTGATCTAGGTTTGGAAGTCCCTCTAGCCCAAGTACCTGCTTGGCAAAAAAAAATAACAAAATTAACAAACGATCAGGGGAAGCCTGTTATTACTGCAACTCAGATGCTTGAATCTATGGTTAATTATCCACGGCCGACACGGGCCGAAGTTACTGACNTTGCCAATGCAATTATTGATGGAACCTCGGCACTGATGCTTTCTGCTGAAACTGCAGTTGGTAGATATCCAACGGCATCAGTTCAAATGATGACAGAAGTTGCTTTGGCAACGGAGTNGGAAATTGATTATCTGGGTTCCTTCAAACCAATTACTATTGGTGGTGAGATCCCAGATGCTATCGTCCATTCAGCCTGCCATACAGCCTTAGAAATAGGAGCTAAGCTTATCATTTGTTGTACTCGATATGGTGATACAGCAAGGCAGGTTTCCAAGTATAGGCCATTTGCCAAGATTGCTGTTGTCAGTCCATACGAGCAAACTTTACGGAAGTCCATGCTTTATTGGGGAACATCTGCTGTTACGACTGAATATGCTGAAGGGATTGATCAAATGATTAACGAATCAAAAGCAAGCATCTTAAAAGCCGGCCTTGGTCATCCTGGAGACAGAGTCGTGATTGTTGGTGGAATGCCTGTTGGCTCAACAAACATGCTTAAAGCTGATATCCTTTANGTAAATGATTACCAGTTGCCAAAACCCACCTGTTTAATGTTTAGAGGTTGGTTCCTATCCAACTTTAATTTCTCTTCANCTGCTGATGATAAGATTTCTCCAATTGCTTAGTTCTAGAAAATGGCTCATCTGGAGGTATATTTGTGAAAGTATTTTTTATGCACATTTTGAAAGACAAAGCANGGGAGTGAAGATGACAAAATAANGAGTTCCATGTACACTGGTTAGCAGAAAGCAATTGATGAGATTGATTGGTTAGTGGTTGTCATCCTCCAGAAGGTGTTTCTAAGAATGTANGTTCNTCCTGNTAAGTACCAGCACAGCAAATTCAACTTAGACCAATTGATTGATTCTATATTGTGATTTTGAATTCTTCCTATATTCTAATTGGGGAATTGATCTATNGGGTTGTGTTGAAGGTCTCCAACCTTCGTTCGNTTTTGCCCCATTCTCATNGCTAAAGATTGGTTGGTTCTGTCACTCTTGATCTCGTTGCCACAGCTANTGAACAGGACATATGCAGTTACCANGTGACTTGTTGATTGCTGCTAATGCTAATGGTATCAGTAGAATATGTGATCTGGTAATTCTGAGAATGTTTTTTGTTCTCACACTCGATGGCTGGTTCTGAACGAGTTTGGTTTTGCTGCTGAGCGTTTATAGAATTTTACCCAAAGTTCCAGTTTCAGTTTTGNTGAGACTAAACTGAATGTNCCTCAAGAGTAGGNGGTGAACATTGTCTGCCGCAGGCATGTGTGGTTTTATATATCAACCAGTTAGTTCATATTTTGGGAGATCTATTGTTTTNTTNAACTTACCTTATGTGTTAGGAGAAAGTTCATGACGTTAAGCGATTCGGAGCTAATATCATCCAATATTAAGACTGCATCTCAACCTTCCAAGTTGAAAATTACCGATATGCGTCTCGTAAGGACAACTACCGGTGGGCCGATTCTCAAGATCGATACTAATCAAGGGCTCTATGGGCTTGGTGAAGTTCGTGATGGTGCTAGTAAAACTTATGCTTTGCTGCTCAAAAGCCGGATTTTGGGTGAAAATCCCTGTAATGTTGACAAAATTTTTCGCCAGATTAAGCAGTTTGGGTTTCATGCTCGCCAGGGTGGAGGGGTCTGTGGTATTGAAATGGCTTTGATGGATCTAGTGGGAAAAGCTTATGAGGTTCCCTGCTATCAACTGGCAGGTGGGAAATTCCGTGATGAGATACGCTGCTATTCGGATACCCCAACACTAAGTGATCCCGTGGAGATGGGCAAGAAACTTCAGCAGCGGATGGATTTAGGGTTTACCTTCCTCAAAATGGATGTTGGGGTTTCGCTTCTGAGGGACGTTCCTGGCACACTATGTGCGCCAGAGGGTAATCTGGAAACTAGCAATTTGATGCATCCTTTTACTGGTATACGTTTGACGGAAAAAGGGATTGAAACCTTGTGTGGATACGTGGAAACGATACGTGAAGCTATCGGGTATGAAATTCCGCTCGCGGTAGATCATTTCGGTCATATCGCTGTTGAAGATTGTATCCGTTTAGCGAGGGGATTGGAAAAGTATAATCTCGCTTGGTTAGAGGACATGATTCCTTGGCAATATACTGATCAGTATATTAGGCTCTCAAATTCCTGCACCACTCCGATTTGTACAGGTGAAGATATCTATTGCAAAGAGGAATTCATGAAACTATTTAAAGCTAAAGCTATCGCGATTTGCCATCCTGATATTGCTACCTCTGGTGGAATACTGGAAACCAAGAAAATCGGGGATTTGGCACAGGAGTATGGTATTGCTATGGCTATGCATATGGCAGGGACACCAGTATGTGCTATGGCTAGTGTGCACTGTGCAGCCGCAACCGAAAATTTTCTCGTTTTGGAGAATCATTCTGTTGACAATCCATGGTGGGATGATCTTGTGATGGGACTACCTAATCCGATTATTCAGGGCGGTTATATCAAAGTTCCCGATACACCAGGGCTTGGTATTGATCTAAATCCGGAAGTCATTCAGCAACATCTCCATCCCAACGATTCTGAATATTTTCCCTCAACACACGAGTGGGAAAGTGAAAGTTCACACGACAGGTTGTGGAGTTAAGCAGAGCAAATGATCTTCGCCTTCGTCGAAGTCGTTCATCTCTCGCAGTATTTTGCTTGGGCCAACGGAGAACCAATTTTGGGGCCTTCTTCGGCATTGCACTTCATGGCTAGCAAGCTCTCTTCTTCATAGGAGTTAGGATAGTAATACTATTGGCCATATTCAATTGATCAAGATTTGTTTAGATCTATTCAAGTTGTAGGTTCTCAATTATTCTACTGATGTGGTTAGTCTAAGGATTATTATCTATAGTGGAATGCTTGGTTTACCCCTCATGCTAATGAGTTTCTACTTGGGGCAGAATGTTCTAATGATTGTTGATGTTCTGTCTCTTCTGATTGGTATTTTGCAACAAGTTACTAGTTTTATTGGTTTTNTATCAGATGATATGTCGCTTCATCAGTTTATTGATGTTTTGGCTTTGGTTTTTCAAGGATATGGGGACTGATAGCCTCTGCGGTTTTTACTTCTTGGGTCTGTAATCTGACAAGCAAGCATCACCGTGTCGATTTATATTGCGGAGCGGACGGGCTACTTTGTGCTGTTTTTCCGAAGAGATGCTTCGGTTATGGAAGGTGACTTAAAATAGGTTGGCTGACAGTGAGGTTGAGAGTTCTGTTTAGAATTATTATCCTTTGTGTTCCTATCCTGTGTGGTTGCCGAACAATCTTGACGTTACAAGAGCAAAATTTTCCTGTGGTTGATATTGATCTGAGTAGTTCAAAGGAAGAAGGCAATAGAATAAATTTTATCCACAATAGTGAAAATTTTATTTTTGAAGTCCACAGTCGAAATGGCATTGGTCAGGCTACCATATCACTGGTTCGAGGCACATGGGCGACCGAGGTTCGTTTTCGTTTTTATCTTCATGGACTGGAATCGTTTGCCGTCAACAATGGGGTATTTGTACTCAACACAGCGATACTGAGCTATCCACCGTATAGCGTATTATGTGAGGTAAACGCAGTTGGGGAAGGTAGTCGTGTGACCTTGGTAGAGACTAGTCCCTATTGGATGTCTGCTGAGATTGTTCCTACTGGTAAAATGGTGTCTAAGGTTCCATTTCAGACTGGATATGTTGAATTGGTAGTACCTAAGATCGTGTTTGAAAGTGACCCTGAAGTTTTGCACATTCAATGGGTTGATTTCTTCAGATGATTGAATACATACGCTTGAAAAAGAAATGGCTTGTTTTGTCATGCATCGCAATAGTTTTGTTGGTGGGTACTGTGCTCCCATATCAATTTTGGTTGACCAAGTTAGCAATATTGTTGATTGTAGAAACAGATTCTCTTCAACCTGCTGATGCTATTATCATATTGGCAGGAGATGCAGAACGCTTTCATCATGGTGTATCACTCTATGAATCAGAATATGCGCCACACATTATATTCACGAGTGATTCAGCTCCCTTACTACTTATAGATTTACATATAGACTGGGAGGAAATTACTCAAAATGCGATTAAAAAAGCAGGTATTCCTGAAGGNGCAACATCGCTTGTTCGATCAACTTCGACTTATGATGACGCTAAGCATTCTTATCAGTTGATGNAGAGGAAAGGNTTTCACTCAGCGATTGTTGTTAGTTCTCCTTATCATATGCGACGGGTNAAAATGATCTTTAGCAAAATATATAGGGATTCAGGAATTGAGCTCCAATATAGTNCGGTTAGAGATAGTTGGTTCAACGTCGAGAAATGGTGGACAAGAGAGCGGGAGTTGGTAACTATCAACAACGAATATATTAAGNTGATTTTCTACNTATTGAAGTATTNATTTTGTGTCATTTTACTAATNGAANTCTTGAAAAGGCGAGAACNTTGCTATAATGAGATAGTAAGNTATAGAGGAATTTAGTCAAAGAACTAAGGTGGGCTTCTGATAGCTTNCGATTGCATTGTACATGGTGCCAAGGGAGTTTTGTAGTGGGGGATCAAGTTACTTGGAATTGGCAGTCATGAGTCGTTTCGACAATCGCTTTATGCACTAACAAGCGAACTTACCGCTTTACAATTTTTTAAATTGTTGCTGAAGAAGTTTATGTGTAGTTTAGCATGACTGAAGGGCGTAGGTGGGATAAGAATCCGAATTTCGATTCTAGTTGGGTGGTCGAACTACCTGCCGTCGAATCGGCAGAGGTTGGTTAATTGTGNTGGTGAATGAGAGCAATCAGACTTATATGGGTGTTGAGATTACTGGATTAATTGATTTGGAAGGAACAGAATTTGTGCTTCTTATGGTAATGAGTCGATAATAGTANCGTGAGGTGAATTNGTGACTCGGATGNTGCNCCNTCAGGTTAAGGTTTTTGCGACAANCNNNAAANGGGAAACCTNTCCGACGTCGNGGGAGGGATTTTNGCAAATAAATGTTATTAGGAGGNATTGTAAATGTCATCGATACCTGAACAAGTTCGGCTTGTTCTTGAAAACACTGAGCCTCTNAGATGGNCANGGNATAATCGTTTACCTTTGTATTTATGGCCTATTATGGATCTAGCGGTAGATGATGAGNTAAAAGCTAAATCNATCATTCAACAGCTTGATGAACGTGGTATTGGGNTGATNTCNACTTGGAATCCTTCGGATCGNGAACGGACATTAACNAGAGGTTTACAGATTGCTAGAATTCAAAAGCAATTAGGATTAAGAGTCAACGTTAATGCCAATNTGTGTACATATTCGTTNTTCAATGGTGATCTTCGTACTGCNCATATTGATGGCAGCGGNGNGGCTTTTTTCGATTCATCGTTTGGTGAAGGNCATAAAATGGGNTGTCCGTTTGCTCTCGATTTTCGTCGGTCGGAAATGCAAAAACGAGTTGAATTCTTTGTTCAAGCGTATTATGAAGCTGATTTGGAAATCGGCTTCATTTTTGCCGATTGGGAGATTGATGGNCCTATTGAGTGGAACGGNGCTTGGGCNGCGTCCAAGNGCTGTCAGCGTTGTCAAGATCAAATTGAAGACATTGGTGATTTTACGNNTTTTCAATCTGCGTTACGGCAGAAACGAAGNGAACTCCAGCGGGAGATGTTAGCCGATACGGTCACCTCATGCTTTCCTAATGCTTTGGTTGGTAATTATGGGGTTTATCCCCATGATGGCCATCGGTATTGGTACGATTATTTTGAGAAATTTGTAGATGGTACTCCNTATANACAGGAAGGNGGNGCTAAATACCGCCAGTGGTTTGATGAGTTCCCGTTNACTGGATATACTTTTGCTATGCCGGTGGTCTANACTTGGGACAAAATTTGGAGTTGGTANGATTTTGATCAAGTTGACTATCGTTGGTTTTACAATATGCTAAAAGTAGGTAGCAANGCAGGAAAGTCTACGTCGTCTGNNACCCCTATTGTGACGTTTGTNCATTGGCATACCGTGTATACNACTGATGATGGCAATTCAGATATACAACAATTNAGTGAGAACATGTATCAGGAACTTCTATGGCATCTTCTCTTGCGAGGACATGATACACTTTTTATGTGGTGNCCGTTGGATCAGGCAGCNCAGGAAGTACGATTGGTGCANCAGGTTTATGCTGCNTCACTGGAATACAAAGATTTTCTGGAGTTGGGNNNACCTATAAATTTNGATGTCCCGTTCCAACCTGGCCCTGTNATATCAGGGATCAGATTAGGAGATCATTTGTTATTGAGACGAACTGATTTTGACGATACAAGGACNGATGTGACTTTGACAGTCGATGGCTTTNCAGTTGAAGTGCCGCGTNTTTTGGGGAGATGTATGATCAAATCACTGTGATTTGATCATATTATTATGCGTAGTTCATTAGGTAGATCTGGTNCTGCTCCGGCTTGAGAGCAGACGNAAGCTGCCACACGACAAGCGTAATAATTGATAGCTTCCAAATCATGNCCTCCTAACAGTCCTATAGTCATTGCTGCTGTGAATGCATCTCCTGCGCNGACAGTATCAACAACTTCTACGCGAATCCCTTGGCATTCGCTAACTTGGTCNCTTGAGACTANGATGGCNCNTTTNTCCCCTNGAGTCAGCGCAATCAGGCGTAAATCGTATTGTTTNATCAATNCCTTGACGATAGTCATATTTGAGCCNGACAACCCCAAGGCTGNNGCTAAGACGGGCAATTCTTCGTCACTCANCTTTAGCACATCAGCAAATTGCAGGGATTGTCGAACCAATGTAAGATCNTAAAANTGTTGCCGNAAATTAATGTCGAAAACGCGTAGGCAGCAGTCAGGTGGTAGAGATTCGAGGAAGCGGTGGATAGTATCTCGCGACATCTGGCTCCGTTGACTAATGTACCGTAGCAAACTGCGTTAGTCGTAGAAGCCAACAATGCAAGCCTCTCAGACCATGGAATGAAATCCCACGCGGAATCACCGCAAATTTTAAACTTTGGATGACCTGAAGAGTTAAGTTGAACCTGAACCGTTCCTGTCGGATGCCGATCAGAAAAGGCAATCGATGATGTATTGATCTGACGTGTCTCTAGAAATGATAAGATTTGTAGGCCTAGTTGATCTCGACCAACACAACTAACCATGTGTGTATTTGTTCCTAATGCTTGGGCCTGACAGGCAAAGTTGGCTGGTGCACCTCCGAAACGTTTCCTGTCAGGAAAAACGTCCCATAATACCTCTCCAATGCCCGTAATTTGAAAGTTACTTTCCAATTTTGAATTGGTCATATCCATAATTCTACTTGAATTCGATTCATAAGCGCAACATAGGTGAAATGTTTAAGGGTGAGTTGTGGTATTCTCAATCGAAGGAACAGTTCTGGATGATGAGCCACAATTTGCTTGGTTTAAGCCTAAGCCCCCATCTCAAGCTAAACTACACATCTTAGAGTTTGCGTTTTTGGCTATAAATTAGTGGAGGAATAAGCTTTAATTGAATCATCAGTTTTTTTATTTGTTGATAGATGAAATTAAAGGGGAAATGGGAAAGGATTTCCATGTTTGAGCTTGTTTTGTCGGAATTATT
>NZUQ01000085.1 GCA_002697225.1 Candidatus Poribacteria bacterium
CAAACCAGCCCGCCATTAGCAGTGTTGGGGACTGCAATGTGTGTGTCCGATTCGTGCCGTCAATCACTTTCCAATAGGCATCATTATATTGATTAATCAACCAATCATTGAAAAAATTTGTATCTCCAATGGCACGGTCATCGGCTTCNANGAGAGGAAAACCTTCCACTCCTTTTTCGAGATCTGCTATGCTCACCTCACGATCTCTGCTACCTCGGCTTGTTATAGCCCAATATAGGCCACTTTCCAATGAGAATGCNTTACCTGGATAGAACATTTTACGGAAACTTGTGCTAGCGATCTGAACAAATAAGGCGTNTGGCCCNNGNTGAGTCTGATCAGCAATAGCCCATTGTGTGTGTCCAAATGANGATGCACCCCACATTGCTAAACGTCCATCATACCANGGTTGCTGTGCTAACCAGTGGAGTGTTTCGATACCATCTTCACGTTCATGAATTAGCGGATAGAATTGACCTCCTGATTCATATCTGCCACGCGTTCCCTGAACGACAACCGTATATCCACGACGGGCCCAATAACGCCCAATTACATCCGAACGCCCTCGGTTTCCAAATGTTTTGGTAAAGGGAATACGAACTAAGATAGTGGCTGTTTTTTTCAACCCCTTTGGATGGTGAACATCCGCGAGTAGCNTAATGCCATCGTTCGTTGTAAATCCTACGCTTCGTTGTGTTCGTGTCTCATATGNTGCCTCTCTTATCCCTTGATTTGGGAGNAAAAATTGGTCGGCTATAAAATCGATGATGGATGTCCAATTTGATAAGATGATAAAGCATATGCNGAATAAGATGACAAAGCATATGAATAACGGAAATCCTAAGCGAGCCAATCCGAGGTGCCATTTTAGCAAAATCAGCCATATTCCTTNATGATTCTTATAAGATNCAATGCAATCCTAATCCTTGTTTAGCAATCAGAGAATGGGTAGATAGCACTCCACCTTTTCCAAACATAAGTGGTGTTTCTACAATATCCTTTTCAAGCAGATAAATACCGAAGGCACCTTCTTGAGCTAGCAGAATATTACAATAAGTATTGGCAATAGTAAGTGCTGCTCTAGTAAGAATGCTGGTTTCACCGACCTGAGCACCAATGATGATAGGGATATTCAACCGACTTGCTTCTTCAGCAACGTCAAGAGAACGCAAGATGCCTCCCATTTTAGATATACGGACATTGATAATCCATGTCTCAGGACTGTCTTGAATATGCTCAAATTGNTCTTTGCGAAGAAAACTTTCATCAAGGATAATTNTAGTANGTAGNGTTTTAGCTATAGTACGGAGTGTATCATATTGATTAGTCTCGACAGGTTCTTCTATAGCGAAGAAGTTAGTGTCTAATTNCTCGAGATAAGCGATCGCTTCGCTTGATGTGTCCCAAAGGTTGTTGGCNTCTAACCTTATTCTGGTTTCCTTATTGTTTAGTTTCTTTAGTAANTTTAGCTTTTCTATATCTTNTTCCAACTTCCCNGANATCTTCAACTTGAAATCACTNAATCCAGTGTGAGCATATTGCTGAAGTTGCTTTTTGAAAATCTCATAATTGCTGGCTCCTAAAACAGCCGTATAGTGAAATTCACCTTTAAGCATGGGTAAGGATAGAAGTTCTTCTATAGATTTTTCTTGCCCTTTCCCTAATAGGTCTAGCAATGCCAATTCAATGGCACACCAAGCTGCTGGATTAGCATCTATGTCTCCCTTTTTTTCCTCTATCCATAGCCTAAGTTCTTCGAGATTTTCTATGGCTCGANCTGATGACTTGTGCTTCTCAAAAAATGCTATGGTTGAGTCAATGTGCTCCGCAGTAACATAGCTGCGTGGACAACTTTCNCCATAACCTTCATGGCGGTTGTCNGACTCTGCTACCACCAAGATNCTTTCGGTAGCATTACGTTCGGCAGATGCATGTTTAAAACTCATATTGAAGGGGATTTCTAATTTTCTGATTTTTAGATTAGTGATTTTCATATCTTATTCAGTATAAATATATTGGTGAAAATCGAAAATACAATCCTTTTTATATTGCAAATGAGCCACTTTAAATTGTCCCTCTCGTTGACCGTTCTCAATGCAATGTTTCTTATATGCTTCACCTGTGCCAAATTTCAGGAACCTCAGATTTAATGGTTGTAGACGTCCACTTTTCCTTTTGTTTTCGTATTCAATNTTGAGATCAGATAACTTTTCTTCCAGACTCNCCAAAAGGCCGAGTTCCTCCATAGGCTCATGTTCTAGATAAAGATAGTATTGTAGATATTCCTGGTCAGCCAACATTATAAAGAAACTAATATCTAAACCATACTCTTGTTTTATAGCTTTCATTGCTTGAATAAGTTGGTTTTCGTAAAGTTTCTCTCCAGTGATGTTCGTTACCCCTTTTCCTTTCTGAATGAATCGAATAGTAGGAGTCTTGTTNTATNTCCCATTGACTTCAATAATATCATTGATGCAGTAACGATACAGACCGTTTTGNGTGGTTGCNAAAATATAGTATTGTTTNCCTCCTTCGATTTGTTCGAGCGTCANAAACGTAGGAGTTTCATTCTCCCATTCTTCTTTTTTTACAAACTCAAAAAAATTTTCNTCTAAGGTCGGAATTCCNCTGTTGTTAAGTACATCAACGGTGATACTTCCNCGAAACTCACTGGATAAATATCCCATCTCAACAATATTTGTAGATGGNAAAAGTTGTTTCTGCAAGGAANGAATCAGTACACTGCAACTGCCGCCAGTCCATGTACAAACAGCTTTAAGATTTGGCCATATATCCGCAAAAGTTAAATTNCCTTTNTCAGATAAGATATTTTCAAGTTCACTTGCTCTCTTTGTGTTTTTTTTGAAACTTTGTACTATGCTCTTCTTTTGATCAGCACCTAATTTTTCTAGATTTGTAAATGTACCTGTCCTAATATTGTGGATTAATCCATCAGCCTGCTTTCCAATGATGTCGCCTAGCTTCAGAATGGTGGAAGGGTTTGCCGTGGCCATGAGCGTGATATTATCCTCCATGAGAGAAAAGGCCGTTATCAGGTAATATTTCAGCTCATAATCTTCGATTTCAAAAATTTCTGTGGGCACTACAAACCTTGAACGCACCAACCCAGGCATACTCTTATAAATAAGCCCTGACATGGAACCGTACGGTGTACCTGTGTCTAAGTATCCTTCTACAGCAGGACTTCTGACGCCTAGCACTTTGCCGTTGTAGACACCTGATATAGAAGCATACACTGCATAAGCAAAGACCTGTTGGCTTTTGCGATATTGTGAAATTGAACTTTTGGAGATGGAGATAAATTTCGGCTTACCTGTTGTCCCGCTTGTTTGGGCATACATTATAGGTTGTTCAGCAGTTAGATATAGCTTCTTTTCTTTTTCTTGTTTTTCAATATACCCCCGTAAATCTTCATATGATTGAATAGGTATAGCGCTACAAAATTCTTCATATGATCTAATTTTCTCAAAGCCATGCTCCTTACCAAAAACGGTGTCTTTGTTCTTACTGAGAATTTGTTTCAGTAATTCATTTTGAGCCTGTTGGGGATTGCGAGTTTTCTTAATAAGCGAACTCCATGAAACATGTTTTATTAAGAACATCCTTAGTTGAATAAGGCTATTCAGTGCAATATTAATAAGTGGAAATATCATATCTAATCCTGATCTATACCTTTGATAAAAGGAGTTCGCATTTGGGTTGCAAAATCCAGTGGATATTGTCTGTTCTTCAATCCTAATTTCTCAATTTCCCTGTCTGTAGGGAAAAACCACGTACCAAAGAGTAAATCCCAGATAATCAAATTGTTGCCGTAGTTTCTGTTTGCTTCCTCGATGATAAAAGAGTGGTGCCATCGGTGCAGTTCCGGGCCACTAATAATGTAGTTGAGGAAACCAAGTCTTAGATCGATATTACAATGCTGGAAGAAGCCATTGATGGCGTAGAATACGAAGTAAATGGCTAAAACTTCTTCTGAAACACCAAGAATTATAAAGGGTAGAGCATCGAATAAGAATTGGAGTGCTTTGTCTATTGGGTGAAAACGTCCTACGTTCACCCAATAGAGTTTATGAGGTGAGTGGTGCACAGCATGTAAACACCACAATGGATACCATTCGTGGCTAGCTCTATGAAGCCAGTATCTCAAAAAATCAGCAAATAACACCATAAAGATAGCTTGGATAAGTGGTGAAAAGTAATGTGGCCAGTATTCATCTGGTGTTAGGCCTTTAGCTTTCAAGTATTTCAAGAGCGTAATAGCAACAAAGAAAGAGAGAACCCTAGGTAATATAATCTGTACTGCAACCATAAAAGTGGCATCATCTCTTACGTCTGAAGTATTAGGAAGCCATTCCTTTCTGTACGGAAACTTATGTTCAAGAAACGTGATAATTACAATACCAAGAATGATAGGAATGTATGCACTGACTTGCAATGGATAGCCTAAATCCAATAAAAAACTATTTAGGGTTAAACCAGAGACAATTACTGTGGGATAAGCTGTCCAAGAAATTATCAATGCTGTCTTACTCTTCGATGTATTCATCATTTATTACTATAGTTTGCTATACTTGTAATGAAAACTGCCTAGCAACAATAAAAAGGACGCAAGTACCAAATGGAAAAAGGTTGGAATTCTTGCACTAAACCAACTATGATTAGTAACAAAAGTTAATCCTGCTACCAGACGAAATAACATCATAGAGAAGTACACAAATCCCAAACCTAGATAGATTCTTCCTACCTTATGATTCGGGTTTACTCTGCCGCGTATAAATCTGATAACCACATTTATGCATGCTAGAATGATGATAAACTGGAATATTACTAGCAACCAGTATGGTATCGTACGGCTATGCCATGCTTCAAATGAAGGGAGAAAGTCGACGGGATATAATACTTGAATGAGCTGTGCTGCTACGCGAAAGCAGAAAAGTAGAAGTAGAACTAAGAACCATATAAAATACTTCTTGCTAATAGATGGTAGCATCTAGGCACTTCCTTAGCAATTAGCTCACCTGAAAATCTGAAATTGAGTTTACCTTTTTTATTTTACGCATTAATGTGGAAAAACCGATTATAATACTTGATGGGAACACAAAATACAATTAACATGATTATATCACAATTTTTTAGTTGCCACTTTAATTGAGTCTGTAGAAACGACCTCAATTTTTAAACTGTTCCAATATGGAGGTTGTGGCTTATATCCATGATGCTAGAGGACAAATGTTCGTATGTTGGATTCCAGTTATATGGCTATTATGCTGGTCGGGGTAAAGCAACCATAACCAAGTGATAATAAGAGAAATACATGTGTTTTCTAGTTCCAATAATTGACACCGTTTTTCATCGCTACTATAATACTATTCTTTCATATCACTGAGCTGTACGGAAATTCACTAGATTTCTGATTTATCGAATCGATTCTAGGAATTATGTTGGATAAAGGAAATAGAGGTTAATAATATGAACCCTCAAGATTTGAAGGCCGTTGTTGTGGGAGCTGGCTGGGCTGGTGAGGGGCATACTAAGGCTCTACAACACTGTGGTGTGGAGGTGGTTGCCATCTGCGCTCGCAGGCAAGAAATTGTTGATAAAGTTGCTTCTAATTTAGGAATAGTAATAGCTTCGACTAATTGGGAGGAGACTCTTAAGGAGGTAAAACCTGATATTGTTGCCTTGGCCACACCTGCTATTTTGAGAGCTCCAGTGGTTGAACTTGCTGTCGAACTAGGCGCACACCTTTTGTGTGACAAACCACTGGCTAATACAGCCAAAGAAGCCGAGCACTTTTATCATCTGGTTGACCAAGCAAATGTTAAACACGCTTATGCAGCTACTCACTGTTATCATCCCAGTGTAACTTGGGTAAATCAACTGTTGAGTAACCAATCAGTTGGTAATTTGAAGCAGATTGATGTAATTTCTTCCCACCCAAAATCTAAAGAGCTAAAATCTTGGAGTTGGATGAACTCGCTATCTCATGGTGGGGGAATGCTTAACAACGGATTCCCACACTGGTTAGGAATACTAGAAAGAATGACAAATAGGAAGCTAAGTTCGGTTGTTGGTCAAGCACAACGGAGGCAAGAACGGGCCCCTGTTCTACCTCATGTACATGACTTCCGGCAATTCAGAGACACCAAAATTAGCCCTCAAGACGCAACCGATATGGAATGGCGAATTTGCGATGGGGAAAGTTCCTTTTCAGCCTTATTGAAACTAAGCTTACCTGCCCCCCAAGAAGAAAATTTTGTTCCTGTCATGATGCGAGTCACAAGTGGGATTGCCGAATCGGTTGAAACTAACGGTTGGTATTTCTATGGTGATGAAGGAACCTTAATAGGGCGAGGAGGAATGTTATCACTCTCACTTTCAAAAACTGAAAATTCTCAGACTAGTTCTTTAGCAATACCGGAGGCATTAACTAATGATCTTCCTCAAGTTGGTGACATTATCCAGAACATGTGGGTGGCATTAGTCATTGATTTCATCGCAGATATTTGCAATCAACCCCATCAAAGTTATTTGACTTTTCGAGATGGTTGGCGTTATCAAGTGGCAATCGAGGCAATTCGGCAAGGAATTGGTTGGAGCCAGATTGAATAAGTGACAAAATTACTGTTGCTCGCTTTCAATTCTGGTATAAACCTAATTTTGACTGTACGTTGAAGTTGCTTTCGTGTAGAGACTGGTTGCCCCCCACCCCTTTTGAATATTTAGCTCTTGCACCATCTCGCCCTTACAAGTTTACAATCACCTAGATGAGACATAGAGACTCATTGAAATAGGCAAAGAAAGATCACAAGCAACAACTATCACCTCAATTAATTATTAGGTAAAACGTAGTATTATAGATAATCAGTCCAATGGAAACCTTGAGTTCGCTAGGGAAAATAGTTAGACTTAACAGAAATACTACTATTCGTCAATAGGTTTACAGAATTTTTGAACAACAACCATGTTAAGTCCGGTCTCGACTGTTAAAGCTTCTCGGAAGACGTTGCTCATTTTCTCAGTATCATCATCGTCTTCGATAATCCAGACAGATTTCACTCCGCAAGAGGAAGCAAGATCAACAATACCAATGGTTGTTCCCGAATCGCCAAAAGGTGGTGATGTGTTGTTAGGCGTGCTTTGACCTCCGGTGGTGACGGCACCACCGTTGTCCAGAACGATCGTTAGTAGATTCAACTTGGTCGCGCGAGCATGAACCAGCGCATTAAGGCCACCATGATAAAAGGCAGAATCACCAAAAATAGCGATAGCTGGTTCGTCAATTCCAGCTTTCTGCAGACCTGCAGCCACTCCGATTGCGGATCCCATGCAAAGCTTTGTATCCAGTAAATGTGCAGCAGTAATAGCACAGCCAGGATCGGCTGAAAGAAATGGATTTTGCCCTAGATCTTCGGCTACTTGACGAAGGATAGTTAGAATTTCAACGTAAGGGCAACCTGCACAATATGGTTTTCGCGCGGGTTTTTCCTTTTCCCATCCATCTTGGGTATAGTATTGACTTGGTGAAAAATCAGGCAAGTAAGCGTCGAGTGCCTGCTGTATATGCCACCGAAAAAGTTCTCCTTCCCAGTTGACATCCGTAGTTCGTTTTCCCAGTATTTTAGGTGTGTGGCCGGCATCATATCCCACGGTTTTAATTGCGTCTTCTAAGTAGGGATCTACCTCTTCCAGAACGAGGATCTCTTGACATTGATCTAAAAATTGAGTTAGCAAATCTTTAGGGAGTGGATAGAGAGTGCTCAATTTGAGAATCGATAAGTCTGAGATATCTGTGCCGGAAAGTGCCTCTGTTAACTTGCTGCAGGTAAAACCACTAGCAAGAATTCCTTTGGAACCTGAACCTTCAATTTTGTTGAAGGGCAGATGGCTGAATTGTTTGGTTGCTTGTTGTATCTTATGATGGACTTGGCGATGGTTCTCCATAGTATTACTGGGACCAGAAATCCATCGCATTGGTTCTCTGTCTGGTGACAAAGACAGTTTCGCCTCTGGCACAGAAATTGGAGATAGGAGACTTTCCGATAGGCTGAAGCTTCGCGTAATCCGAATAATGACAACTGTACGGAGAAGTTCTGAGAATTCGAAGGCCCATTTGATCATCTCACGCCCTTCTTTAGGTGTAGAAGGTTCAAGCATTGGTATCTCAGCCATTGGGGCGATAAAACGTGTGTCTTGTTCGTTTTGGGACCCCCAAGCACCTGGGTCATCACCTAAAAGAATGACCAGCCCGGCGTGTACACCTGTCATATTTAACACCATTAATGTATCTAGAGCGACATTCATTCCAACACTTTTTAAACATACAAACGCGCGCTTTCCTCCTTGAGACACACCTGCTGCTATATCTAGGGCAATGCGTTCGTTGATACACCATTCAGTATGATATCCGTATGCTTCAGCAGTTTCTGCTAAGGTATTGAAAGTTCCAGTTCCTGGGGATCCTGGATATCCGGTGACAACACTAACCCCAGCTTCTATCGCTCCCCAAGCAACAGCATTTTCTCCGTTAACAAGTTGTAGGTCCATGACAGTATCCTAAAATAGTCGTGTTTTCGTATTTGGGTACTACTCTGCTTGAGCATTAACGGCAATTTTAATTGCCGTCTCATTACCCAAGCGGTATCCGCCATCAAGTGCTTCAAATCCTTCTTGAACACGGGATAGTGGTAATATGTGACTTACCATGTCAGCAAAAGGAAATTCGTTCTTCTCCAAAATTGGTAACCCACGAACAAAATGTTCATGTCGACTACTCCATACTGCTTCTAACCGCAGGTTTTTCCGCATTAGCATTTGATTTGGATTAAGCTCAAATGAACCTACGTCGACAAAATGTCCAACCTCACAGAAAGTCCCGCTGTATTTAACATAACCGAGTCCTTCGGCAATGGCTGGCAGGAATCCGGCACATTCGAATACAATGTCGGCGCCCTCATTCTGTGGTGTGTGATTTTTAACTAGTTGTGTCCTTTCTTCGATGGATGTAACTTCCTCAATGTTGATGGTTACGTCTGCTCCTAATTGTTTTGCCAATGTCAATCTGCCGCTGGGCCCGCCAACCATAATCAATTTTGCAGCGCCACTAATTTTAGCGCAAACTAGTGTCAACAATCCAATTGCGCCTGATCCCTGAATTACGACTGTATCGCCGATTTTCACTTTCGCTCTCATAGTAGCATGTACCGCGATAGCAAAAGGCTCCGTTAGTACAGCAACGTTAATAGGTGCCGACGTTTTAATAAAACATGTACCGGAATAGGTGAGGTATATGTAATCAGCAAATCCTCCTCCAAAATGTGGGGCTTCATCGGGATCAATTTGAAACCCATAAACACGTTCATTAGCCCTAGGGGCAAGTATGACCCTATCTCCTTCTTGGATAGGGTTGCCAACATAATCAGTTTCCACATTTTTCCCGACAGCATCAATGATGCCTACATTCTCATGACCGAGAAGCATTTCGCCTTCAATACCTTTCTGCCAGTTATGTAGATCTGTTCCACAGATACCTGCGAGTTCTTGACGAAGTAGAATTGTACCGGGGGCTGGGTCCGGTACTGGATATTCGCGAATCTCAAAATCTCGCCCACTTGCTACAACCGCTCTTCCTGTTCGATTCATAATTAATCTACCTTGTTACAAACAATTCTTATATATTTAACTGAGGGTCAAATGTCAATATAAAATGAATTATGGCTTAGCTTATTTGAAAAGTTGCTCACTACATCAATAAACGTAATAAATTCGGACTTTTTTGGCTACAGTCTTGATAATAGATTTTATTACAAGCCTGATGCCTAATTTTGTTGACTTAAACCTGAAAATGGTCTGGGTTTCTTCTATAAGTCTTCCTATAAATGAATAACTGTTAAGCCAAGGACTATAATGGGCTGATTGCTGTTTTTGCAATATTTTTTCACAAATAATGTATTGGTTTTTCAGAAAAACCCAATTTGCCTTGAGATAATATGAAATGGTAATTCAATAATTATACCATAGGTAATGAACTAGGGAAGAAGGTTAAAATAGGAAATTATAGAGGATACATTGGAGCTAAAGGTGTAACTATTACCGTTGGTTGGAATCGTATCGATAAAAGGTTAGGTAAAGTGTACTAAGTTTATGTCCGATCTGTAGATGAAGTTAG